>NZ_JBQJIM010000003.1:0-484987 GCF_052078295.1 Crossiella sp. CA198
ACCGGCAACGCCGCGAACGCGACCTCACCCGCCAGCTCGAACGTTTGACCGGCCACAGGGTCACCCTCCAGCCCCGTCCCGACCACACCGCGGCCTGACCCACACCACAACCAGCCGCCAGCCGCCAGCCGCCACAACTGTCAACACCGACAACTGACCCCGCCGGTCAACCCGCCCGCCGGGGCATCGCCGTCTGCCCACTCACCAACCGATTTTCGAGTCTGGTACGGGCGGGCTGCTCAGCCCGCGCGGATGCCCGCCAGGCGGAGGCCGGTGACCGGGTCCGGGGTCACCTCGGCCAGCCGGGGAGACCAGTACAGGTGGCCGTGCGGTGACCACAGTGGGGCCAGTGGCAGTTCGCGCAGCGCGATGTTCTCCGCCAGCCGCAGGTCCCGGTCGGCCGCCTCCGAGGTGTCCGCGGCCGCGAGCAGTTCGGCGAAGTTCGGGTGGGTGAAGCCCACCTGGGCGGCCAGCCTGGACAGCAGGGCGGTCGGGTGCGGGTAGGTGGCGCGGGCGGTGAGCAGGTAGGGGCCGTCGAAGCGGTGGTGTTCGAGCCGGTCGGCGTACTCGGCGGCGGGCAGGCCCTTGGTGCTGATGGCCTCGGCGTTGAGGGACAGGCGGAGCTGGGCGGCCAGGGGCTCGATCCAGGTGCGCTGATAGGTGTCCTGGTTGAAGTACACGGTGAGGTTCTTGGGCAGTTCGCTCTGGCGGGCCAGCAGGGCGGCGGCCTGGACGTCGTGCACGCAGGGGCGGCAGGCGGAGTCCTTGCGCTCGGCGCCCAGTGCCGCGGGCAGCAGCGCGGTGGCCGGGGTGACCCGGTGGGAGAGGGGGCCGGTGGCCAGGGCCTCGCGGTCGATGGCCATGGACAGGGCGTGCCTGCGGGCCGGGTCGGCGTACTCGGGGCGGGCCGGGAAGGCCAGGTAGGTGGCCTCCGGTTGCGGCCAGGTGGTGCTCCGGTTGGCGAACTGGCTGGTCAGCTTGCCGTGTTCGGCGGCGGGGATCTCGGTGGCCAGGTCGATCCCGCCCGCGACGAGCTGGGCGTACTGGGCTTCGGCGGTGGCCACCACGACCTTGATCGCCTCGGACCTGGCCCTGGTGGCGCCCGCGTAGGCCGGGTTGGCGGTCAGCCGGATGCCCTGGGACCACTGGCCTTCGGCGCGGTAGGGGCCGTTGCCGATCAGGGTGGTCCAGTCCCGGCGGGTCAGGGCCTGTTCGGACAGCGGGGCGAGCAGGGTGCTGGTGAGCGCGACCGGGAAGTGCCGCTGGGCGGCGGCCAGGGTGACCTCGACGGTCAGGTCGTCCGGGGTGGCCACCTCCTGGACCTGGAGCTGGTCCAGCAGCCCGGTGGCGGCCCAGCGCTGTTGTCTGGCCATCGCCCAGGTCTGGGCGTAGGAGCGAGCGGTGACCGGGGTGTTGTCGTGGAAGCGCCAGCCCGGCCGGAGGCGGATCGTCCAGCGTCGTTGGTCGGGACTCTCGACCTTCTCCGCGGCCGCCGGGACCGGGGCCGCACCCGGGTTGTCCAGGGTCATCAGCGGCGTCCACAGCGCGCCGGCCAGCAGCTTGCCTGGCTGGTCGAGGGCCTGTCCTGGCAGCAGCGCGGCGGGTTCGGCGACCGCCACGGTGAAGGTGCCGGGCTGGGCGGGCGCCGGGGCCTCCGGGGTGGTGCAGGCGGTCAGGCCGCTGACCGCCAGGGCCATCAGCAGGGTGTCGCGGCGGCGCATCCGGGCTTCCTCCTTCTGGGGACGAGCGGTCGATGCCTTGTCCCCCACGGCATCCCAGCCTAGGTTGTTCCTGGCCGAACGATCGGGAGGGCGTGATGGCTCGGGTAGGAAAACGGTCCGGGATGGTGGCGATGATCACCGCGCTGGCGCTGGCCGCCACCGCGCTGCCCGCGTGGGCCTGTGACGAGGAACAACCGGAGTTCCAGGCGCCCGCCGCTGCCGCTGGACACGGGCACGGCAAGAGCGGCAAGGACACCGGCGCGGTCAAGAACGTCGAACTGGTCGGCTCGGTGCCGGGCGCGCAGGGCGCGATCGCGCTGGACTTCCTGCAGTACGGCAGGCAGGACGTGCTGCTGGTCTCCGGGCAGTTCGGGCTGAAGTCCTACGACATCAGCAAGGACCCGGCCAAGCCGGTGCAGATCGGCGAGCTGTCCATGCCCGGCCTGTGGGAGACCGAGGACACCGAGGTCGACCCCAAACGCAAGCTGGTCTTCCTGGCCAGGGATCCCAGGGCCTTCGGCGGCAACGTGCAGACCGGCAAGTCCGGCGTGTACATCGTCGACGCCAAGGACCCGGCCAAGCTCACCGTGCTCAGCTTCGTCGAGTTGCCGGCCGGGCACACCACGAGCTGCATCGAGGACTGCCGCTACCTGTGGACCGGCGGCCCGGCCAAGGCCGCGGACATGCCTGCCGACTGGGGTGGCCGCCCGGTGTGGGTGACCGACATCCGGGATCCGCGCAACCCCAAGGTCTTCAGCAAGCCCATCGACACCGGCCGCAACGACGGCAAGACCGACTACGTGCACGACGTCCAGGTCGACGCCACCGGCATCGCCTGGGCCGCGGGCCGGGGCGGCGTGCGCGGGTACCGGACCGGCGGCTGGCACTGGGACCCGGTGGCCAACCGGATCCGCAAGGCCACCCCGTGGGACCCGATCCCCTACGCGGGCGGCGGCATCGACGAGCTGGCCGCGGCCTCCAAGTTCATGCACAACAGCTACCGCCAGGTCGGCTGGCGGGCCGGGGACGGCGCGAACCCGTGGCACTGGGGCGGCGGCGACCTGCTCTTCGCCACCGAGGAGGCGTTCAACCCCGGCTGCGCCGCCGACGGCGTGCTGGTGATCTCCTCGCTCAAGGGCTCCTACGGCGGCCAGGGCTGGCGCTCCAGCAAGGAGAAGCCGTTCCGGCTCAACACCGTGGGCACCTGGAGCGTGGCCGGTCAGGAGGGCAGCAACCCGGACAGCGGGGACTGCTCGGCGCACTACTTCGACATCCGCGGC
The DNA here is from genome assembly GCF_052078295.1 of Crossiella sp. CA198. NCBI lineage: Bacteria > Bacillati > Actinomycetota > Actinomycetes > Pseudonocardiales > Pseudonocardiaceae > Crossiella > Crossiella sp. CA198. The sequence goes on from NZ_JBQJIM010000003.1 coordinate 3,002, forward strand.
AACATCCTGGTGCAGTCCTTCTACGCCCAGGGCACCCGGTTCATCGACGTCAGCGATCCGACCAACCCGACACAGGTCGGTTACTTCCGGCCGGTGGACGCCGCGTCGTGGGAACCTGCGTGGCACCGCGGCCTGACCTACGTGGCGGACAACAAGCGCGGCATCGACATCCTCAAGCTCACGAAGTAGTTCCGCCGGCCACAGAACCTGGGGGAGACAATGACGATTCCCGAGTCGCCACGCGGTATCGACCGCAGGCACCTGCTCACCGGGCTGGGCGCGCTGGGCGCGGCCGCCATCGTGGGCACCGGCACCGCGGCGGCCGCCGAGGCCACCCCGGCGGAGACCGCGCTGGCCGAGGCGGCCGGGATCACCCCGATGGACCTGCGGTTCCGGATCGCCGAGCAGTTCCGGCCGTTCGCGCTGCTGGCGCCAGGGTTCGAGCAGTACGACACGGCCGCGCCGCCACTGCCCAGGACCAGCGGGGACTTCCTGGTGCGCACCGGGATCAGCCCGCGCGCGCCGTTCGCCTCGGTGCTGGTGGAGGTCACCGAACTGGCCCCCGGCGCCTCGGTGGTGGCCGGGCTGGCCGCCAACTCGGCCAACCGGGTGCTCGCCCGCTACGACGCGGCGACCGGCACCGCCAGCATCGAGGTCACCGTCAACGGCGTCACCACCGTGGTGAAATCGGCGGCGGCGAAGTTGCGGGCGCCGTTCCGGTTCGCCTTCGTGGTCAACGAGAACGCGGTCACCGCGCTGCACGACAGCACCGGCACCGGCACCGGCTGGGCGCCCCTGGTCAGCGAGCGCGACGGCGTGTCCGCGAAGCTGGACCTGCGCCGCCCGGCCACCCTGGGCACCTTCTCCTACGCCTATGGCGCGGGCGGGGACGGCCCGGTGGTGCTGGGCCGGGTGCAGGCCGGGTACTTCGGACAGGCCGGGCTGCGGGACCTGCACGCGGTGCAGACCCCGGACGGGAAACCCCTGGTGCGGGGCGGCAAGCTGTACCTGACCGCCACTTGCGCTGGGCTGGGCTTCTTCCAGCAGGCGCACTGGGGTGTGTGGACCCTGGACCTGAAGGACCCGAGCAGGATCAACCAGGTCGCGCAGCTGTACTTCAGCCGCGAGGACGGCGTGATCGTCGGCGACCACGCCGGGCAGATCGTGCTGGACGGCGAGGAGTTCATCGTGGCGATGAGTTCCTGGGGCGATTTCGCCTTCCGCGGCGTGCACATCCGGCACCTGCGGACCAGGGCGAACGTGCTCGCCGGGGTGCACGTGCTGCCCACCAAGCGGCTCACCGTGCCCACCGATGTCAGCTCCTGGGACCCGTCCATCACCAAGATCGACGGCCGCTGGCACGTCGGCTTCGTGGAAAGCCCCAGCCAGACCCCGTTCAACTTCCACCCGGCCCTGGCCGTGGCCCCGCGCGGCGCGGACTACCACGAACGCCTCACCCTGCGCGGCCGCGACGCCACCGTGCGGGAGTGCGAGGGCACCATCCTGCAGCGCGTCGGCGGGCAGTGGTACCTGCTGGCCAGCGACGGGATCGGGCGGCAGTACCGGGTCTACGACCTGGACGTGAAGTTCCTGGGCACCCTGGACGCGCCGTACAAGACCAACATCCCGCACCCGCAGATCGTGCCGGTGGGCAAGAACTGGCTGCTGATCACCTTCGACGGCACCCAGTACGCCGAACCGGTGTTGGGCTACGGCGGACACGGCGACGTGATCATCATGCGGGCCTAGGAGTCCGCAACCCACCCACCAGCGTGTTGGCCGTTGTCGTACGCCGAGTTGGCCGTTATGGACGGCGAGTTGGCCCAACTCGTACGCCACGTTGGCCGTTGTGGGACGCGGCAGGCCGGGGCGGAGGGGTGAAACCCCCACGACGAGGGCCCTCGCGTGTTCTCCGTACGGCCTGGAGCATGCAGACCACACCCCGATGAGCGGCCCCTGCAACACAAACCGCAGCCCGGCCAACCCAACGCGACGGGGGCCGCTCATCGGGGTGTGGTTGGCTGGCGGAAGGCCGTACGGAGAACACGCGAGCCCTCGGAGCCACGCTGGGTCTTAAGTCGGCAGCCCAAACCCCGCCCCGCAACCCGCTCATCCCGGGTGTTGATCTGCCCCACCCCTCCGGTGGTCTGCCCGGCCGGCGAGGCCATCCCTTTTTGATCTTCGGGTTTTGATCTGAAGAGATCCCACAACGGCCAACGCGACGTACAACAACGGCCAACTCGGTGTCCATAACGGCCAACGTGGCGTACGACAACGGCCAACTGGGCGTACGACAACGGCCAACTCGACGGGGGTGGGCCTAGAACACGGTGCTCCAGTAGGTCCAGAACGCCTGCAGCACCCCGGCCAGGATCAGGGTGAACCAGCCGGTGAGCACCACGGTGTGGAAGGTGAGCAGGGTCCGCCGCGGTCCGGCCGGGCACGGCAGGTGGCCGTGGTGCAGGTTGTGCAGCGTGACGTAGAGGAAGATCGGGATCGTCACCGCCCACACCACCAGGCAGTACGGGCACAACGCGCCGATCCGGTACAGGCTCTGGAAAATCAGCCAGTGTACGAAGACCACGCCGAAGGTGACCCCGGCCTGCACGCCCAGCCAGAACCAGCGCCGGAACCGGGCGCCGGCCAGCAGTGCCGCGCCGATGGTGGTGATCGCGGCGAACCCGGCCACGCCGAGCACCGGGTTGGGGAAGCCGAAGACCTCGGCCTGGGCGGTGCGCATCACCGAACCGCAGCTGAGGATCGGGTCGATGCTGCAACTGGGCAGGTAGTCCGGATCGCGCAGCAGCACGATCTTCTCCACGGTCAGCGTGAAGGCCGCGGCCAGGCCGAGCAGGCCGCCCGCGGTCAGCAGCCAGGGCAGCAGGCGGAGCGGGAACGGGGCCCGCTCCGCCACATCGGTGCTCACTTCGCCAGTGCCGCGTCGATGGCGGACTTCAGGCCCTCGTAGCTGGGGCGGCCGGTGAACTTGGCGCCGTTGACGAAGAAGGTCGGGGTGCCCTGCACGCCGAGGGTGACGCCGTCGGCGCGGTCGGCCAGCACCCGGGCCAGGGTGGCCGGGTCGTCCAGGTCGCGCTCGAAGGCGGGCAGGTCCAGGCCGATCCGGCGGGCGAGGTCGAGAAAGGCCGGACGCTGCTCGGTCCGCTGTTCACCCCACTGCTGCTGGGTCTGGTAGAGCCCCTGGTACATCGGCTCCAGTTTGCCCTGCCTGCTCGCCGCCTCCACCGCGCGGGCGGCGAGTTCGGCGTTGCGGTGACTGGGGATCGGGAAGTAGCGCAGCACGAAGCTGACCTTGCCCGCGTACTCCGCGCGCAGCTTCTCCACGCCGGGGTAGGCCGCACGGCAGGCCTCGCACTCCAGGTCGAGGAACTCCACCACGGTGACCTTGCCGTCAGGCGCGGTGGAGAGCTTGTGGCTGTCCGGCCGGACGAGCACCTCGGCCGGCGCGGTGGACGGCGCCCCCGGCGGACCGGGTTGCGCGGCGGGCGCCGGGGTGTTGGGCTGGTTGAACACGAACAGGGCGGTGACCACCGCGGCGACCACCGCGATGACGACGAGCGAGATCCTGGCATTGGCGGACATGGGTATCCCCTGAACTCTGGGTGGATGCGGGCAGGCGCGAACGCGCGCGGGCACACGAGGTCAGCGGGACCTCGTGGCGGGGCTGGCGGATCGGCCTACGTGCGCAGCACGCAGAGCTGGGCGAGGCTGGGTGCTGGACGACTACGCCCGGTGGGTGGTCGCGGTGCGGTGAGCCGGGCGAGCACGGTCGTCAACGTCCGTGGGCCGGGCAGGGCGGCCAGCACGAGCAACACAGCCACCAGCAACGCCAGGCAGGCGCCGAGCAGGTCGGCGGGCTGGTCCGGACCGTGTGGCGGCGCGGCCTGCCCCGGCTGGCCGGGCACGCAGTGGTCGGCGACCAGCAGCGCGACCGAGTACAGCGAATGGCAGCCGGGTGTGCCCGGATCGTCGGCGTGCGCGGCCTCCTGGGTCAGGACCAGGCCCACCAGCAGGCCGAGGACGGCGAGAGCCCGCGCGAGACCCGCTCGCGTGAAGATCCCCCGCCGTCCGCCGAACACGCCGTTCAGGCTACTGGAACGAGCAGGGCGTCCGCTCCGCTCCGCGGGTACAGATGGCGAGCGCCTCCGACACCGTCCCGGCGGACCGCGGCCGTGCCGAGAACTGGCTGACCTCGAACAACCCGCGGAGGCGGAACACCCCCACCTCCGGCTCCGGCTTGGCTGCCGGGGCCGCGATCAGCTGCCCGGCAACGGTTCTCGGCTCGGCGCCGACCGCGGCCCCGATTCCCAGCGGGATCGCCAGCAGCCCCACCGCGCCCACCGTGAACAGACCCCAGCACCCCGGATTACTCCGCTGAACCGCCAACGTCGTTCTCCCCTCGATTGGCGATGTTCCTTCCTTATAGATGCCGGACGGGGTCGGAGGTTGCCTCAGAATGTGCCGGCCAGCCGGTCGTAGGCCAGCCGCAGGTGCGCCACGAACAACTCCGTGCTGTGCCGGGGATCCCCCGCCCGCAACGCCGCCACCAGGGACCGGTGCTCGCCGGGGACCTGGCTGCGGTAGTCGGTGCTGATCGCGATCCGGCTGAGCAGAAACAGGATGATCTGGGCGCGGATGGCCGACCAGGCCTGGTTCAGCCGGTCGTGGCGGGTGGCGGCGTAGACCGCGTCGTGGAACTCCAGGTCCAGGCGCAGCAGGTCGTGCTCGGTGGCGGCGGTGTGCATCCGGTCCACGATCTCCTCCAGGGTCGCCAGGTCGGCCGGGGTGGCGTGGGTGTGGAAGCGGGCCACGGCCAGGCGCTCCAGGGCCTCGCGCAGGGTGTACAGCTCCTCGGCGTCCTCGGCGGACAGCGTGGTGACGGTGGCGCCGCGGTGCCACTGGGTGCGGACCAGGCCCTCGCGTTCCAGTTTGGCCAGGGCCTCCCGGATCGGGCCGCGGCTGACCTCCAGGCGGGCGGCCAGGTCCACCTCGCGCAGCGGCGCGCCGGGCGGGAAGGCGCCGTCGAAGATCGCGGCGCGGATCCGGTCGGCGACCTCGTCGGCCAGGCCGCGGCGGTCGGCGGGACGCAGCGGCGTGGTGTCGGTCACCTTGGCCTCCAGGAGCAGGTCAGCAGATTGTCTGAATGTTAACATTCTGCCGTCCTGAGTGACCCTGTTTGAGGAGTGCGCATGTCCGTGCCTCGTTTCCACCTGGCGATCCCGGTCGACGACCTCGGCGCCGCGCGGCGGTTCTACGGCGAGGTGCTGGGGTGCCCGCGGGGACGGTCCGCGGACAGCTGGACCGACTGGAACTTCTACGGCCACCAGCTGGTCACCCACCTCGCGCCGCGCAATCCGGACGCGCACAACCCGGTGGACGGGCACGACGTGCCGGTGCCGCACTTCGGGCTGCTGCTGGGCACCGTGCAGTTCGACGAGCTGGCCGAGCGGCTGCGCGCGGCCGGCACCGTGTTCGTGATCGAGCCCTACCTGCGCTTCGCCGGGGAGAAGGGCGAGCAGTGGACCATGTTCCTGCGCGATCCGGCCGGGAACGCCCTGGAGTTCAAGGCTTTCGCCGATGACGACCAGGTGTTCGCGGCCTGACCCGGAGGGGAGGGTCAGACCGCGAACGGTGGCGTGGCGCCGTGCGCCGACGGCACGACGGTCAGCGTCGCGCCACGCCGGGCTGGTCCTCGATCGCCGGGCTCACCACCGGTCCTGGCGAGGGGCTGGTGCCCGGGGTGACGGTGGCCTGCCCCTGGGCGGGCACCGGCGGATAGGTCTGGCCGGAGTTCTGCTGGATCTGCTGGGCGTGCCGCTCCTCGATCCGCTCGTTCATCTCATCGGCCATCAGCTGCTCGCGCTGGCGGGCCCGGATCCGGTTCAGGATGGCCATGGTCACCGCGTGCATCAGGCCGAGCAGCAGCAGCACGATGCCCAGCTTGGTGATCACGGTCTGCACCGTGCCACCGACCCGGACCTCCATCGTTGAGATGATCATGAACAGGCCGAGCACGATCAGATGGAACAGCACCGCGACCAGCCGGGCCATGGACGCGGCCGCCTCCTGGTCCCGGTAGCCCTGCTGGAGGTAGGCCTTGCCGCTGCGCAGGATGAGCTGGCCGTCGATGAGCACCAGGATCACCCCGAGCACCAGGAACGCGACATACCCGTTGAGGTTCTCGTCCACCTGACTCACATCCTCGACGTCTGGACCAGCGCGTGTTGGTCTGCTCCCCGGGTACCCGGTGGGCACACACGGTGAAACACCGGTGCCGCCGGGTCACTGACCGCCGGAAATGCGTATGGTGACGTCGTGTCTGGTCATTACTACCGGGAGGCCGCTCCGGTGCAGGCGAAACCGCGTCGCAAACGGCGCTGGGGCCGAATCGTGCTCATCGTGCTGCTGGTCCTGCTGATCGGGGTGGTGGCCTTCTGGTTCTACCTCGACTCCAAGCTGAACCGGATCAACGCGCTCAAGGACTACCCCGGCAGGCCCGCGGACACCCCAGGCACCAACTGGCTGGTGGTCGGCTCGGACAGCCGAGAGGGGCTGAGCGAGGAGGACCGCGAGGAGCTGGCCACCGGTGGCGCCGCGGGCAAGCGGACCGACACCATGATGCTGCTGCACATCCCCGACGGCTCCGGACCGTCCACTTTGGTCTCCTTGCCACGAGACTCCTTTGTGGACATTCCAGGCAAGAAGAAGCAGAAGCTCAACGCCGCCTTCGCCCTGGGCGGGGCGGAACTGCTGGTGCGCACGGTGGAGACCAACACCGGGATCCACATCGACCACTACGCCGAGATCGGCTTCGGCGGATTCGTGCACATCGTCGACGCGGTCGGCGGGGTGGACATGTGCATCGACAAGCCGATGAAGGACCCCAAGGCCGGACTCGACCTGCAGGCAGGCTGCCAGGAGCTGGACGGCGCGCAGGCGCTGGGTTACGTGCGCACCAGGGCCACCCCCAGGGCCGACCTGGACCGGATCGCGCGGCAGCGGCAGTTCCTGTCGGCACTGGTGGACAAGGCGACCGGGTTCACCACGATCATCAACCCGTTCCGGGCGATCCCGTTGGCCAACAACACCGTCGAGACGCTGACCGTCAACGAGGGCGACCACCTGCACAACCTGACCGGGCTGGCCTGGGCGATGCGCGGGGCGGCCGACGGCGGCCTGGTGACCACCACCGTGCCGCTGGGCGCCAGCCGCAGCGTGGCAGGCGTCGGCTCGGTGGTGCAATGGGATCCGGCCAGGTCCAAGCGGTTCTTCGACGCGCTGAAGAACGACACCCCACTGCCCCAGGACCTGATCACCGCGGGCTGACATCAACCGATCGGCTGATGCCGTCATCAACCACTCCACCTGCCACCTGGACGATCCGCGACCATCGCCGTCCGCCGCAAGCTGTGTTCCGGCAACGGAACGAGCGAGAGGCGGGCGGCGATGCCGGTTATCGAAGTGGCCAACCTGCACAAGCGCTACCGCGAGCACACCGCGGTGGCCGATGTGTCCTTCACCGTGGAACGCGGTGAGATCTTCGGGATCCTGGGCCCCAACGGCGCGGGCAAGACCACCACGGTCGAATGCGTCACCGGCCTGCGGGCCCGCGACGGCGGCACGGTCCGGGTGCTCGGCGAGGACCCGGCGCACGCCAGTCTGGAACTGCGGGCTGCCCTGGGGGTGCAGCTCCAGCAGGGCCGGTTGCCGGACAAGATCACCGTCTGGGAGGCCCTGGACCTCTACGCCGCCTTCTACCCTGACCCGGCCAGCCCTGAGCGGCTGATCGAGGAATGGGGGCTGCGGGAGAAGCGGAACACCGCCTTCCGCAAGCTCTCCGGCGGGCAGAAACAGCGACTGCTGATCGCGCTGGCCCTCATCGGCAACCCGAAGATCGCGGTGCTGGACGAGCTGACCACCGGCCTGGACCCACAGGCCCGCCGGGACACCTGGGAACTGGTGGAACGGGTGCGGGACAACGGTGTCACCGTGCTGCTGGTCACCCACTTCATGGCCGAGGCGGAACGACTCTGCGACCGGATCGCGGTGATCGACCAGGGCCGGGTGGTCGCGCTGGACACCCCGGGCGGACTGGTGGCCAGCGTGCGCGCGGAGGTGCGGATCCGGTTCCGGCCCTCGATCCCGCTGCCACCGGGGTTCCTGGAATCGCTGCCGGATGTGTCCGGAGTGGACCGGAGCGGAGCGGTGATCACGGTGCGCGGCACCGGGAATCTGCTGCACACGGTGACCGCGACGCTGGCCAGGGCCGGGATCGTGGCCGAGGACCTGCGCCTGGATCAGACCGGGCTGGACGACGCTTTCGTCGCCCTCACGGGCACCGAACGCTGACCCAGACACTCCACAAAGGACATTGACATGCATGTGTTGCGCAAGCTCTTCGTCGTCGAACTCAAGTTGCTGTTGCGGGAGCCCGCCGCCTGGCTGCTGGTGCTGATGCTGCCGCTGGTCCTGGTCACCATGTTCGGCCTGACGGCCAACCCGCGGACCAACACCAACCCGATCGTCACCTACTTCCCTGCCATGGCGCTGTCCCTCGGCGTGGCCCAGCTGGCGCTGACCGTGCTGCCCAGCGCGCTGGCGAACTGCCGGGAGAACGGCATACTCCGTCGTATGGCCTCCACCCCGGTGCACCCGAGCAAGCTGCTGGGCGCGCAGCTCGCGGTCAGCCTGCTGATGGCGCTGGCCGCGCTGGCCATGGTGCTCGTGGTCGGCTCGCTCGTCCTCGGTTTCCCGCTGCCCAAGGAGCCGCTGGGCTTCGCGCTGGCCTTCCTGCTGGGCACCGGGGCGCTGTTCGCGGTCGGGCTGTGCGTGGCCGCGGTGGCGCCCAGCGGGAGGGTGGCCAGTGGGATCGGGGCCGGGGTGTTCTTCCTGTCCATTGTCTTCGGCGGGGTGTTCATGCCTGCCGAGGTCTCGCCGAAGTTCATGATCGCCATTGGCTCCTACCTGCCGATCGGGGCGTCCATGCAGGCCATGCGGGCCAGCTGGGCCGGGCAGTGGCCGGAGACGCTGCCGCTGGTGGCGATGGCCGGCCTGATCGTGGTCTTCGGCGCCGTGGCCGCGCGGACGTTCCGGTGGGAGTGATCCAGGAGCTGCACGGGCGGCCGGACGCGCCGGGCCGGTGGGTGCACCTGGTCTGGGTGTACGGCGCGCTCGCGCTGTCCAGCTTCCTGGTGTGGGTCACCGGCGGCTGGCCTTCCGGGACCGAGCTGACCGTGCTGCTGGTGCTGCTGGGGCTGGCCGTGCTGTGGCTGCCCTGGCTGCCGGACCTGGTCGCGGAGAACCGGCGGGACGGCCGGTTCTGGATCCCGGCCGAGCGGCTCACCGGCAGGCGGCGGCGGCTGGCGATCGGCTACTACGCGGTGATGGTGGCCATCGGCGGCGGCCTGCTGGCGGTGCACCCGCAGTTCGCCGCGTTCGCCTCGGTGGGGTACCCGTTCGCCTTCCTGTTGTTCCCGGCGCGCGAGGCGATGGTCGGGGTCGGGGTGACCGCGGTGGTGAACCTGGCCGCGCAGACCGACTGGCTGACCGAGCACGTCCAGCCGTACTCGGCGCTGCTGGGCCTGTTGCTGCCGCTGGCCTTCGGCGGCTGGGTGATCGGCAGGGAGAGCGAGCGGCGGCGGGCCATGGTGACCGAGCTGACCGCGGCCAACGCCGCGCTGCGGGAGACCATGGCGGAGAACGCGGGGCTGCACGCGCAGCTGCTGACCCAGGCCCGTGAGGCCGGGGTGCGGGAGGAACGGCAGCGGATGGCGCGGGAGATCCACGACACCCTGGCGCAGGGGCTGACCGGGATCATCACCCAGCTCAACGCGGCCGACCGGGTGCCGGGCGAGGTGGCGCGCCGGGAGCACCTGGACCGGGTGCGGACGCTGGCCGCGGACAGCCTGGCCGAGGCACGGCGGTCGGTGCGGGCGCTGCGGCCGGAGGCGCTGACCGACTCGCCGCTGCCGGAGGCGCTGGCCGAGCTGACCGCGAAGTGGGCCGAGGCCAACGGGATCACCCCGGAACTGGCGGTCACCGGGGACCCGGACCGGCTGGCCACCGGGGTGGAGGTGGTGCTGTTCCGGGTGGCGCAGGAGGCACTGACCAATGTGGCCAAGCACGCCAAGGCGACCAGGGTCGGCGTGACACTGTCCTATGAGGACGATGTGGTGCTGCTGGACGTGGTCGACGACGGGGTGGGCATCCAGCCGCCCACCGGCCGCGCACCCGGGGTCGAGGGTTACGGCCTCGGCGTGATGCGGCAGCGGGTGCGCGGGGTGGGCGGCACGCTGGAGATCGAGAGCGGTCCGGGGCAGGGCACCGCCGTGGCCGCCGCGGTGCCGGCGATCCCGTTCGACGCCAGGGAAGGCGAGGCATGAGCCGAATCAGGTTGCTGATCGTGGACGACCACCCGATCGTGCGGAACGGGCTGGCCGTGGCCTTCGGCGCGGAACCGGACATCGAGGTGGTCGGCGAGGCCGCCAACGGCCTGGAGGCGGTCGAACTGGCCGCCCGGGTGCCCGCCGACGTGGTGCTGATGGACCTGCGGATGCCGGAGCTGGACGGGGTGCGGGCGATCCGGCTGCTGCGCGAGCGGCACCCTGAGCTGCGGGTGCTGGTGCTGACCACCTTCGACACCGATTCCGATGTGCTGCCCGCGATCGAGGCCGGGGCCACCGGCTACCTGCTCAAGGACGCGCCGCCGGCGGAGCTGCTCAAGGCGGTGCGCGCGGCCAGTCGCGGTGAGTCGGTGCTGGCGCCCACGGTGGCCGGGCGGTTGATCGGGCAGGTGCGCAAGCCCGCGCGCGGGGCGCTGAGCACACGCGAGCTGGAGGTGCTGACGCTGGTCGCGGGCGGGGCCACCAACCGGGAGGCGGCGCGCAAGCTGTTCATCAGCGAGGCCAGCATCAAAACGCACCTGCTGCACATCTACGCGAAACTGGACGTGCGGGACCGCGCGGCGGCGGTCGGACAGGCGTACCGGCGGGGCCTGTTGTAGGCCCCGCCGACGCGAGCCAGCTCCGGATCAGTCCTCGTCATCCGGCCGGGCGTGGTCCGCGACACCCGGATTCGGGTCGCGGGACAGGTCGATCAGCGGATGCCGCGGCGCCCCCTCCGGCAGCGCGTGATCCGGCTTGCCCGGGTTCGGATCCCGGGACAGATCAATCACAGGTCGTTCGTTCGCACTCATGTTCCCTCCTCAGTAACTCCCTCGCATGGGTGCGCCCGACACGCTACCCATGGGCTCGTCCACACAGGATTGTCGGTGCCTTGGCGCAGAATCGCTCGTGATGCGTATCGCGGTGGTGACCAGCCCCAATGGGGAGGCGAGGCTGCGCGAGCTGACCGAGGACGGGCAGCCCGTGAGCGAGGTCACGTCCACCACTGCCCTTGCGGGCACCATGGCGGCGCTGGAACAGGCCCACCACCCGCGCTGGGTGCTCGCAGGCAGCGCCGAGCTGTACCCGCGGCTGCTGCGGGCCGGGGTGCGGCTGGAGCGGTGCCATGACCTGGAACTGACCGAATCGCTGTTGTCCGGGTACGCGGGGCGGTGGGGTGAGCCGCGTGGGCTGGCGGCGGCCTATGCCCGGCAGGCGGGGTTGCCGGTGTTCCCTGATCCGCCGGTGCGTCCGCGGGATGAGCACCCGGTGCTGTTCGAGACGGCGCGCAACGACCTGGTGGATCTGGATCCACTCGACGCGGTGATCGCGGTGCACCGGGACCAGCAGGCGCGGATCGCGGAGCTGCCGCATCCCGGGCGGTTCCGCTTGCTGGTGGCGGCGGAGTCGGCGGGTGGGCTGGCGGCGGCGGAGCTGGGGCATGTGGGGGTGCCGTGGCGGGCGGACATCCATGACGCGCTGCTGACCGAGTTGCTGGGGCCGCGGCCACCGCTGGGGGCCACGCCGCCCCGGCTGGTGGAGTTGACCGAGCAGATCATCGAGGCGTTCGGCGGGCGGCGGTTCCACCCGGATTCGCCTGCGGAGGTGCTCCGGGCGTTCGCGAAGGCCGGGTTCTCGTTGCCGTCCACGCGGTCGTGGGTGATCAAGGGGGTTGATCACCCGGGGGTGCCGTTGTTGTTGGAGTACAAGGAGCTTTACCGGATCTACACCGCGCACGGGTGGTCCTGGTTGTCGGCCTGGGTGCGGGGTGGGCGGTTCCGGGCGGAGTGGGTCGCCGGGGGTGTGGTGTCCGGGCGGTGGGCGACGCGGGGCGGGGGTGCGTTGCAGATCCCGAAGACGGTGCGGCGGGCGGTGGTGGCTGATCCGGGGTGGGCGCTGGTGGTGGCGGACGCGAGTCAGCTGGAGCCGCGGGTTTTGGCGGCGCTGGCCGGGGATCAGCGGCTGGCGGCGGCGGGGGCCAGTGGGGACTTGTACACCGCGCTGGCTGCGGAGGCTTTTGGCGGGGATCGCGATCGGGCGAAGATCGGGATGCTGGGGGTGATGTACGGGCAGACCTCGGGTGGGGCCGGGGAGTTGCTGGCTGCCTTGCGGAAGCGGTATCCGGCGGCGATCGAGTACGTGGAGCGGGCGGCCAGGACCGGGGAGCTGGGTGGGCTGGTCCGGTCGCATCTGGGGCGGACCTGTCCGCCGCCGGGGGCGGAGTGGCAGGGGATCGTGGAGGATGCCGAGACTGAGACCAGCCAGGCGCGGCAGGCTCGGGCGCGGGGGCGGTTCACCCGGAATTTCGTGGTGCAGGCAACGGCTTCGGAGTGGGCTCTTGCTTTGCTGGCCTGTTTGCGGACCGGGTTGCGGGGGTCCGCGGAGCTGGTGTTCTTCCAGCATGACGAGGTGATCGTGCATTGTCCGCGGGAGGAGGCGGAGGATGTGGTGGCGGTGGTGCGGGAGTGCGCGGAGCGGGCTACCCGGTTGTTGTTCGGGGACACGCCGGTGCGGTTTCCGTTGAGCGCGGCGGTTGTCGAGTGTTACGGGGATGCCAAGTAGGGACTCGCGGACGGCCCGGCGCCGAGTTGGCCCAAGTCGTACGCGTAGTTGGCCCAACTGGGCGTCCCACTTGGGCCAAGTCGACGGCCGAGCCCTTGCCCGGTCACGGTTTCCGCGATCGCGGTCAGTTCTCTCGGGTGTAGGCGAGGTAGCGGGCCGCTGAGCGTTGGACGATCTCGTGGGCGTTGGTTTCGATCTTGGAGTCCCACCAGGCGCCGTAGATCGTGGTGAAGTCCAAGGGTTTGAGGAGTTCCGCTGCTCGTTGGACTACCGCTGGGCGTTCGGGGATCAGGTTGGGGTAGCTGTACATGAAGGCGACGTGGGAGCGGTCCGGGATCACCTGGACGATGTCGCCGGTCAGCAGGGTGTGGCGCCAGTGCAGGACGGTGCCGCCCGCGAAGTGCACGCCCAGGTTGATCAGGGTGACCTCGTCCAGGAGGGTTTTGTGGGTGCCGGACCAGAGCTGGATGTCCGGGTCTGGGCGGCCGATCCACTGGGCGTCGTTCTCATGCAGGTGGATGGGGGCGTTGAAGGTGTGCGACCACTCGACCATGGTGGTGTAGTAGTGCGGGTGGCTGATCGCGATGGCGTGCAGGCCGCCCTGGTTGTTGACCTCGGTGATGATGTCCTCGGTCAGGTAGGCGGTGCAGTCCCACAGGATGTTGCCGTTGGGGGTGTTCACCAGCAGGGCTCGCTGGCCGATGGCGAAGCGTGGGTTGGTGCCGATGCCGGTGAGGCCGGGGCCCTCCGGCTCGATGCGGGCGGACAGGTCCGGGTCGGCGCGTAGCTCGTCGAAGTCGGTCCATTGCTGGCCGGCGGCGGGGACGTACTGGCGCTCGTCGGTGCAGATGGGACAGTCCGGGCGGGGCGCCGCGTATTGGGTGCCGCAGGTCCGGCAGATGGGGCGGGTGTGGCTGGCCATAGGGTTTCCTCCCAGTGCGCCGGGTCTGCCCGGCATACCGGACACGCTAATCGGCGGGGCTGGGAGTTGGTGTGGGACGGGTCATCGCGGAGATCACCGTGTCGGTGGACGGGTTTGTCGCCGGGCCGGAGGTGAGCGCGGCGCAGCCGATGGGGTTGCACGGGCTGCGGTTGCACCACTGGCTGGGGTTCGGCGACACGCCACCCAGTGCCGCCGATCTGGAGGTCGCCGGGCGGATGTTCGCCAATACCGGGGCCTTTGTCATGGGGCGGCGGCTCTTCGACGTCGGGATCGGCAAGTGGGGTGGGGACGGGGCGTGGCAGCGACCTTGTTTTGTGCTCACCAACCGGGAGCGGGGAGATCACCTCCAGGGGGTCACCCGGTTCACGTTCGTGACCGACGGGGTGCGGCGGGCGGTGGATCGGGCGCGGGCCGCGGCCGGCGGGCGGGATGTGGTGGTGGCCGGTGGGGCGCAGGTGATCCGGGCGGCCATGCACGCGGGACTGGTCGAGGAGTTGCGGTTGCACGTGGCGCCGGTGTTGCTGGGGGCGGGGACCTCGCTGTTCGACCAGGGGCCGCGGATGGAGCTGGAGCCGGTGCTGGTGGAGAGCAGTGCGGCGGTGACCCATGTGACCTATCGGGTGCCGGTCCCGACCGGGTGATTGTGCGGGCGGGGCGGGTGCGGGCGTCGGTAGCGTGGCCTTATGGGAGATCAGCAGTCGCCGATCAGCCTGGGGGGCGCGCTGTCCGCGCCGGGGCTGCGGGACCGGTTCCGGGTGGAGTGGGCTGAGGGCGAGCAGAGTTTCTCGGTCAGCAAGCAGGAGCACGGGTACCGGTTCGCGCCCATGGTGGACAACACCGTGGTGCTGGACGGGCGGGCGTTCCGGATGGTGAACGTGCATTTCCACCGGCCGGTCGAGCACTGGCTGGACGGGGTGCCGTTCGGGCCGCACATCGCCGAGCTGCACGCGGTGCACGTGCGGGCCGAGCAGGATCTCCGGGTGTGCGCGGTGGCGATCTTCCTGGACCTGGGCGCGGAGGAGCCGGGGGGTGCCGGTGGAGGTGCCGCCGTTCGCCTTCGACCTGGCGGCGTTGTTGCCCACGGGACGCGATTTCTACCGGTACGAGGGGTCGTTGACCACGCCGGAGTACGACGAGACGGTGAGCTGGGTGGTGTACCCGGAGCCGGTGGTGGTGGGCGATGACCGGTTGCGCGGGTTCATCCGGGCGCACGCGGACAGCGCGCGGGCGCAGCAGCCACGGCATCGGCGGTTCGTGCTGTGGTCCGGGGAGTGCGGTTAGGACAGCAGGTAGGCGACCAGGGTCAGGCTGGCCATCGACAGCAGGGTGGTCAGCAGGATCGCGTCCCGGGCCAGCGCGCCCGCGCGGAGTTCGTACTGGCTGGCGAAGACGAAGGCGTTCTGCGCGGTGGGCAGCGCGGCGAAGAGCACCGCGGCCAGCAGCGGCGGGCCGGTGAGGCCGAAGGCGAAGTGGCCGACCAGGAAGCACACCAGGGGTTGCAGCACGATCTTGAGCAGCACCACCAGCAGGACCTCGCTCCGGCGGGGCAGGTTCGCTGACTGGCCGCGGCCGAACAGGGACATGCCCAGCACCAGCAGTGCCAGCGGAACGCCCGCCGCGCCCAGCAGGTCAAGGGGCTGGGCGAGCAGCGGTGGGATCTGCCAGCCCAGGGCGGCCATGGCCAGGCCGCCCGCGGCGCCCAGGATCACCGGGTTGCGGACCGGGAGCAGCAGGACCCGGCGGAAGCGGCCGGTGGCGCCGGTGTTGAGGTCGGTGTCGATCAGGGTCAGCACCGTGGGCATGACGAGAAGGAGCTGGAACATCAGCGCGGCCACCACGAAACTCGGGTCGCCGAGCACGGTGATCGCCACCGGGATGCCCAGGTTGGCCGCGTTCACATAGGCCGAGGACATGCCGCCGATGGCCTGATCGGCCAGTCTGCGGTGGAACAGCCAGCGGCTGGCGGCCAGGCCGATCGCGCCGACCAGCACCGTGCTCACCGCGAAGGCCAGGATCGAGGTGCTGGCCAGGCCGTCGAGCGAGACCCGGCTCAGCGTGGTGAACAGCACCGCGGGCATCGCCAGGTAGAAAACCACCCTGGTCAGCGCGCGTTCGGCGGCCAGGCCGAACAGGTTCGTCCGGCGCACCAGGTAACCCACCCCGGTCAGCGCCCAGATCGGCACGAAACCGGCGACAACGGTGGGCACCCGGTGAAGCTAACCCGGCTGACGCCGGTGTGGCGGCGGTTGAGATTCACCCAACACGCCGCCACACCAGAGGTTCGTCAGAGCTTGACGGTCCAGGTCAGGATGGTGCCGGTGTCGGCACGGGCCACGTCCTGCACCCGCAGCTTCCACACGCCGTTCTTGGCCTTGCCCGCGGCGTTCGCGGTGAAGGAGCCCACCACGTCGTCCGCGCTGTCCGAACCGCTGGAGTTCTTCAGCCGGTACGGGGTGCCGTCCGGAGCCAGCAGGTCGATCACCAGGTCACCGCGCCAGGTGTGCTTGATGTTGACGTCCACGGTCACGGTGGCCGCGTTGCCCGCGCAGTTGGCCACGGTCACCGGGCTCTCCACGGTGGCGAGGTCCGGCACCGGGATGTCGGTGTCGTTGGTGACGGTGCAGGTGGGCGGCGGCACGGTGCCGCCCTCACCGACGAACAGCAGCTTGTTCGGCGAGCCGGTGCCCGGGTTGACCACCTTGTCCGGGGTGGCCGCGTTGACCATGGCGTCGCGCACCTGCTGCGGGGTGTAGGCCGGGTTGGCCTGCAGGATCAGCGCCGCCGCGCCCGCGACGTGCGGGGCCGCCATCGAGGTGCCGCTGATGGTGCGGGTGATGGTGTCGTTGTCCTTCCACGCCGAGGTGATGTTCACCCCGGGCGCGAAGATGTCGACGCAGGTGCCGAAGTTGGAGAAGGTCGCCTTGTTGTCGCTGATGTCGGTGGCGCCGACGGTGATGGCCTCCTGGGTACGCGCCGGGGACACCGTGCAGGCGTCCAGCGGGCGGCCGAAGGGGTCGCCGTTGCCCGCCGCGAGCGCGAAGGTCACGCCCTTGGCGATACCGCCGCGAACCGCGGCGTCCACCGCGTCACTGGCCCCGCCACCCAGGCTCATGTTCGCCGAGGCCGGCTTGACCGCGTTGTTGGCCACCCAGTTGATACCGGCGATGACCTGCTCGTACGTGCCCGAACCCTGGCAGTTCAGCACGCGGACCGCGACCAGCTTGGCACCCTTGGCCACGCCGTGCGCGGTGCCACCCACGGTGCCCGCGACGTGCGTGCCGTGCCCCTGGCAGTCATCGGCGTTGGTGTCGTTGTCGATGAAGTCGTAACCGGAGACCGCCCGGCCGCCGAAGTCCTGGTGCGTCACCCGGATACCGGTGTCGATGACGTAGGAGGTCACCCCGGTGCCGTCGACCGGATACGTATACGACTGATTCAGCGGAAGGGCCCGCTGGTCGATTCGGTCGAGTCCCCAGGATGGCGGATTCGGCTGGGTCCCGGAAATACGCACCGTGCGGTTCGGTTCCACAAATGCGACGTTAGGGTCGGCCGCCAGACGCCGCGCCTGCGATTCCCCGGCGGTCACCGAGAAACCACGGAGGGCGGTGTCATAGGTTCGTCCGACCGTTGCGCCATAGGTGCTCGCGAGGTCACTCGCGACCGCGGCGACCGAGGTTGCCCTGACCTCGGCGCTGTCCTTCAGCACGACGATGAAGCTGTTGGGCACAGCGCCCTCACCACCCGCGTTGCGGATGGCCGCCTCCGGCGCGGCGAAGGCGGGCAGGGCCGCCATGGCGGTGGTGGCAGCGGCCAGCAGCGTTACCGCCGCGGCCTTGCCCCGCCAGTCCCGTGTTCCACTCATCGAATAATTCCTCTCCCGCAGAGCTGCCGGAGGGCACCTGTTGGCGCCACCGGGCAGGGTTGGCTCTAGTGCAGAACGGAAGTGAGGCACGCTCGCGCGAACGTAAGGGCGGACTCTATTCACAGTTTGCACTCACGTACAGCCGTGGACATGCGTGCGGGGGTACGCTAGAAAAGAGAGTTCGCCGTTCGCGGTTGTCGCTGAAACGCTCTCGAAGGAAATGGAAGAAAAGCGTAGCTCTATTTCTACATCGGGTCGATAAGCCGAACAGGGACATTTTCTAGACTGCTCGGTTCAGCCCGAAAGTAGGGGCCTGATTGGTCTAGACCTAACGGGGGTTGACCGGATACGGTCAGGGCGCCGCCTTGTTGTGAGTCGCAACGAATTCCCGAAAGGCCCCGCCATGCCTCTTTCACATCGTCGTGAGAGCGCTCACGGACGCCGGTCGGTCGCGAGACTGACCACCGGCGCGCTCACCCTCGCCCTGCTGGCATCGACCCTGGTCACCGCTGGTCCCGCCGCCGCGGCCGACCCGATCTACAAGGATCCGGCCCAGACGGTGCCTGCCAGGGTCAACGACCTGCTCCCCCGGATGTCGCTAAATGAGAAGATCGGCCAGATGACCCAGGGCGAACGCGCCTCGGTCAGCGCGGCCGACGTGACCAGCTACCGGCTTGGCTCGCTGCTCTCCGGCGGCGGTTCCGCGCCCAGCCCGAACACGGCCACCGCCTGGGCCGACATGTACGACAACTACCAGCGGTCCGCGCTGGCCAGCCCGCTGAACATCCCGCTGATCTACGGGGTGGACGCGGTGCACGGGCACAACAACGTGCGCGGCGCGACCCTCTTCCCGCACAACATCGGCCTGGGCGCGACCCGCGATCCCGAGCTGGTGCGCCGGATCGGCGAGGCCACCGCCAAGGAGGTCTCGGGCACCGGCATCGACTGGGACTTCGCGCCCTGCCTGTGCGTGGCCCGCAACGACCGCTGGGGCCGCACCTACGAGTCCTTCGGCGAGCACCCCGAGATCGCCACCTCGATGACCTCGCTGATCACCGGCCTGCAGGGCAGCGCGCTGAACCAGCCCGGCGCGGTGCTGGCCACCGCCAAGCACTGGATCGGCGACGGCGGCACCACCGGCGGCAAGGACCAGGGCGACACCCAGATCTCCGAGGCCGAACTGCGCTCGGTGCACCTGCCGCCCTTCCGCGAGGCCATCGCACGCAAGGTCGGCTCGGTGATGATCACCTACAGCAGCTGGAACGGCGCCAAGCTGCACGGCCACAAGTACCTGATCACCGACCTGCTCAAGAACGAGCTGGGCTTTTCCGGCCTGGTGGTCTCCGACTACAACGCCATCGACCAGATCGACGGCCAGCCCGGTTTCACCGCGGCCGAGGTGCGGCAGTCGATCAACGCGGGCATCGACATGGTGATGGTGCCCGCGGAGTGGCGGAAGTTCATCGACCTGCTGCGCGCGGAGGTGCAAGCGGGCCGGGTGCCGATGTCCCGGATCGACGACGCCAACCGGCGCATCCTGACCAAGAAGTTCGAGCTGGGCCTGTTCGAGAAGCCGCTCACCGACCGCTCCTTCACCGGCACCGTGGGCAGCCCGGCGCACCGCGCGCTGGCCAGGGAGGCGGTGCGCAAGTCCCAGGTGCTGCTGAAGAACGCCAACGGCGTGCTGCCGCTGCCCAAGACCGCCAGCAAGGTCTTCGTGGCGGGCAAGAACGCCAACGACATCGGCAACCAGAGCGGCGGCTGGTCGATCGGCTGGCAGGGCAGCAGCGGTGACATCACGCCGGGAACCACTGTGCTGCAAGGGATCCGGGCCGCGGTGTCCCCGCAGACCACGGTGACCTACGACCGCGGCGGCAACGGCGTGGACGGCAGCTACCAGGCCGCCATCGCGGTGGTCGGCGAGACCCCGTACGCGGAGTTCAACGGCGACCGCCCCGGCGGCATGGGCCTGGACGCGGAGGATCTGGCCACGCTGAACCGGCTGAAGGCGGCGGGCATCCCGGTGGTCACCGTGCTGGTCTCCGGCCGCCCGCTGGACATCGCCCCGCAGCTGCCGGACTGGACCGCGCTGGTGGCCGCCTGGCTGCCCGGCACCGAGGGCAACGGCGTGGCCGACGTGCTCTTCGGCGACCACAAGCCGACCGCGACCCTGCCGGTGAGCTGGATGGCCAGTGCCGCCCAGCAGCCGGTCAACGTCGGCGACGGCAAGACCCCGCTGTTCGGCTACGGCTTCGGCGAACGGTTCCCGGCCACCCAGAGCCCCTACGGCATCGTCGGCGCCGCCTACTACGACGAGCAGCGCGGCACCGATGTGCAGCGCTGCACCGACTCCGGCTGCGGGCAGAACGTGGGCTGGCTGGCCGCAGGCGACTACCTGGCCTACGCCGACGTCGACTTCGGCGCCACCGCCCCGCGCACGGTGACCACCCGGGTGGCCTCCGGCGCGACCGGCACCGGCACGCTGGAGTACCGGCTCGGCTCGCCGGGTGGTCCCCTGGTCGCCACGGTGTCCGGGTCGAGCACGGGCGGCTGGCAGACCTGGCAGAGCCGGGTGGCCACCGTCAGCGGCACTCCCACCGGGGTGCAGCGGCTGTACCTGGTGGCCGCCGGGGGTGGCGGGGCGAACTTCGTGAACGTGAACTGGTTCCAGTTCGCCCGCTGACACGCTGATCGACGGCACCCTCGCCGCATCCGGGCGGGGGTGCCGTCGGCGGTATAACTGGGTTATACTCGTGCCATGACGAAGTTAAGCACTAAAACTGCGATCTCCGTGCCAAGGGAGACGTTTCTCCAGGTAGAGGTCTACGCGGACCGGCTGGGCGTGACCCGGTCGGAGTTCTTCACGCGAGCCGCGCGGCTTTATCTGGATCAACTCGACAACGAATCACTGACCAATCAGATCAACGGCTCACTGCGGTTGATCCAAGGAGAGGACGAGGCCACCGGGGCCGCGGTCGCCGCCGGTCGCCGCCACCTGGCCGGGACGGACGACGAGTGGTGATCGAACGCGGCGCCGTGCACTGGGCCGACCTGGGCGAGGCCGAGGGCTCCCGGCCCGCCAAGCGCCGCCCGGTGCTCGTGGTGCAGTCCGACCCCTACAACGCGAGCAGACTGGCCACCGTGCTCGTCGCGGTGGTCAGCTCGAACACGAAACTGGCCGCGGCTCCGGGCAACGTGTTCCTGCCCGCGGCCGCCTCCGGGCTGCCCAAGGACTCCGTGGTCAACGTGACCGCGCTGGTCACGCTGAACAAGACCGACCTGGACGACGGGGTCGGTCAGGTGCCGAGCGGGCTGATGCGTGATGTCGACGCCGGTCTGCGCCGGGTGCTCGGCGTCTGAACCTCACTCGCTCCGGGGCAGCCGGACCACGGTGAGGAAGAAGTCGTCGACCTGCCGGACCACCTTCACGAACTGCTCGAAGTCCACCGGCTTGGTGACATAGGCGTTGGCGTGCAACTGGTAGCTGCGCAGCACGTCCTCCTCGGCCTCCGAGGTCGTCAGGATCACCACCGGGATCCGGCGCAGCGCCGGATCGTTCTTGATCTCCTGCAGCACCTCCCTGCCGTCCATCTTGGGCAGGTTGAGGTCCAGCAGCACCAGGTCCGGGCGCGGGGCCTGGTCGTACTGGCCCTCGCGGCGCAGGAAGGCCATCGCGGCCACGCCGTCGCTGACCACGTGCAGCCGGTTGCCGACCTTGTTCTCCTCGAAGGCCTCGGTGGTCATCAGCACATCACCGGGATCGTCCTCGACCAGCAGGACCTCGATGGGGCGGCTGATGGACGGATCGATCACGCGGACTCCTCGGCGAGCACGGGCAGGGTCCAACAGACCGTAGTGCCTGCGCGGACCTCGGTGTCCAGCCAGATCCGGCCGCCGTGGTGTTCGATGATCTTGCGGCAGAGCGCCAGGCCGATGCCGGTGCCCGCGTAATCCTCTTTCGGGTGCAGCCGCTGGAACATCACGAAGATCTTCTCCGCGTACTGCGGTTCGATGCCGATCCCGTTGTCGGCGCAGCGGAACAGCCACTCGCCGGAGTGCCGTTCCACGGTGATCCGGATCAGCGGGGTGTCCTGGCCGCGGAACTTGATCGCGTTGCCGAGCAGGTTCTGCAGCACCTGGGCCAGCAGGGTGAGGTTGCCGAGCACCCTGGGCAGCGGGTCGGACTCGATCACCGCGCCGGTCTCCTCGCGGGCGGCGGTCAGGCTGGTCCTGGCCCGGTCCAGGGCCTCGGTCAGCTCGACCGGGGTGAACTCGCCGAGGGCGCGGCCGACCCTGGAGAAGGCCAGCATGTCGTTGATGAGCTGCTGCATCCGCTTGGCGCCGTCCACCGCGAACTCGATGTACTGGTCCGCGCGCGCGTCCAGCTGCCCGCCGTAGCGGCGGTGCAGCAGCTGGCAGAAGCTGGCCACCTTGCGCAGCGGCTCCTGCAGGTCGTGCGAGGCGACGTAGGCGAACTGCTCCAGCTCGGCGTTGGAGCGGCGCAGGTCCTCGGCGGACTCGGCGAGCTGCTGGGCCTGTTCCCGCAACGTCTCCTGCACCCGCACCGCGGTCATCAGCGCGGTGAACATCTGCACCCGCATGGCCTCGATGTCCGCGGCCAGCGCGGCGATCTCCTGCGGCCCGTCGCTGCCGACCTGCCGGGCCAGATCGCCCTGCGCCACCCTGGTGGTCTCCTCGCCGAGGACGCGCAGCGGCCCGGTCACCCAGCGCCGCAACGCGAACCACAGCACCAGCGCGCACACCAGCGCGAAGCCAACGAACCCCACGCCAAGGCCGGTGAGCACCCACAGCGCGCGCTCCATCGCGGCCTTGCTGGCCAGCCGCTGCGCGCCGACCGCGCCGTCGAGCTGGGTCAGCGAGTCCTGCAGGGCCACGAATCGCGGCTCGGTGTAGTCCAGGCCGCCCAGCAGCGCCCCGCTGGCGCCGCTCCGCTTGACCTGGTTGATGGCCGGTTCGGCCAGTTCGCGTTGCCAGCGCCGGGCGGCCGCCTCCACGGTGTCCACTTTGGCCAGCAGCCCTGGCCTGCCGTCGAGCAGCTCGCGCAGCCGGGTCAGCGTGACGAACTCCTGGTTGCGCTCGGCCTGGTAGCGCTCCAGGCGGTTCTCGGTGCCGCTGAGCACGTAGTCGCGCACGGCCAGCTGCTGGGCGCCGTAGGTCTGGCCCAGCATGGCCGAGCGGATCCGGGCCGGGGACACATCGTCGACCACCTCGGTGCTGGCGGCGAACAACCGGGAGGCGGCCAGCACCCCGGCCAGCACGCCGATGGCCAGCAACACGCCCAGCACCCCGAAGGACACCGCGAGCCGCCGCCGCAACGACCACCGCCGCCGTTCGTGCGCAGTGGACAGCGCGGTGGCCACGGCCGCGCTCATCCGGTGGCAGGGTGGAAGGACAGCTGCACCATGGCCACGTCGTCGGTGAGCGGGCCGCCGTTGAGCTGCTGCACCTCGTTGATCACCTCGTCCAGCCAGTGCGCGGGATCGGGACCGGGTTGCGGGCGCGCCCGCAGCAACCGGACCAGGCCGTCCTCGCCGAGCCGTTCCCGGCCCCGCCCGGTCCGGCCCTCGAACAGCCCGTCGGTGTAGAGCAGCAGGGTCCACTCCGGCGGCAGCTCCAGCCGCAGCGGCGGCCACTCGCTGTGCTCGAAGATGCCCAGCGCGGGCCCGCTCGGCCGCTCCGGCAGCTGCCGGGTGTCCGGACCGGCCAGCGCGATCGGCGGCGGGTGCCCGGCCAGGTACTGGTGCACGACCCGCCGGTCCGGCGAGATGACCAGCATGCACACGGTGGCGAACACCATCCGCGGGTACGGGTGCCGGATGATCTTGCGGTTGAGCGCGGGCAGCATCCGCTCCGGCGGGGTCTCGGCCAGCACCAGGGTCCGCCAGCCCGCGCGCAGGCACACGCCCAGCGCGGCCTCGTCCGGCCCATGCCCGGAGACATCGCCGATCAGCGCGAACAAGGTGCCGTCATCGGCCTCGACCAGGTCGTAGAAATCGCCGCCGACCAGGGTCTGGCTGCGGCCGGGCCGGTACCGGGTGCGGTGGCCGATCCGCGGGTCGGCCAGCAGCGCGGTGGGCAGCAGACCGCGTTCCAGCCGGGAGTTCTCCTGCGCCACCAGCGCGGCCTCGCGCAGTTTGCGCAGGCCCTCCTCGACCCGCTTGCGCTCCACCGAGAACCGGATCGCCTTGGCCAGCAGCCCGCCGTCGACCTGCCCCTTGACCAGGTAGTCCTGCGCGCCTGCGGCCACCGCGCGGACGCCGCGCTGCTCGTCGCTGTGCCCGGTGAGCACCAGGATGGCCGCGCCCGGCACCCGCTCCAGCACGGTGTGCAGGGCCTGGAGTCCCTCGGCGTCGGGCAGGTTGAGGTCCAGCAGCACGCAGTGCACCCCTGGACGCAGGTACGGGCGCGCGTCCGCGACGCTGCGCGCCCAGCGCAGGTCCACGCTCAGCCCGGCCTCGGCGAGCAGCTCCTCGACCAGGAACGCGTCCCCGCGATCGTCCTCGACCAGCACGATCGAGAGCCGCCCGTCGCCCTGTGGGTCACCCACCTCCGGCCTGCCTTCCTCGTTCCCCGGAGAATACGCAGCGGGTGACGCGAGTGCCGGAGCGGAGTGCGGACCGGCCATGGGGGTACCCGAGCTTTCTGTAGCCGTCGTCATAGGAGGAGCCGGATGGAAACCAAGACCAAGTCCACCGTGGACAAGCTCGAACTGCTCCAGGGTGTGCTGAAGCTGGCTTTCGCCGCGGTCTCGGCGATCAACACGGTCCGGCTGCTGATCCGGCTGACCAAGGAGAAGAACCTGGTCAGCGTGAAGGGCGCGGTCGCGGTCGGGCAGGCGGTCGCGGCGGTGTTCGCGGCCAAGACCGCCGTCACCGACTTCCGCAGCAGCCAGACCCCGGGGGACCAGACCTTCAGCACCGACTGAGCCGGTGCGGGGAGTGGGCACGCTGGACGCGGCCTCGCCGGCCGGTGTCGCGTTCAGCGGGTCCTCACCTCGACATAGGCGTCCAGGCCGGTGAGCCGGGCGACGTAGCCGGCCGAGGTCCCCGGCGGGGCGCACAGCACCAGCCGCCCGCCGGCCGCGGCGGCCTCGGCGGCCAGCTCGAAGAACATCTTGACCCCGGCGCTGGCCAGGTAACCGACTTCGGCCAGGTCCACGGTCAGCTGCAGCGCGCCGCCCCGGCTGGTCCGGCGCAGCACCGGCTGGAGCAGGTC
Organism: Crossiella sp. CA198; assembly: GCF_052078295.1. Classification (NCBI taxonomy): domain Bacteria; kingdom Bacillati; phylum Actinomycetota; class Actinomycetes; order Pseudonocardiales; family Pseudonocardiaceae; genus Crossiella; species Crossiella sp. CA198. Next base: position 28,005 of record NZ_JBQJIM010000003.1, read on the forward strand.
GACGGTGGTGGAGTCGATCACGCCACGCAGCCGCACCACCGGGCCGTCCGGGCCGGTCTCGATCGCCATGGCCAGCTCGTCCAGGCCGGGTTCGGCCTCCTGGCCGGGTCCGGCGCCCAGCCTGCGGCGCAGTTCCACCGTGGTGCCCGCCTCGCTGTGCCGCACCCGCACCGAGTCCATCGCGGCCTGCATCAGCAGCAGCCCCCTGCCTCGCCCGCGTGGGTCCTCATCCGGCACCCGCCAGCTCCCGGCGTCGGTGATTGAGAGCAGCAGGGTGCCAGCCGGGTCCAGGTCGGCGGTCAGCGTGACCGGCCCGGGGTCGTGCCCGGCATAGGCGTGCTCGACCGCGTTGGCGGTGGCCTCGCCGACCGCGATCTGAATGGCCAGCGCGTCCTCGCCGTCGATCTCCCGCTCGGCCAGCCAGTCCCGCAGCTCCCGGCGCAACACGCTGAGCTGGTCGGACCGGCCGGGCACGGTCCGGTCCAGCGGTCCGTGCGGTTCCCGCACCCGCAGCAGCAGCAACGCGATGTCGTCGGCCGGTGGACCGGCGGGCAGCAGGCCGGTCAACAGCCGGTCGCAGCAGGCGTCCACGGTGGCCTCCTGGTCGGCGGCGATCTGCGCGGCACAGGCCAGCAGTCCGGCCGTGCCGCGCTGCGGGGGCGTGCCGGTGCGGTCCACCGCGCCGTCGGAGTAGAAGATCACCAGGTCGCCGGGTTCGACCTGGGCCCGGCGCAGCTCGAACTCGCCGTCGCCGAGCGCCAGCGGGTGACCCGCGGCCCTGGGCAGGAAAACGGCCTTGGCGCCCGGCCGGGCGCGCACGATCGGCGGGTGCGCGGCGCTGGTGTAGCTCAGTTCGCCCAGGGCCGGGTCGAGCACGGCCACACAGGCGGTGGCGCCGGCGGCCCCAGGGACCCGGCGGGCGAACTCACCCAGCCGGGTGATCACCTCGGCCAGTTCCATCCCGGCCAGCAAATAGGCCGACAGCGCGCTGCGCAGCTGGCCCATCACCGCGGCCGCCGCCGGTCCGCTGCCCACCACGTCGCCGACGCTGAGCGCCAGCCTGCCGTCGCCGAGGCTGATCGCGTCATACCAGTCCCCGCCCGCGCTCAGCGCCGATCCGGCGGTGGCGTACCGGGCGGCCAGCCGGGCCCCCGGCAGCACCGGCAGCGCGGTGGGTAGCAGGCTGTCCTGCAGGACCCTGGTCAGATCCGGCCGCGGCCCGCGCGGCAGGTCGCTCTCGGCGTCCTCGCGCCCCATCCGCTCACCAGTCAACATCCCGGCCTTCCTGCGCGTCGGTCCGCCCACCGACCACACCGGTGTCACCCGCCCCGGCTATGGTTGTGCCTTACCCCGTAGCTGCTTACGGTAAAAGTGAAACGCCTGTTCACTTCGGGAAGCTTCAGTGGAGGACGCAGTGGCGACGGCTGGCGAGTACTCAGAGGACCAGGCCCGCGCGGCAGCGCTGATCGACCTGGACTCGGCGGCCTCCACCGAGTCGGCCGGGGTGCTCAAGGTCGGCGGCGAGGTCGACCTGCTGACCACCCCGCTGCTCAAGTCCGGCATCGCGGAACAGCTCGCGAGCAGCCGCCCGCTGCTGGTGATCGACCTGAGCGGGGTGTCCTTCCTCGGCTCCAGCGGGCTGGCCGCGCTGGTCGAGGCACACGAGGCAGCCCAGGGCAAGGGCACCACGCTGCGCCTGGTGGCAGGCAACCGCACGGTGTTCCGGCCGCTGGCCACCACCGGCCTCAGCACCCTGTTCGACCTGCGGGAAACCTTGGAAGAGGCGCTGGCCGCGCCGATCTGAGGGCCTGGCGCGGCCCGCGCCTCCGCCCGCCGGGGTCAGGACTTGCGCACTGCCTCGGCGAGCTGGTCCTTGGTCATGCTGGAACGCCCGGGGATGTCGGCGGCCTTGGCCTGCTCGTACAGCTCCTCCTTGGTGACCTGCTCCGGCACGTCGGCCTGGATCCCGGCCTCGGCGAGGTGGGCCCGGCGCGCCTGGTCGAACTGCTCGCCCAGGCGGCGCAGCTCGGCGGCGGCCACGGCCTTGCGCAGCGCGGGCAGCAGGTCGGTCTCCTCTTCCTCGATGTGGTGCGCGACCGCGTCGACGAACTTCTGGAACTTGCCGGTGAAGTTGAGCGTGCTCTCCTTGGCCTTGGTCAGCAGCTCCTCGGCCTCCAGGTGCTCCTCGGCGCCGTGGTGCACCTCGCCCCGTTCGTCCGGATCGGCCGCGATGAGCGCGGGGTAGACGTGCTCCTCCTCGGCCCGGCTGTGCGCGTTCAACCGCGCCTCGATTTCGGTCACCAGCCGCATCCGGTCCTCCGGCTCGGCTTGCTTGACCTGCTCGAACAGCCGCTCCAGCACCCGGTGATCGGCCTTGATCAGCGAGACGGCGTCGCGGGTCATGGGGTCCTCCTCGTGGTGGGTACGCCCAGCCGAATACCCGGACCGGCCCGGCTCAACCACACCCCTTTAGGCTGATCCGGCCATGGCGAACATCGAGTACAGCGGCCACGGGGACCCGGCGCGCAGCCTGGCCCTGTTGTGGCGCACCAGCGAACGGGCCAGCCGCAAGGGCAAGCCCGAGCTGAACGTGGACCGGATCGTGCGCACCGCGATCGAGGTCGCCGACGCCGAGGGCCTGGGCGCGCTGTCCATGCGCCGGGTGGCCGAGGAACTGGGCGTGGGCACCATGTCGCTCTATACCTACGTGCCAGGCAAGGGCGAGCTGATCGACGTCATGCTGGACACCGTCTTCGGCGAACTCCCCCGCGCGCACCCCGAGGGCGGCTGGCGGGACCGCCTGGAACACGTGGCCCGGCAGAACCAGGCCCTCTACCAGCGGCACGCCTGGCTGCCGCACGTGCTGATGAGCCGCCCGGTGCTGGGCCCGAACGTGACCGCCAAGTACGACCACGAACTCAGCGCCATCGACGGCATCGGCCTCAGTGACATCGAGATGGACTCGGTGCTGTGGCTGGTCCTGGACTATGTGCACAGCGCGGTGCGCAACGCCGCCGAGATCGAGGTGGCCAACCAGCGCAGCGGCGTCACCGACGAACAGTGGTGGCAGGCGCACGCCCCGCTGCTGAGCAAGGTCCTGGACCCGGCGCGCTACCCGGTGGCCAGCCGGGTCGGCCAGGCCGCGGGCATGCAGCACGGCGGCGCGGTCGACCCGGCGCACGCCTTCGAGTTCGGGCTGGCCAGGGTCCTGGACGGGGTTGAGGTGCTGGTCCGCCAGCGCTGCGCCGGCTAGACCGGGGCCAGGCTAGATCTTCTCGCCCGCCTGGACCTTGCGGGTCACCCAGCGCTCGGCCACGAAGGACAGGAACGGCACCGTCCCGGCCAGCAGCACCAGCAGGGTGCCGCCGATCGACCACTTGCCCTTGAGCGCCAAGTCGAAGGCCAGCACCAGGTAGACGGCGTAGAGGAAGCCGTGGATGGGGCCGATGAAGGCGACCAGCAGCGGCATGTCCGCGAAGTACTTCAACGGCATGGCCACCAGCACCAGCGCGAGCAGGCCGACGCCCACGATGTAGGCCATGATCCGGAACCGGGACAGGGTTCCGGGCTTCACCTTTGTTGCCACTGTTCCGCCTTCTGCTTGAGGTAGCGGTTGTACTCCGCCAGCTCGGGGTCGAGGTCCGCGTCCTGGGCCGCCGGCTTGGGCCGCCCTGGCAGCCACTTCTCCGCCACCGGCTCGGCAGGCTGCTCCGCCTGCGCTGCCGCGGGTTCGGGCGCCTCGTCCTCGTCCGCGCGAGTGGATTCCATCCGCAGGAACCGGATCCAGCCGACGATGCCGAAGATGCCGAACAGCGGCCACTGCAACGCGTAACCCAGGTTCAGGCCGCTGCCGGTGCTGGACAGCGCCCGTTCGAGCTGCCACCAGCCGAGCCAGCCGCACACCAGCGCGACCACCAGCACCAGGACATGCCCGGCCAGCCATCCAGGGCTCAGGTACCGGCTGCGCACGGCATTGACGGTAGCACCGCGACTCATCCGACCGGATGAGCGGTCCGGTTGCCCGGATCCGGCTGAATCAGGACAGATCAGGCAGGTACGGCGCGACCGCGTCCACCCCGACCGCGACCATGGCGAGCTGGAAGAAGCCGCGCTCCAGGAGGTCCAGCAGCCCGTCCCGGTCGACCTCTTCCTGCCGCAGCCAGGTGATGGTGACCTCCTCGGCGAAGGCGACCCAGCCGCGCACGGTCATGGCCAGCTTCGGGGTCGGCTCGATGCCCAGGTCGTCGACGTTGTGCAGCACGATCTCCGCGATCGCGGTCCTGGTCTGCTCGAACAGCGCGCGCATGGCCTCATCGCCGGTGGCCGCGCCGCGCACCAGCGAGGTGTAGGCGTCCCGGTTCTGGGTCACGTAGTCCACGAAGCCGATCAGGCTCTGCCGCATCCGGGGCACCGGCGGCAGCGCCGGGTCGGGGGCCAGGAAGTCCAGCAGCTGGGCGGCGGCGGCCCTGGCCACGGCCAGGTGGAACTCGCGCTTGGAGCCGAAGTAGTGGAACAGCAGGCCGGTGGAGATGCCCGCCTCGGCGGCCAGGTCGTCGATGGACAGCTCGTCCAGGGTGCGCGTGCTGAGCAGCTCCACGCCGAGTTTGAGCAACTGAGCCCGCCGGAGGTCGGGGCTGAGACGAGTGCGCTGGGCCACGCCGTCCAGCTTATTGACTTCGGTTCAACAACACCAGTAGCTTATTGAATAGCACTCAATAAGGAGGCGGACCCATGCACGAGGTGCACGTAGCCGTCATCGGCACCGGATTCGCCGGCCTCGCCATGGCCATCCGGATGAAACAGCGCGGCATCACCGACTTCGTCCTGCTCGAACGCGCGCAGGAGGTCGGCGGCACCTGGCGGGACAACACCTACCCAGGTGCGGCCTGCGACGTGCCCTCGCACCTGTACTCCTTCTCCTTCGCGCCCAACCCGGACTGGACGCGCTCGTTCTCCCCGCAGCCGGAGATCTGGCGCTACCTGCGCCGCACCGCGCGGGATCAGGGCGTGTACCCGCACATCCGGTTCGGCCACGACGTCGAGCGGGCCGACTGGGACGAGCAGCGCGGCCGGTGGATCGTACGCACCAGCCAGGGCAGCTTCGCGGCCAAGGTGCTGGTCTCCGGCATGGGCCCGCTGTGCGAGCCGCAGCTGCCCGACATCAAGGGCCTGGACACCTTCCAGGGCAACGCCTTCCACTCCGCGCGCTGGGACCACGAGCACGATTTCGCCGGCAAGCGGGTGGCGGTGATCGGCACCGGCGCCTCGGCGATCCAGTTCGTGCCGAAGATCCAGCCGAAGGTGGCCGAACTGCACCTGTTCCAGCGCACCGCGCCCTGGGTGATGCCGCGCCGGGACCGGCCGATCACCGCGATCGAGCGCGCCCTGTTCCGCGCCTTCCCGCCGTTACAGCGGCTGGTGCGCGCGGCGATCTACTGGGGCCGGGAGAGCTACGTGATCGGCTTCACCAAGCAGCCCAGGATCCTGCGGATGGGTGAGCGGTTCGCGAAGAAGAACCTGTTCCGCGCGATCAAGGACAAGGAACTGCGCACGAAGCTGCTGCCTGCCTTCGCCATGGGCTGCAAGCGGGTGCTGATCTCCAACGACTACTACCCTGCCCTCGCCCAGTCCAATGTGGGCGTAGTGACGGACCGGATCACCGAGGTGCGCGCCAACTCCGTGGTCACCGCGGACGGCACCGAGCGCCCGGTGGACACCATCATCTACGGCACCGGCTTCCACGCCACCGACCCGCCCGCGATGGAGAAGGTCTACGGCAAGGGCGGAGTGCAGCTGGGCGAGGCGTGGCGGGAGGGCATGGAGGCGTACAAGGGCACCACGATCGCCGGGTTCCCCAACCTGTTCATGCTCGTCGGCCCGAACACCGGCCTCGGCCACAACTCGATCGTGTTCATGATCGAGTCGCAGGTCAACTACGTGCTGGACGCACTGAAGGTGCTGGGGCGCGAGGAGGTCGTGGACATCGACCCGCGGGTGGACCGGGTGCACAAGTTCAACGAGGCGGTGCAGAAGCAGATGAAGGGCACGGTCTGGCTGACCGGCGGCTGCGAGAGCTGGTACCTGGACCAGAAGGGCCGCAACACCACGCTGTGGCCCACCTTCACCTGGACCTACCGCAGGCTCACCCGCAAGTTCGACGCGCACGCCTACTCGATCCGGTTGCGCGCCACCACCGACGTGACCGCGCTGACCCCTGCCGACAAGGCGGTGCGCTGACATGCGGGAGTTCCGCGGCAGGGTAGCGGTGATCACCGGAGCCGGTTCGGGCATCGGCAGGGCACTGGCCCTGGACCTGGCGAGCCGGGGCAGCCTGCTCGCACTGTCCGATGTGGACGATTACGGCCTCGGCGAGACGGTTCGCCAGTGCACCCGGATCGGCGCGAAAACCCAGGGCTACCACCTGGATGTGGCCGACCGGGCCGCGGTGCTGGCACACGCCGATGAGGTGCTGGCCGAGTTCGGCCGGGTCGAGCTGGTGATCAACAACGCCGGGGTGACCGCGACCTCCAGCTTCACCGAGACCGACATCGCCGACTTCGACTGGGTGATGAACATCGACTTCGGTGGCGTGCTCAACGGCACCAAGGCGTTCCTGCCGCACCTGATCGACTCCGGCGACGGCTACCTGGTCAACATCTCCAGCCTGTTCGGCCTGATGACGGTGCCCAGGCAGACGGCCTACCACGCGGCGAAGTACGCGGTGCGCGGCTTCACCGAGTCCCTGCGCCAGGAACTGCGCATCGACGGCCACCCGGTCGGCGTGAGCTGCGTGCACCCCGGCGGCATCAAGACCAACATCGTGAACAACGCCCGGCACCAGACCCCGGAGGCGGGCAAGGCGCTCAGCACCGCCTTCGACCGGATCGCGGGCACCAGCGCACGCGGCGCGGCCAAGACCATCATCCGCGGCATCCAGCGCGGCCAGGCCCGCATCCTGATCGGCCCGGACGCGCACGCGCTCAACGCGCTGCAGGCCCTGCTCGGCTCCCGCTTCGCCTGGTTCACCGAGAAGATCAGCCGCCGCACGATGTACTGAGCCGATGGGGGCGGCCCGCCGCCGTCCCCATCACCTCGGCTCGACCAGATCCCGGATCACCTTCTCCACCAAGGCCCGCCGCTCATCCCGGGTGGCGGGCCCGAGCTGGCGCAGCTCCGCGTCGGTCGAGTGGGACCACAGCGAAGCCACTGCGATCACCAGCAACAACAACTCCCCCGGCGGGTACCGGTCAGAGATCCGCCCCGCCTCCTGCGCCTGCCGGATCCGCTCGGCCTTGTCCCCATTGGCCTTGAGCACCACATCCAGCAGCTCGCCCTCCTTGGCCTCCAGCCGGTGCCAGGCGACCAGCCGCATGATCGCCGGATTGTCCTGCTGGGCCTCGAAGAGCGCGCCCGCGTAGCCCGGCAGGTCCTCGGCGGTGATCGGCGAGCCCGCCACCACCTGCTCCACGATGAACCCGTACACCGCCTGGAATAGGTCTTCCTTGCTGCCGAAGTGGGTGTAGACCAGCCCCGCGCTGCACCCGGCCCTGGTGGCGATCCGGTCCACCCGGGCTCCCGCGATGCCGTACTCGGCGAACTCGGCCAGCCCGGCCTCGATCAACTGCCGTCGCTTCGCGACCGGATCCCGGGCCCGTTCCCACCCAACGCGGCCGCCGCGCCCTGGTCACCGGCGCCAACAGCGGTATCGGCCTGGAAACCGTCCGAGCCCTGGCCACCGCGGGCGCCACCGTCGTCCTCGCGGGTCGCGACCGCGCCAAACTGAGCACCGCCGCCACCGATATCCGCACCACCACGCCCAACGCCGACCTCCGGCTCCTCCCCCTGGACCTCGCCAACCTGGCTTCGATCAAGGACGCCGCGGCCGAACTACTCGCCGAGGGCCACCCCCTCGACCTGCTGATCAACAACGCCGGTGTGATGGCCGTGCCGGACCGCAGGCGCACCCACGACGGCTTCGAGCTGACCTTCGGCACCAACCACCTGGGCCACTTCGCCCTGACCGGCCGCCTGCTCCCCCTGCTGCTGGCCGCCCCCACGTCCAGGGTGGTGACGGTGAGCGCCGCGGTGGCCCGCAGCACCGGCACCACCCTGACCGACCCGAACAGCGAACAGGACTACCGCCCGATGACCGCGTACACGAAAAGCAAGTACGCCAACGTGGTCTTCGCCAACGAACTGGCCCGCCGCGCCACCGGCACCCCGCTGACCTCGGTCTCGGTCCACCCCGGCACCAGCATGACCGGCCTGCAACGCCACACCCCGCGCCTGGTCCAGGCCCTGGCCAACGCCCTGCTCGAACCCCTGCTCGGCCAAAGCCCAGCCGAAGCCGCCCTCCCCTCGCTGTACGCGGCCACCAGCCCAGACGTACGCCCCGGCGAATTCTTCGCCCCCACCGGCCGCCGCGAACTCCGCGGCACGCCCGGCCAGGTCCCCCTCCCCCCGGAAACCACCGCCCGCGAAATCGGCCACGACCTCTGGGCCCGCTCCGAACACCTCACCCAAGTCCAGTACGACTTCCCGGCGTGACCCCCACCGGGGAAGCGCACAACCCACCCCACGCGCGAGTGTTGGCCGTTGTCGTACGCCGGGTTGGCCGTTGTGGGCGGCGAAGCCCGGTGGCTTGTCGAACCCCGACCGGATCAGGGAGCCGCGCGCCACATCGGCAGGCACGACGGCCCGCCGGGCACGTGAATCGGATCCCCCAGCGCCTCGAACCCATGCCGCCCGAACAAGCCGGCGCTACGCCCGGTGGTCGCCTCCAGATACACCGGCAACCTCGCCCCGGTCAGCCGGTGCCCCAGCAACCGCCCGCCATGCCCCCGCCCCCGCGCCTCCGGCAACACCCCCAGCAACGCCAGGTACACATGCCGCTCTCCCCGGGGATGCCGCCGACTGAATTCCCCGCCCACCCAGATCAACCGCTCCGCCGCGGGCCCGAACGCCGACCGCAACGCGTCCAGGTCCCCCTCGCTGAGCCCGGCGAATTCCCCATTCGGCTCCACCCGCAGCCACAACGCGATCGCCGCGCCGTCCCCGGTGGTGTCCAGCTCAGCCTCACCCGTGGCGAGCAGGAACCGGATGAATCCGCGCTGGAACCGCAATCTCCCGGTCGGTTCCGGAAACAGCCACGCCACCAGCGGATCGTCGAGGAAGGCCACCGCCAGCGTCTCCACCGCGGCGTCGAAGGCATCCCCCTGCGGACTCAGAACCGACGTGGGAGTCATGCCTTCGACAGTGCCACAGAACCCGACCGGAGTGATCTTGGACAGGCCGGTTTCGCCCACCCAGCCGACCACGACCGGGGGTCAGCCGGGCGAGAGGTTCAGCCCGAGGTAGAGATCCACCCGATCGGGGAAGGAGCCGAGATCGCGGCCAGTCAGTTCCTCGATCCGGGCGATCCGGTACCGCAACGTGTTGACGTGCACGTGCAGCTTGGCCGCCGTTTTCGTCGGCGAGCCCGAGCACTCCAGGAAAACCCGCAGCGTGGCCAGCAGGTCGGAACCGTGTTCGGTGTCGTAGGCACGCACCGGGCCGAGCAGCCGCTGTGCGAAGGACCGGCGCAGTTCCTCGGGCACGGTGGCCAGCAGCAACAGGTGCGAAGCGATCTCCTCGGCCGCCACCACCGCGGTCCGCCCGTCCCGGTGCTCGGCCAGCGTGCGCGCGTGCCGCGCCTCCTCCACCGCCCCGGCCAGCCCGGCCGCGCCGGTGATCCCGCTGATCCCGATCACCAGCCGGGCCGACCCGAGACCGGGCTCCACGATCTCCACCGCCGTGCGCAGCTCACGCAGCGCCGCGGTCAGCTTCTCCGCGCTGCCCGAGAGCACCGCGCACGCCTCCTCGCCGATCGTGCCCAGCAGCACCCGGTTGGCGCGTTCGGCGGCCAGTTCACCCAGCACCAGCGCGGCCAGCCCCGGTCCGCCGCCGATGGTGGCCGCGAAGAGCACGCAGGCCGGATCGCCCGGCGCCAGCCCGGCCGCGGCCAGCCGGGACTCGATCTCCCCCGGCCCGGCCCGCCCTGCGGTGATCGCGTGCAGCAGCGGCGCGAACGCGCGGTTCTCCACCCGCCGCCGCTCTTCTAGGCGGGTGCGGTCCAGGGAGATCAGCGTGGCCAGTTCACCCGCCACCTCGCGCTGCCCCGCATCCCACTGTTCCTGATCGCCGTCGACCACCAGGAACCAGCTCGCCATCCGCTGGCCGCCGCGGCCGGGCACCGGCAGCAGCGTGCACGGCGGGCTGTCCCGGTGCCGGACCGTCCGCGGCAGCCGGTCGGCCTGCAGGAACTGGCGGACCAGCAGTTCCCGCCGGGCGGGTGACGGTGGGCGGCTACTGCCCGCTACCACCCGACCGGTCGGGGAGAGCACCCAGCAATGCGCGCCGATCCCAGTCGAGCCGAGTTCCAGCAACGTGGTCAGGCCCGCGCCGTCGGCCACCGCCTCGACCAGGCGCCGGTGCCGGTCCAGCGCGCGGGCCGCGCCAGCCGACCGGTCGGCGGCCAGGGTCAGCACGATCCGTTCGGTGATGGTGGCGAAGGAGACGTCGATGGGCACCTCGAACAGCGGCACCCCGTGCCGCGCGCACGCCTCGATCAAATCAGCGGGCACCGAGCCGAACTCGGCGTCGCCCGCGGCCAGTCCGGCCACCCCGGCCGCGGCGATGGCCGAGACGAACGCCTCCGCGTCCGCCGGGCCACGCCGCCACACCATGCCGGTGAGCACCAGCTCCCCACCGGAGAGATACCGGCTCGGGTCGCGCTGGTCGGTGGTGTACACCCAGCGCACCGGCCGGTCCAGGTGCTCCCGGCCGGTCAGCAGGACCAGCTTCAGCTCCGAAACCGCCAGCACCGTGCGCAACCGCATCCGCGTCGCCTCCACTGACTTCACCACCGCATTGGAGGAAGCCACAAAAGACCGGCCCGCACAAGACGGCGTTTTCATGCTTCTCATACCTAGTCGAAGCCGGGCCAACCTGGGTGTACTGGCCGACACCACCTGGTGAGCACCGTGTTACGGGGGTCCGGGAGTTGCTGGAGGAGTTCAACAAGCTGCCCGAGTCCAGGGCCGCCGAAGGGCTGCGCGCCTGCTGCGCCAGTCCGGTGTGGGTGCGCCGGGTGCTGGCCGGGCGCCCCTACCGGGACCTGCGCGCGCTGCAGACCGCCTCGGCCGACGCGCTCAAATCCCTCGACTGGACCCAGCTCCGGCAGGCCCTGGACGCGCACCCGCGGATCGGCCAGCGCGCCGGTGGGGACAGCCAGGAGGCCCGCTGGTCCCGGGGCGAGCAGGCCGCGGCCAAGACGGTCGCGGCCGATGTGCAGCGGCAGCTGCTGGAGGGCAACCAGCGCTATGAGGCCAGGTTCGGGCACGTCTTCCTGATCTGCGCGACCGGCAAGTCGGCAGGCGAGATCCTCTCCGCGCTGCGGCACCGGCTGGGCAACGAGCCCTACGCCGAACGCGAGGTGGTCAAGGCCGAACTGGCCGGGATCGTGCGGCTGCGACTGAACAAGATGGTGGGTTGATGGCGATCTCCACGCACGTGCTGGACGCGGCGCTGGGCCGCCCGGCCGCCGGGGTCCGGGTGCACCTGGAACACCTGGTCGAGGCGGTCTGGACCCAGGTAGCCGAGGGCGTCACCGACGAGGACGGCAGGCTCAAGGACCTGCCGGTGGCCGAGGGCACGCACCGGCTGGTCTTCCACACCGGCGCCTACCTGGCCGCGACCGGCCGGCCGGTGTTCTACCCGGAGGTGGTGGTCACCTTCCTGGTCGCCGACACCGAGGCGCACCACCACGTGCCGCTGCTGCTGAGCCCGTTCGCCTACTCGACCTATCGGGGGAGCTGAGATGGGCATCGTGCTGGGCCCCAACCAGTACGGCAAGGCCGAGGTCCGCCTGGTCCGGATCGACCGGGACGCCGCCGAGCACCGCATCACCGATCTGAATGTGAGCGTGGCCCTCTCCGGCGACCTCGCGGACACCCACCTGACCGGTGACAACGCCAAGGTGCTGCCCACCGACAGCCAGAAGAACACCGTCTACGCCTTCGCCCGCGACGGGATCGGCGAGATCGAGGACTTCGGGCTGCGGCTGGCCCGGCACTTCGTGGACTCCCAGCCCGCCATCCACCGGGCCAGGGTGCGGATCGAGCGGTACGGCTGGCAGCGGACCACTGTGGACGGTCAGCCCGCCTCGCACTCCTTCCACCGCACCGGCGACGGCACCCGCACCGCCACCATCACCTACGACGGCAGCACCGCCTGGGTGGTCTCCGGCCTGGCCGAACTCACTGTGCTCAACTCCACCGGCTCGGAGTTCTGGGGCTACGCCAAGGACGAGTACACCACCCTGCCCGAGGCCAAGGACCGCATCCTGGCCACCGCGGTCACCGCCGACTGGCGGCACCGCGACGCGGGTGAGCGGGACTGGGGCGAGTCACACCGGCGGGCCAGGGCCGCGCTGCTGGCCGCCTTCGCCGACACGCACAGCCTCTCCCTGCAGCAGACCCTGCACGCGATGGGCTCCCGGGTGCTCACCGAGGCGCCGGACGTGGTGGAGATCCGGCTGGCCCTCCCGAACAAGCACCACTTCCTGGTCGATCTGTCGCCCTTTGGGCTGGACAACCCCGGTGAGGTGTTCTTCGCCGCGGACCGGCCCTACGGGCTGATCGAGGGTTCGGCGCTGCGGGAGGACGCGCCGCCACCGGGTGAGGCATGGTGAGCCATGCCATTCCGCACCAGAAGCACCGCGGGGAGCCCGGCGCACCCCGTCGATGAGGTTCTGCCCGCCGGGCGACTGCTCGCCTTCGGGCTGCAACACGTGCTGGCGATGTACGCGGGCGCGGTCGCCGTCCCGCTGATCGTGGGCGGGGCGATGAAGCTGCCCGCCGCCGACATCGCCTACCTGATCAACGCCGACCTGCTGGTCTGCGGCATCGCCACCCTGATCCAGTGCGTCGGGGTGTGGCGGTTCGGGGTGCGGCTGCCGCTGATGCAGGGCTGCACCTTCGCCGCGGTCAGCCCGATGGTGCTGATCGGCACCCAGGGCGGCGGCCTGCCCGCGATCTACGGGGCGGTGATCGTGGCCGGGCTGGCCATGACCCTGGCCGCGCCCTGGTTCAGCCGGTTGCTGCGGTTCTTCCCGCCGGTGGTCACCGGCACGGTGATCCTGGTGATCGGGCTGTCCCTGCTGCCGGTCGCGGTCAACTGGGCCGCCGGTGGCGTGGGCTCGCCGGACTTCGCCGCGCCGCGCAACCTGGGCCTCGCACTCGGCGTGCTGCTGGTGATCCTGGCCGCGCAACGGTTCCTGCCCGGCCTGTGGTCCCGGATCGCGGTGCTGCTCGGCATCGTGGCCGGCACCCTGGTGGCGATCCCGTTGGGCTACACCGACTTCTCCGGCGTCACCCAGGCGCCGCTGCTGGGCATCAGCACCCCGTTCCACTTCGGACTGCCCACCTTCGAGCTGTCCGCGATCACCGCGATGCTGATCGTGATGGCGGTGACCATGATCGAGACCAGCGGCAGCATCGTGGCCATCGGCGAATTGGTGGACAAGCCGGTGGACCGGCGCACCCTGGCCGACGGGCTACGCGCCGACGGAGCGTCCACTGTGCTCGGTGGCGTGCTGAACACCTTCCCGTACACCGCTTTCGGGCAGAACATCGGCCTGGTCGCGCTGACCGGGGTGCGCAGCCGGTGGGTGGTGGCCACCGCGGGCGGCATCCTGGTGCTGCTCGGCCTGGTGCCCGCACTCGGCGCGGTGGTGGCCGCGATCCCGTTGCCGGTGCTCGGCGGCGCGGGTGTGGCCATGTTCGGCACGGTGGCCGCGGGCGGGGTCCGTACGCTGTCCCGGGTCTCCTTCAGCGGCAACAACAATCTCACCGTGGTCGCGGTGTCCCTTGGCATCGGGCTGATCCCGGTCGGCGTGCCCGGGATCTATGAGGCGTTCCCGGTCTGGTTCAAGACCGTCATGCAGTCCGGCATCAGCGCCGGTTGCCTGGCGGCGGTCCTGCTCAACCTGTTGTTCAACCACGGCGTCCGGCGCGAACCGGCGCGGGAGGAGGCGGTGGATGGAGTTCCGCCGACCGGCTAGCTGGCCGGAAGCCTTGTCGCTCAAGGCAGCACACCCGGCGGCGGCGCCGATCGCGGGCGGCACCGACCTGATGGTCGAGCTGAACTTCGATCGCCGCCGCCCGCCGGTGCTGCTCGACCTGGGCCGGATCACCGAGCTGACCGAATGGTCCGAAGTGGACGGTTCGATCTGGCTGGGCGCGGCAGTGCCCTACCAGCGGATCATCACCGAACTCGGCGAGCGGCTGCCCGGACTGGCGATGGCCTCGCGCACGGTGGGCTCACCGCAGATCCGCAACCGGGGCACGGTCGGCGGCAACCTCGGCTCGGCCTCGCCCGCCGGGGACGCGCACCCGCCGCTGCTGGCCGCGGACGCGGTGGTCGAGGTGGCCTCGGTGCGCGGCGCCCGGACCATCCCGATCTCCGAGTTCTTCCTCGGCGTCAAACGCAGCGCGCTGGCTCCCGACGAGCTGATCCGCGCGGTCCGGCTGCCAGTAGCCGGTGGGCCGCAACAGTTCTCCAAGGTCGGCACCCGTAACGCGATGGTGATCGCGGTCTGCTCCTTCGCGCTGGCCCTGCACCCGGAACGGGGCACGGTCGGCACCGGCATCGGCTCGGCCGCGCCCACCCCTCGCCGCGCCCCCGAGGCCGAGGCGCTGATGGCGGGCGAACTGAACTGGGAGAGCCCGGCACCGTTGCCGGAAAGCCTGCTCATCCGCTTCGGCGAACTGGTCGCGGCCGCGGCCGCCCCCATCGACGATGTCCGCGGCAGCGCGGCCTACCGGCGGCACGCCCTGGCCGTGCTCGCCCGCCGCACGCTGGCCTGGACCTGGCAGGACTATCGCTCCGGAAGGTGGTCACGATGCGCGTGAACCTCACCGTCAACGGGGAGCCGCGGCAGGCCGACGACGTGTGGCCGGGCGAGAGCCTGCTCTACGTGCTGCGCGAGCGCCTCGGCCTGCCCGGCTCCAAGAACGCCTGTGAACAAGGCGAATGCGGCTCCTGCACGGTGTACCTGGACGACACCCCGGTGTGTGCCTGCCTGGTCGCGGCCGGGCAGGCCGAGGGCCGCGCGGTGCGCACCGTGGAGGGCCTGGCCACCGGCGAGGACCTGGATCCGGTGCAGCAGGCGTTCGTGGAGGCGGGCGCGGTGCAGTGCGGGTTCTGCACCCCCGGGCTGATCGTGGCCACGCACGACCTGGTGCGGCGCAACACAAAACCGACCGATCCGGAGATCCGCGAGGCACTGGCCGGGAACCTGTGCCGCTGCACCGGCTACGAGAAGATCCTGGACGCGGTGCGGCTGGCCGCGACCCGGCGGGAGGAAGCCCGATGAGCCGTATCGTGATCGACAACGCCGCCGTGTCCACTGTGGACAGTGCGGGCACCGAGTACGCCAACGGGCATGTGGTGGTGGAGCACGGGATCATCACCGCGGTCGGCCCCGGCCCGGCGCCACTGGCCGAGCACACCACCGAGTACATCGACGCGCACGGCTGCCTGGTCACCCCCGGCCTGGTCAACACCCACCACCACCTCTACCAGTGGGCCACCAGGGGCATCGCCCAGGAGGAGAACCTGTTCGGCTGGCTGGTCGAGCTGTACCCGATCTGGGCCCGCCTAGATGCCTCGGTCACGCACGCCGCGGCCAGCGCCGGACTGGCCTGGCTGGCCCGCACCGGCTGCACCACCGCCGCCGACCACCACTACGTCTACCCGCGCACCGGCGGCGACCAGCTGGACGCGGTGATCTCCGCGGCCCGCCGGATCGGCGTGCGGCTGCACGCGGTGCGCGGCTCGATGGACCGCGGCGAATCGCAGGGTGGGCTGCCGCCGGACCACATCGTGGAGGACACCGACGCCGCCCTGGAGGCCACCGAGGCCGCCATCGACACCCACCACGACACCTCCTTCGACGCCCAGATCCGGATCGCGGTCGGCCCCTGCTCGCCGTTCTCGGTGAGCGAGCGGCTGATGCGCGAGGCCGCGGAACTGGCCAGGGACAAGGGCGTCCGGCTGCACACCCACCTCGCCGAGACCGTCGAGGAAGAACAGAAGTGCCTGGCGGAGCTGGGGTGCACGCCACTGGAGTACGCCGACTCGCTCGGCTGGCTCGGCGAGGACGTGTGGTTCGCGCACGGCATCCACTTCTCCGACAAGGAGATCGCCCGGCTCGCCGCCACCGGCACCGGGGTCGCGCACTGCCCCAGCTCCAACGCCAGGGTCGGCGCGGGCACCTGCCGGGTCACCGACCTGCTCGGTGTCGGCGTGCCGGTCGGCCTCGGCGCGGACGGCGCGGCCTCCAACGAGGGCGGCGGCCTCGGCGACGAACTGCGCCAGGCGCTCTACCTGGCCCGGCTGCGCGGCGGCCCGGACGCGCTGACCGCCCGCCAGTCGCTGTACCTGGGCACCATGGGCGGGGCGCGCTGCCTCGGCCGGGAGAACGAGATCGGCTCGATCGAGGTGGGCAAGCTGGCCGACCTGGCGGTGTGGCGGATCGACGGGCTGGGCCACGCCGGCATCGCCGATCCCGTTGCCGCACTGGTGTTCGCCTCGGTGCCACCGCTGGCCCGGCTGCTCGTCGGCGGCCGCAGTGTGGTGGTCGACGGCGAACTGCGCACCGCGGGCGAGGCCGAACTCGCCGGGGATCTGCGCTCGGCCAGCCGTCGCTTGCAGGCCAGACTGGAGGTGACCCAGTGACCACCAGCGAGGTCCGCGGCACGGTCACCGGCGGCATCGGCCAGAGCCCGCCGCGGCCCGACGGCAACCTGAAGGTCAAGGGCGAGTTCGCCTACTCCTCGGACCTGTGGGCCGCGGACATGCTCTGGGGCGCCACCCTGCGCAGTCCGCACGCGCACGCCCGGATCACCAGCCTGGACATCGCCGCCGCACTCGCCGTGCCCGGCGTGCACGCGGTGCTCACCCACACCGATGTGCCCGGCCGCAACGCTTTCGGACTGGAACACGTGGACCAGCCGGTGCTCGCGGTGGACCGGATCCGTTACCAGGGCGAGGCGATCGCCATCGTGGCCGCCGACCACCCGGAGACCGCCCGCCGCGCCATGGAACGGATCGCGGTCGGCTACGAGGTACTGGAACCGGTCATCGACAGCGAGCTGGCCGCGCACGAACCCCAGCGCAACCCGTTGCACGACAACGGGAACCTGGTCCGGCACGTGCCCATCCGGCGCGGTGACCCGGACGCCACCGCCGAGGTCGTGGTGTCCGGGGTGTACCACGTCGGCATGCAGGACCAGGCGTTCCTAGGTCCCGAGTCCGGTCTCGCGGTACCGGCCAAGGACGGCGGGGTCGAGCTGTACGTGGCCACCCAGTGGCTGCACGTGGACCAGGGCCAGGTCGCCCTAGCCCTTGGCCTGCCAACGGATCAGGTGCGGATCACCCTGGCCGGGGTGGGCGGCGCGTTCGGCGCCCGCGAGGACCTGTCCATGCAGGTGCACGCCTGCCTGCTCGCCCTGCACACCGGCCGCCCGGTGAAAATGGTGTACAGCCGCGAGGAGAGCTTCTTCGGGCACGTGCACCGGCACCCGGCCCGGATGCACTACGAGCACGGCGCGACCAAGGACGGGACACTGGTCTACGTCAAGGCCAGGCTCTACCTGGACGGCGGCGCCTACGCCTCCACCACCGCCGCCGTGGTGGCCAACGCCACGACCCTGGGCGTCGGCCCGTACGAGGTGCCCAACGTGGTGCTGGACGGTTACGGCGTCTACACCAACAACCCACCCTGCGGCGCGATGCGTGGTTTCGGCGCGGTGCAGGCCTGTTTCGGCTACGAGTCCCAGATGGACAAACTCGCCGCCGCCCTGGACATGGACCCGGTGGAACTGCGCATCCGCAACGCGGTCGCCGAGGGCAGCGTGATGCCCACCGGCCAGGTCATCGATTCCGCCGCTCCGGTCGCCGAACTGCTCCGCCTGGTCAAAGCCAAGCCACTGCCCACAGTGGACGGTGCGCGGGACATCCTGGAACTGCCCGGCGGCGCGGCCAACACCACCCACGGCGAAGGCGTGCGGCGCGGCGTCGGCTACGGCGTCGGGGTCAAGAACGTCTGCTTCTCCGAGGGATTCGACGACTACTCCACCGCCAAGGTCCGGCTCTCCGTCATCGGCGGCGAACCGGTGGCGCTGGTGCACACCGCGGCCGCCGAGGTCGGCCAGGGCCTGGTCACCCTGCTCGGCCAGATCGCCCGCACCGAACTCGGCGTGCAACAGGTCACCATCGCCCCCGCGGACACCTCCATCGGCAGCGCGGGTTCCACCTCGGCCTCCCGGCAGAGCTACGTCACCGGCGGCGCGACCAAGGCCGCCTGCGAGGCCGTCCGCGCGAAACTCCTTGCCCTGAGCGGGAATCGCTGGCCATTGAGCCCCGAGGAACTCGTCTCGGTGCTCGGGGACACGGTGATCGAGGAGACCGTGGAGTGGCGGCACCGGCCGACCGAAACCCTGGACCCGTTGAGCGGACAGGGAAACGCGCACGTGCAGTACGCCTTCGCCGCACACCGGGCGGTGGTGGACGTGGACCTGGAACTGGGCCTGGTCAAGGTGGTCGAACTGGCCTGCGCCCAGGACGTGGGCAAGGCGCTGAACCCGGAGGCGGTGCTCGGCCAGATCCAGGGCGGCAGCGCGCAGGGCCTCGGCCTGGCCGTGATGGAGGAGATCCAGCTCCGGGACGGCCTGATCCGCAACCCCTCCTTCACCGACTATCTCATCCCCACCATCCTGGACATGCCGCCGATGGTGATCGACGTGCTCGAACTCGCCGACCCGAACGCGCCCTACGGCCTGCGCGGCGTCGGCGAACCCCCGACCATCTCGGTCACCCCGGCCATCGCCGCCGCCATCCGCGCCGCCAGCGGCCTCGACCTGGACCGCGTCCCCGTCCGCCCCGAACACCTGACCGGCACGTAGGAGACCGATGTACGACCTCGTCCTGCGCTCCGAGCGGGTATTCCTGCCCACCGGCGAACAACCCGCCGCCGTGGCCGTCCACAATGGACGGATCGCGGCGGTCGCCACCTACGACGCCGAGCTGCCCGCGCACACTGACACCGACCTCGGTGCGGTGGCCCTGCTGCCCGGCCTGGTCGACACGCACGTGCACGTCAACGAACCCGGCCGCACCGAATGGGAGGGCTTCGCCACCGCGACCGCCGCGGCCGCGGCCGGGGGCGTCACCACCATCATCGACATGCCGCTCAACTCCCTGCCGCCCACCGTCGATGTCGACGCCCTCAACCTCAAACGCCAAGCCGCCGAAGGCCGGTGCTTCGTCGACGTCGGCTTCTGGGGCGGCGCGATCCCCGGCAAACTGCACGAACTGCCCGCCCTGCACGCCGAGGGCGTCTTCGGCTTCAAATGCTTCACCGTCGACTCCGGCGTGCCCGAGTTCCCACCCCTGTCCTGGCCAGAGATCGACCAGACCCTGCGCCAACTGGCCGAACTGGACGCACTGCTCATCGTGCACGCCGAGGACAGCGAAGAACTCGCCGCCGCACCCATCGCCGCGGGCAGGCGGTACGCGGACTTCCTGGCCTCCCGCCCGAGCAGCGTGGAGAACACCGCCGTCGCCCACCTGGCCGCCCTGGCCGCCGGGGCTCAGGCCAAAGCCCATGTGCTGCACCTGTCCTCGGCCGAGGCACTGTCCATTGTGGCCGAAGCCAAGGCGGCGGGGGTCCGGCTGACCGCCGAGACCTGCCCGCACTACCTCACCCTCACCGCCGAAACCGTGCCCGAGGGCGCCACCGAGTTCAAATGCTGCCCGCCCATCCGCGAGGCCGCCAACCAGGACCTGCTCTGGCAGGGACTCGCCGAGGGCACCCTGGACTGCGTGGTGTCGGACCACTCCCCCAGCACCCCGGCGGAGAAGTTCAAGGGAGACGGCGACTTCGGCATCGCCTGGGGCGGCGTGTCCTCCCTCCAGCTCGGCCTGCCCGTGCTGTGGACGGCCGCCCAGGCCCGCGGCGTGCCGCTGTCCCAGGTAGTCGCCTGGATGTCCGCACGCCCCGCCGCACTGGCCGGACTGACCCGCAAGGGCCGGATCGCGGTCGGCTGTGACGCCGATCTCCTCGCCTTCGCCGCCGACGAACGGTTCACTGTGAGTCCGGGCGAACTACACCACCGGCACCCGATCACCCCGTACGCGGGACGGGAGCTGACCGGGGTGGTCCGCCAGACCTGGTTGCGCGGCAACACCATCGGCCCGCGACCACACGGAGCACTGCTGCGGCGCGACGGAGGCTGAACCATGGACACCGCTCTGCCCGATCTGGCCGCCCGCAACCTGGGCGGCTCGGTGCTGGCCGCCAACGACGAGTTCTTCGCCGAGAAGGAGAACCTGATCAAGCCGGGGCCGCCGGTGTTCCGCCCGCACACCTTCACCCCCAAGGGCCAGGAGTACGACGGCTGGGAAACCCGCCGCCGCCGCGGTGTGCCCGGCCAGGACTGGGTGATCGTCCGGCTCGGCGTGCCCGGCATCCCGCGCGCAATCGTGGTGGACACCAGTTTCTTCAAGGGCAACTACCCGGAACAGGCCACCGTGCACGGCGCCGCCCTGGCCGGCTACCCCACCGAGGCCGACCTCGACGCCGCCGACTGGATCGAACTCGTGCCGCGCAGCCCGTTGCGGGGCCACACCCAGAACGAGTTCGGTGTCGAGACCTCCTTACGGATCACGCACATCCGGCTGACCATCCACCCCGACGGCGGCGTGGCCCGGCTGCGCGTGCACGGCGAACCCCTGCCCGACCCGCGCGACCTCATCGGCGTGCCCCTGGACCTGGCCGCCACCGCCAACGGCGGCCGCGCCGTGCAGGCCAGCGACGGCTTCTTCTCCCCGCCGGACAACATGCTCCAGCCCGGCGAGTCCAAATACATGAGCGACGGCTGGGAAACCGCCCGCCGCCGCGGCGACGGCAACGACTGGGCGGTGCTCCGGCTGACCGCCGAGGCCATCCCCCGGGTGATCGAGGTGAGCACCCTGCACTACAAGGGCAACTCACCGGCCGGCGCCACCGTGTGGGGCCGCACCCCCGGCACCGACTGGGCGCCGCTGCTGCCGAACACCCCGCTGCTACCCGACACCGGCCACCGATTCCCCGTCCCCGAGCCCCGCCCGGTCACCGAGATCCGCCTGGACATCCACCCCGACGGCGGCATCGGCAGGCTGCGCGTCTACGGCCCGCTCACCACCGCCGGCCGGCACGACCTGGCGCTGCGCTGGTTCAACGCGCTCTCCGGCAGCGAGGCCAAGGCGGTCCTCCAGGCACACGGCCTGGCTGAGAACGACGCCATCGCGTTGCTGCACGTCCGCCCGGCCACCCAGCTGCCCGCTGTCCTGCGCGAACTGGGCCGGGACACCTTCCCGGCACCGGAGTGACAAATATTCCGCCTTGGCATGCAACCCGTCACGGAGTCATCACACGCCGTTGACCAGCGCGGCGACCGCGACGATGCTGCCAAGCATGACACCGGGCGAACTGCACTGGGAGTGGCTGCCTGGCGCCCTGATCCTGCTGGTCAGCATCGTGCTGGCGGTGCTGCTGCTACGCACCCTGCACTGGCGGACCCAGGGCGTGAACACCGCCGCCACCGTGCTGAGCAGCCGCACCCAGCTGTACGAGGACCGCAACCCCGGCGTGGGCCCCGAATGGGTGACACGGGTCGAGCACTACGCCACGGTCGCCTACCAGGACAGCCGCGGCGAGCAGCACGTCACCGAGATCCGCGGCGACCACAGCGTCGGCGAATCGGTCCAGGTGCTCTACCTGCCGGAGAGCCCCGAGCGCGCCGTCTCGGCCCGCTCGGTCTCGGTGGGCGCGCTGCTGGTCGGCGCCACCGTGCTGCTGGCCTGGCTGGCCTTCATGCTCTACCTGGCCGAACGCACCACGTGAGCCGGGTCGCGGGACTCGTGCTCGCCGCCGGGGCCGGCCGCCGCTACGGCGGTCCCAAGGCCCTGGCCCGGCGGGACGGCGTGCTCTTCCTCGACCTGGCCACCACCGTGCTGCTCGACGGCGGCTGCACCCCCGTCTACGCCGTGCTCGGCGCGGCCGCCGACGAGGTCCTGGCCACCGCCAACCTCCTCGACGTCACCCCGGTGCACAACCCGGACTGGCCCACCGGCATGGGCTCCTCGCTGCGCGCCGGACTCGCCGCGCTGCCCGCGGACCTCGACGCGGTGATCGTGCTGCCCGTCGACATGCCCGGTCTCACCGCCGAAGCCGTCCGCCGGGTCCGCGCGCACGCCTCGCCCACCGCGCTGGCCGCCGCCACCTTCCACGGCCGCCGCGGGCACCCGGTGCTGTTCGGCCGCGCGCACTGGGCGGCCGCGGCCGCCACGGCCATCGGCGATGCCGGTGCCCGCGAATACCTCAGAACCCATCCGCCACTACCCGTGGCATGCGAGGACGTGGCCGAAGGGTCTGATGTGGACACTCCGAACCCGTTGGGCTGAACGGGTGTTGCCTGCCACACTGTGGCCAACGGCACTCAGCGACTCGACCGAACCCCGACCATGATCGGCCTCCCAGCCCCTGGGAGCGCGCATCGGGCAAACCCCGTTGCCGCCCTGGAAAGCACTTGCCCTTTCCCGAATGCCGGGAATCCGTGACGAATCCGCGGGTCCCCCGATCGACGGATCGCGCGGCCATTCGGCCGACCTGACCGGTTTGTCAGAACCTGCTAGCTTCACCCGCTGTTCACCCAGTTTCCGCTGCCGGATCCCGGCATGCCCCGACGCCCCCGGAAAGACGAGGACCCGTGCACGCGGCCCCGACCGAGACGGACCTGGTTCACCCCATCATCGGCGAGAAGCTGTCCCTAGCCGCTTTCGACCAGCTCTCCGGGATGCTCGCCGGCCAGCCGTTCGTGAAGCTCGTGGTCGACCGGGAACTGGGTGTCATCCACTTCATCAACAACGCCCACCGCGAGTTCCACGTCCAGTACGTCGGCCTGGACATCCTGGGCATGGACTTCGACGAGCTGGCCGCCAACGTCAACTCGTTCAACGACAGCGTCTACCACGACCCGGACCGCCGCTTCTACCTCGGCATCCTGGCCCTGCACAAGCGAACCGCGCACGAGGGCGGCGCCGAGCGCCGGTTCATCTCCCTGGAGACCGTCGAGGTCGACACCATGTCCGCGGACATGATCCGCTTCTTCTACGGCTTCGTCCGGGAATGGGTCGACCCCTCGGTGCCGCTGGTGTTCAAACCGGCCACCCACCTCCAGGAACGGTTCCTGGACAGCATCCCGCCCGCCGAACTGCCCAGGGTCACCGCGCACGAACTGTTCGCCTCCACCCGGTTCGTGCCGCTGAACCCGGGCACCGCCACCGGCCGCCTGCGCGCCTTCGCCACGGACAGGGACTACGCCGCCGCGGCGAACACCCTGGAGTGGTTCGACATCATCGTGATGGACCGGGTGCCCGACGACATCCCACGCCTGGCCGGGATCATCAACGCCCAGCACACCACCCCGTTGTCGCACACCAACGTGCTCGCCTCCGGCTGGAAGATCCCCAACGCCATCCAGCTCGGCGTGCTGGAGACCATCGCCGAGGGCCGGCTCGACGGGCAGTGGGTGGAATACCGCGTCGAGTCCGGCGGCACCGAGATCTCGTTGTCCCCCACCGAAGCCCCGGCCGACCTGGTTGCGCCGCCCGCCTGGCGCGCGCAGCAGATCACCCTGGAGGAGCCGGAAACCGAGCGCACGCCGATCCTGGACATGCACAAGCTGCGTGCCGCCGACCGGCACCGCTACGGCACCAAGGCGGCCAACCTCGGCGAACTGCGGCACATCCTGGACCACGGCTCGGACCGGCTGCTCGGCTTCTACCAGGTGCCGCGCCCGCCCCGGCCGAACCTGCTCAGCTACCTGGCCCGCAACCTGGACGTGCCGGAGAACGACGAACTGGCCGGCGCGGCCTGGCAGTTCCTCCGGGACACCGTGCGCATCCCGCGCGGCATCGCCATCCCCTTCGCCGTGCAGCAGCGGTTCCTGCAGTCCTCCCCGCGCATCCAGCAGACCATCGGCAAGCTGAAGATGGCCCTGGAACTGGACGTGCCCGAGGCCGAACCGCTCAGCCTGGCGCTGCAGAAGCTGATCCGCACCGCGCGGATGCCCGCGGACATCCGGCAGGAGATCGACTCCGCCATCGTCGAACAGCTCGGCGGGGTGCGCACCTTCGTGGTCCGCAGCTCCTCCAACGCCGAGGACCTGGACGGCTTCTCCGCCGCCGGTATCTACGAGTCGGTCAACCACGTCAGTACCGCCGAGGCCATCTTCGACAGCATCAAGCTGGTCTGGGCCTCGCTGGTCTCCCCGCGCAGCGTGCGACTGCGCCAGCAAGCCGGGATCTCGCTGGACGACTGCTACATGGGCGTGATCGTGCAGGAGCAGGTCGACGCCCCGGTCGGCGGCGTGCTGGTCACGACCAACCCCATGGCGCGCAACGACTTCCGCAACGTCTACATCAACGTCTCGCCGGAGGTGACCGACGTCGTCTCCGGCACGGTCCTGCCGATGCAGTACCTGTACAGCACGGTGGAGGGCGGCGGCCGCACGCTGTCCCTTGGCGATGCAAAACAAGACCTGTCCGCGGGCATCCAGGCCATGCTGCAGAAACTCGCGCTGGCCGGGCGACTGCTCCAGTCGCACTTCTCCCCGGACTACACCTTCGCCGCGCCGGTGGACATCGAATGGGTCGCCGGCGCCGAACGCGTGCACATCCTCCAGCTCCGCCCCTACTCGGTCTGAGCGCGAAAACCCATGCCAGTCCTGGTTTCGCGCCCGTCGAAGACGCCGGTGTCCCCCGCCGCCAAGCGGGTCATCCGGCTCTCCATCGGCTTCCAGTTCTTCTTCACCCTGCTGCTGTGGACGCCGATCTTCTATGCCTACCAACAGCAGTTCGGCCTGTCCGCGGCGGAGATCCTGGGCATCCAGAGCATTTACTACGTGGCGTTCTGCCTGCTGGCCGTGCCCACCGGGATGATCTCCGACCGGCTCGGCTACCGGAACTCGATGCTGGCAGGCGCGGCCATCCTCTCCGCCGCCAACCTGCTGGTGGTCGCCGCCCCTGCCTACTGGGGTTTCCTGGCGCACTTCCTGCTGATCGCGGTGGCCCGTTCGCTGACCATCGTGGCCACCAGCGCCTACCTCTACACCTATCTGCAGCGCACCGGCGACAGCGCGGCGTACAAGCAGTCCGAGGGCAGCGCCCGGTTCTACAGTCTCATCGGCCGGATCGCCGCCTGGCCGGTGGTCGGCCTGCTGATGGCCTGGAACACGCCCTCGCCGTACTGGCTCACCGCGATCAGCTCCGCGATCGCCGTGCTGATCGCGCTACGCCTGCCCGCACTGCCGCCCGCACCGTCCACAGTGGACTCCGAAGACCCGGCGAAGCTGTCGCCGTGGGCCACCATGGGCCGCGCGCTCACCGTGCTGCGCGATGCTCCGGTACTCCAGCTGCTGATCGTGCAGGGCGTGGCCATCTTCACCCTGGTCCGCATCTGCCAGGTCAACCTGTTCCAGCCCATCCTGCTGGACAAACAACTCCCGGTGATCTCCCACGGCGCCGTGCTCGCCGCGATGACCGCCTTCGAGGCCCTGGGCTCCATGCGCCCCGGCTTCCTGCGCCGCTTCCTCAGCGACACCAAGGCCGTCTTCCTGATCACCATCGTGATGGCGCTGACCCTGGCGGGCACCGTCTTCGCCGGCATCCCCGGCACCATCGCCCTGCTCTGCGTCTTCGCCATGGCCGGCGGGTTCTCCTTCCCGATCCAGCGCCAGCTCATCAACGACGCCATCCCGGAAACGCCCTACCGCGCCACCCTGCTGTCCATCGAGTCCATCATCGACCGCGCCGTCTGCGCCGTGGTCGCCCTGATCCTCGGCGGCTTCCTCAACCGGGGCGCACTCGGCGAATTCCTCCTGTACTCCGCGGCGGGATCACTGGCACTCATGGCCGCACTGGCCGTGCTGGTGCCGGTGGCCCGCCGCCGCCTGAACGCGGGAACGGGCAGCAGCTAGCTGACCGGGCTCGCGCCAGGGGAAGCCGCGTTCGTCGCGCAGGGGCGACGAACGCGGCTTTCCTGTATCCAGCACTGTTGTCTACTTAGGACAGTGGCCCAGCATGTCCTTCAGGGCGCCGCGTTCCGCCTCGGTGACGCCCAGGGCGTAGACCGCCTTCACCCTGATCCAGTGCACCGCGTAGGTGCACCACACGCCCGTGGCTGGGGGCTTCCATTGGGAGGGGTCCTGGTCGCCCTTGGAGCGGTTGGTTGCCGCCGTTACCGCGATCAGTTGGGGGTTGCGGGTGTCGTTGGCGAACTCGGAGCGGCGTTCGTCGGTCCAGTCGGCCGCGCCGGTGCGCCAGGCGTTGGCCAGCGGCACGGTGTGGTCGATGTCGAGTTCGCCGGGGCCGGTGACCACCTTGTCGTCGTAGACACTGCGCCAGCGGCCGGAGATGACCTTGCACGCCTTGTCCGTCTTGACGTCCTCGCCCTCGCGGCGCAGCACGAACTCCCGGGTGTCACAGGACTCGCCCTGGGCCGTCCAATGCTTGAAGCGCTCCCGGGTGTAGCCCTTCATCGGCGCCCAGGCGATCACCTTCAGCGTGCCCAGCTCGGTGCGGGCCCGCGCCACGTCGGCGGGTGCCGCGCCGGGCTGGGTCTGCGCCGAGGAGGTCGCCGATGGTGGCGCCCCGGTCGGAGATTTGGCCGTACAACCCGCTGTGAATGCCAGTCCCGCCGCCAGCGCGACCAGGAACCAACGCCGCATTCCGCACCCCATCCGAACGTGACCTAGCGCACTTTCGAGAGTCAAGTACCAACATTCGGGGTCGACAACTAGACCAAAGGCACTAAAGTCAACCCGAAAAAGCAACGATGCGACAACGTTTGTTGACGCAACCACAGGGTGATTGAGGAAACGACGGTCCGGTGAACGCAGCGCCACCCCGCCCCGGCGGTCCCGACGACGGTACCGCCCTGCTCGCGCCCAGCCCGGAACGTCAGCGCGTGCGTGTCGAACTCCAGTGGCAGCCGGTGAAACGCGCCCGGCGGGTGCCGACCGTGCCGTTCACCCATCCGCCGCGCCCGGCCACCCGGCCCGAGCGCGCCCTGCGCACGCCGTCCGCGCCCATCCGCCGCCGCTCCTGGAACCTGCGGCCGCAGGCGCTCGCGCTGATCATGGTACTGGTCGCCGCGTTCGCGATGCTGGCGGCCAGCGCCGAGGCATTCGACATGGCGATCGTGCTCGCGGTCGGCATCAGCATGCAGTTCCTGTGCCTGTGGACCTGCGCCAGGGACCGCCGCGTCCGCTAGGTCCCTGTCCTAGGCGGGCAGCCGGGTCGCCACGTGCGCGGCCCGCAGGGTGCGGGCCAGTTCGATCCGCCAGGGCAGCGCCGCGAAGGAATCCGGGCCGAGCCGGTGCAGGGTGCTGGGCACTCCGGCCTTGGTGAGTCGCCGGGCATAGCGTTCCGCGGCCACCCGGCCGGCGTCCGCCTCGCCGACCGCGATCAGCGCGGGCGGCAGTCCGGCCAGGTCGGCGGCCGGGTCCGGGGTCAGCGTTGGCAGCTCCAGGATCTGCAGGCCGATCGCCGGGCCACCACGTTCCTTGATCAGTAAAGGCAGTGCCGCGGCCAGGTCCGCGCCCTCGCGCGCGCCGCCGACGGCGAGCCGGGTGGCGTCCAGTTCCAGCAGCGCGGCGTTGTCCAGCAACCACATCAGCGCCGAGTAGCAGTCCTCAAGAGCGACCGGGAAGGGCAGCCCGCGGCCGAGCCGGTGCTCGACGGAGACGATCGCGCAGCCCGCCTCGGTGGCGAGATCGGACAGTTCGCCCTGGCTGTCATATCCGCTGGGCAGGTGCAGGTAACAGGGCAGTGGCCCCAGCCAGACCGGCCGGTGTACCACCACCTCGATCGCCCCGCCCTCGACAGCGACCTGGTACCGCATTCGGCGCCCCCACCTCAAACAGAACTGTTCTGTTTGCTTCAACGACACCAGTGTGCCCGAAGTTCCGGCCAAACGACTGCCCTGGAGAGGACTCACCTGGGCGCAACAGCGGTGAACCGGACCGGCAACACGGCAGGACCACGCTGGGCGCATGCAGATGCCCGGCGAGTTGCGCCTGCGGTCCGCGACCTTCGCGGATCTGCCGGAGACCCTGGCCATGCACGCCCGCTGTTCACCCGCGAGCCTGCGTTCCCGCTACCACGCCGACGGCTCGCACATCCCGCCGCGCTGGGTGGCCCGGCTGCTGGTGCCACGCCGGGGCGCCGCGTTGCTGGCGGTGCGGCCCGATCCACGCGGGGACCACGTGGTCGGCATGGGTCAGCTGATCTTCATGCCGACCCCCGGCACCGCGGAGATCGCGCTGCTGGTCGAGGACGCGTGGCAGCACCGGGGTGTCGGTTCGGCGTTGCTGCGCGGCCTGGTGAGCGCCGCGGGCGAACGCGGGCTGACCCTGCTCAGCGCGTGGTGCCTGCCCGAGCGCGCCGGCCTGCACCGGGCCGCGCGGCGCGCCGGTCTGGCCGTGCTGGACGGCGCGGAGTCCGGCGTGCTGCACATCCCGGTGCCCGCCCTGTTCTGAGCCGGGCCCGTGTGGTCGGGAACCTCGCTGGTCAGTTACCGCCGACGGCCTGCTGCCGCAGCGGCATGACCGCGACGTTGTGCGGGCGGAAGGAGTAGACCTGCCCGCCGAAGCCGTCCGGCCCGGCGACCAGCAGGCCGGTGGCCAGCGCGGTGGCCACGGCCGCGGCCCGGTCGCTGACGTGCAGCTTGGCGAAGATCCGCTGCAGGTGGGTCTTGACCGTGGTCTCGGCGACGAAGAGCCGCCGGCCGATCTCGGCGTTGGTGTGACCTTCGGCCACGAGTCGCAGCACGTCCAGTTCCCGACCGGACAACACGGACCGTATCTGGGCCCGCGGCAGCGGTGTGACTGTCAGCGGTGACAACTGCGGTGACATCGACGTGACACCGCTGCGGGCCTGGCGGATCGCGGAGACGATCTCCTCGCCGGTGGCGCACTTGAGCACGAAGCCCATGGCGCCTGCCTGCAGGGCCGCGCCGACCCGGGAACGCTGGTCGGAGAAGACGACGGCGACGATCGGCAGCCGGGTGCGCAGCACCGCCTTGACCACCTCCAGTCCGTCCACCTCCCCCAGGTCGAGATCGACCAGCACGACATCGGGACGCCGGGCGGTCACCTCGTCCACGATGTGCGCGGCGTCCTGGAGCGCGCCGGCGAACTCGATGTCGGAGTGTTGGGCGAAGCAGGCGCGCAGCCCGTCCGCGACGATCGGGTGCCGGTCGACGACCAGCACCTTGATTGCCTGCGCGCGCGGTTCCCCATCACGCGAGGACTGGCCGAAGCTCCCCGGTCGCACCCCGCCTGGACGCTGGCTCAGCGACATGACACACCCCTGCTCAGACGGCCCCAGTCATGACTGGCAAATGCTGATCATCGAGTTGACAAACGATGACAACAGCATGGTACCGACCGCCTGACTGATGGTCAATTAACTAGTCAACAACCCACCGCCACCAGCCCCGTTCAGATCACCCGTTGATGTCACAACCGACATTCGTCGGGATCCGCCAGGCCACCCCACCCACCACCCACAGTCACCAAACCCCCCGATCGAGGGGTTGCCAACCAGTTGACACCCCCGCGAACCCCGGCCTGTCACGTTGACGCAGCACGAATGGGACTCTTACCCTCGCCTCATAACCACCGTGGGTGAACACCACGGCCGCTACGACACTCACCAGAGGCACAGCATGCAGATCCGCGTCGACACCCATTTGGGTTAGACATGACTGTGCGTGGAAAGTGCCGAACCGCCGCGCGCGCAAACGTCCGCGCGGCGGTGACAGCCGTGCCAGTCACGTCCAGGACGTCAGGACCGCCCGTGGTGGTTGCGCAAGGTCCGCACGGACAGCGCAGCGACTTCCTTGAGCAACGCGGGCCGGACTTCCTCCGGATCGGCGGTGTCGAGGTGCGCGAGCAGCTCGTCAAGGGCGGAAAGTCGCCTCTCCTCCAGCCCCAGGTCGGTACTCACCTTGACCACGGTCATCAGGGTGCGGATCCGGTCGGCGGAGCCGAGCATGCCCGATTCGAGTGCGGCCTGGGCATGCTCCAGAGCAGCCTCGATGTCCCCGGCCCGCAGAGCGAGCTCAGCGCGCAGGGTGAAGATCTGAGCGTCGAGCTGTCCCCTGGCGGCGTGCCGCACCGCGGCGACCTCGTTGAGCAACACCTCGGGCGGGTTCTCGCTGGGAACTCCGGCCTCCAGGAACAGGGAAACCACAGCCAACCGCACCCGGCACCACAGCTCGAACCCGATGACATCCTTGTCCGCGCCCAGTGCCTCGGCCAGGTGCCTGCCGGCCGCCTCGACCTCACCGTGACGGGCCAGTGCCACCGCGTAGGTCCAGTGACTGACGACGCTGAGCTCGTCGGTGAGATGAGAGGTACGAGAGTCCTGGGCGTCGGACCGCTCGTACTGCTTGATCATCTTGATGGCCTCTTCGCTGGTCTCGAAGACTTCTTCGAGACGCCCGGCCACTGTGAGACCGGCGGCGAGCGTGGTGCGCGAGCGCACGCGGAGCAGGATGACCTGTTCAGCGGCGAGGTCGCTCTCGGCTTCAAGGGCGTCGGCCTCGGCCACGGCGCGCTGACCGAGCTCGATCGCTTCCCGGTTTCGGCCCAGCTCACGGGCCGCGGTGGCCTGGAGCATCGACCCAAGTGCCTTCGCCGTGCCCGGCAGGCCGCGGTACATGGGTTCGATGTCCGACAGGCGCTGGAACACCTCGTTGGTGCGGCCGAGCCTGCTGGCGCAGGCCGCCGCGGCGTACTCCACCAGCCAGCGGGCGTCCGGGTCCCGCAGGTGCGGACGCAGGTCGTCAAGGACCTCAAGCGCAGCCGCGGTCCGGCCGGCGAGCAGGTGGTCGAACACCCGGACCGCACCGGCCAAGAAGGCGCCGCCACCGGTGCGGGCGCCGTTGTTCAGCCCCGCGAAGGAGTCGGCCGAGACTCCGAGCCGGGCCGCGAGCTGCTCGACAACCTTCGACGTCGGCATCCGCTGGCCGGACTCCAGGCGAGACAGGTAACTGCTGGACAGCCCCTCACCTGCGAGATCACGTTGTGTGAGCCCCCGCGCGGTTCGCAGAGCCCGCAAACGCTCGCCGAACGACGCCGGAAGCTCGCGCTCGGTGCTGACACGCTCGACAGAACTCATGACAGAAAGCTACCCAAGGAGGCAGGCATGTTCGTTGCCCTTCTGATGACACTTTACGCGGGAATTGTTCCACTCGCTGACGGCGCGGCTCAATCCACCGATACCTATTCGACGCATGTGGCCGCGCCAGACCGTGACACGACGCTCGACATCACCTTCCCGAGCCCGAGCCGACCGGGGCCGAAGCCCACGGACGAGCGGGACGCGGACATCACGTTCCCAAGTCCGGCACAGTCGGGCGCCAAGTCCACGGACGCGGACATCACCTTCCCTGCCCCACCAGCGCACACGAACGACATCGTCTTCCCAGGCAAAGTCTGAGTTTCCTCAGGCACGGGTAGCAGTCAGAGCGCGCAGAACGGGTTGTCTCGGCGGCGGCGAGACAACCCGTTTCTCGTGTCCAGACCCACCCCGCACCACCCTGACAGTCCCTCAAGCCCCGCCCCGCACCGGTCAAGTAACACACTCTCCGTAACTAGATTCCTCGATAGTGTGCTACGCCAAACCGCAGCTCGTGGCCCATCTGGCGGTCACCGGTGACATGTTTGCCGGGTTAAGTTTCCGCGCCGTGACTACCCTCAGCGAGCGACCGATGGCCCCTCTGGTCTGCCCCGTCTCCCACGGGGCGCCCCAGGGTACGGGGGCTCGGGTGGGTGGGGGTGCGGGTGTCGACGTGGATGAGGCGGAGGAGTTCCTCCGGCTCTTCCACGAGGAGAACCCGCAGGCCGGGCCGGTGGAGCCCCGGTTGTCCGCCGTCCGTGCCGAGATCGCCCTGCGCGGCACCTACCTGCACACTCCCGACGAACTCGGCTTCGGCGCGCGGGTCGCCTGGCGCAACAGCGCCCGGTGCATCGGCCGCCTGTACTGGCGCAGCCTGACCGTGCGCGACCTGCGGCATGTCCGGGACGCCGCGGACATCGCCGCCGAGTGCGTGGAGCACCTGCGCCTGGCCACCAACGCGGGCCGGGTCCGGCCCGTCATGACCGTGTTCGCGCCGGACACCCCCGAGCAGCCCGGCCCGTGCATCTGGAACGAGCAACTCGTCCGCTACGCCGGCTACCGGGACGCCTTCGGCAACGTGGTCGGCGACCCGCGCTACGCCGGGCTCACCGACGCGGTGACCGAACTCGGCTGGCGGCCGCCGACCCAGCGCAGCCCGTTCGACCTGCTGCCGCTGGCCGTGGAGACCGCGCACGAGGGCGTCCGGCTGTTCCCGGTGCCCAGGGACGTGGTCATGGAGATCCCGCTCGAACACCCCGACCTGCCCTGGTTCACCGACCTCAGCCTGCGCTGGCACGCGGTGCCCGCGATCAGCAACATGCGGCTGTCCATCGGTGGCGTCTCCTACCCGGCCGCCCCGTTCAACGGCTGGTACATGGGCACCGAGATCGGCGCGCGCAACCTCGCCGACGCCGACCGCTACGACATGCTCCCCGAGATCGGCGAGCGCCTGGGCCTGGACACCAGCTCGGAGGCCACGCTGTGGCGGGACCGCGCGCTGGTGGAGATCAACCGGGCGGTGCTGCACTCCTACGCCTCGGCCGGGGTGACCATCACCGACCACCACACCGAGTCCGAGCGCTTCCTCACCCACATCCAGAAGGAGGAGAAGGCGGGGCGGCAGTGCCCCGCGGACTGGAGCTGGATCGTGCCGCCGATGTCCGGCTCGCTGACCCCGGTCTTCCACCGCTACTACGAGACCCAGCACCTGCGCCCGGAGTTCGTGCTGGACCCGGACGCGGCCCAGCGCGGTCAGCACGGCGCCCCGCACCGGTTCCCGGCCGCACCCGATGTGGCGGCCGCGGCCCGGCGTGGGCTGTTTGCCGCTTTTCGGCGACGGCTGAGCGGCTGACCAGCTAGCCTTTCTCCCGGGTGTGGTCCGAAAGGACTACAAAGGGGGGCAAGAATGGCTGGTCGCGGCGTGGAATTCCGCCTGCTCGGACCGGTGGAGATCGTCCTGTCCGGACGGTCCGCGCCGGTGGAGGCGGCAAAACATCGAACACTCCTGGCGTGCCTGGTGTTGCGGGCCGGGCAACGGGTCGAGGCCACGGAGCTGGTCGGCTACCTGTGGGATGACGAAGATCGTCCCGCACATCCGCGCGGCGCCCTGCAAACCTATGTGCGCAGGCTGCGCAGGCTGCTGGGCGCGGAGCTGATCAGCACCGTGGCCGGCGGCTACCGTCTGGAGGTCGCGCCGGAGACCGCGGACGCGCACCGCTTCCGGCAGCTGCTGGCCGCCGCCCGGCAGACCGCCGACCTGGCCGAACGCACCGCGATCGTGCAGTCCGCGCTGGCGCTGTGGCGCGGCCCGGCGCTGGCCGACATCGCCTCGCCCGCGCTGCGCCGGGACTACGCCGACCCGCTCGACACCGAACGCCTGGACGCCCTCGCCCTGCGCTTCGACGCCGAACTGGCCCTGGGCAGGCACGAACCGCTGGTCCCCGATCTGTGGAAGGCGACAGCCGAACACCCGCTGCGCGAGGAGTTCTGGCGGCAGCTGATGCTCGCCCTCTACCGCACCCAGCGCCAGGCCGAAGCCCTGGAGACCTACCAGCGCGCCGCGGACGTGCTGCGCCAGGAACTCGGCGTCGAGCCCAGCCCGCGGCTGCGCGACCTCCGCCAGTCCGTGCTGACCAACGACCCGGAACTGACCGCGCCCACCGTGCTGACAACCGCGCTCCCGGCCTGGCAGCCGGTCTGTCAACTCCCGCCGGACATCGGTGACTTCGTCGGCCGCGACCGCCTGGGCCTGCGCATCGCCGCGGAACTCCGCCGCGGCGGCCCGGTGCTGGTCTCCGGTCCGCCGGGGGTGGGCAAGACCGCGCTCGCGGTGCGCGTCGGCCACCGGCTGCGCGCGGACTTCCCGGACGGGCAACTGCATGTCAACCTGCACGGCTACGCCACCGAGGCGGCCCTGCGGCCGACCGACGTGCTGGCCCGGTTCCTGCGCGGACTGGGCGTGCCACCGGCGCAGATCCCGCTGGAGCAGGAGCAGCAGGCGGAGTTGTTCCGGGCGGTGCTGCGCGGGCGGCGGGTGCTGGTGTTGCTGGACAACGCCTCGGCGGCGGAGCAGGTGCTGCCGCTGCTGCCGGCCGAACCGGGGTGCGCGGCGCTGGTGACCAGTCGGCACGAGCTGCCGGGGGTGGGCACGCCGGTGTCGGTGGACGTGCTGCGGCATGAGGACTCGCACGGGCTGCTGGCCGGGATCCTCGGCGATGACGAGCCCGCGGCGCTGGACGAGCTGGCCCGGTTGTGCGCGCACCTGCCACTGGCGTTGCGGATCGTGGCGGCGAACCTGGCCGACATGCCAGGGGTCAGCCTGGCGCACCAGGTCCGGCAGATGCGGGGAGGGAACCGGCTGGCCGCCCTGGCCATTGACGGGGACCGGGAGGCCGCGGTCCAGCAGGCGTTCGACCGCTCCTACCGGACGCTGTCCGCGGAGCACCAGCGGTTGTTCCGGTTCCTGGGGCTGGTGCCGGGACCGGATTTCACCGCGGGCTCCGCGGCGGCGCTGATCGGGGTGCCGGAGCGGCGGGCCGGGGTCTTGCTGGAGGAACTGGCCAAAGCGAATCTGGTGCAGCGGCAGGACGATGGCCGGTTCCAGTTGCACGATCTGATCCGGCTCTACGCCGAAGACCGTTGCCACGCCGAGGAATCGGCAGAGTCCAGGGCGGCGGCTTTCGAGCGCTGGTTCGACTTCTACCTCTTCGGCGCGGACCGGGCCACCGAGCTGCTGTACCGGGAGGTGGCCAGGGTCGACCTCGGCGATCCCCCGCCTGGCACCGGGCCGAGCGGCTTTCCCGATCACCTCGCCGCCCGGCACTGGTTCGACGTGGAGCGGCCAAACCTGGTGGCCGGGGTGCTGCGGGCGGCGGATGAAGGCCGGGACCGATGTGGCTGGCGGCTGGCCGACACCCTGCGCGGCTACTTCCAGCACACCAGGATGCTCGGCGACTGGCTGATCACGGCGACCGTCGGTCTGCGCTGCGCGACCAGGCTGGGCGATCCGGTCGCACAAGCCTTTCTGAACCATGGACTTGGGGTGCTGCACTGGTTCCTCGGCCAGCAGGGCACCTCGATCAAGCACCTGGAGCTGGCCAGGGCAGGACTGGCGGGCAGCCCGGAGCAGGTGCGGCTGGCCAATGTGATCGCGAACCTGGGCATCAACCACGTGGACCGGCGGGCGCACCGGCAGGCGATCGCCTGCTACCGGGAGGCGCTGGCGATGCTCACCGAGCTGGGCGATGAGTTCCGGCAGGTGCCATTGCTGAGCAACTTCGGGGTGACACTGCGGGAACTGGGGCACCTGGCCCAGGCGCGGGAGTGCTACCTGCGGGCGCTGGAGATCGCCCGCAGTCACGGCCTGGTCAACTCGGAAATGGTGCTGTACAACAACATCGGCTATGTCCTGCGCGAACTGGGCGATCTTGACGGGGCGCTGACCTGGCTGGAGGAGACGATGACGCTCCTGGACCGGATGGGCGGCCGGTACGGCGGGATCAACACCCTCGTCGGGCTCGCCCTGGTGCGGGCCGATCTGGACGAGCTGGACCGCGCTGAGGAGCTGGCAGGCACGGCGCTGGCCCAGGCCGAATCCGCGGCCGACCGCAAGGAGCTGGCGCAGGGCCACAACGTGCAGGCGGTGGTCGCGGCCAAACGCGGGCGGTTCCATCAGGCGATCGCCAACCACCAGCGGGCACGGGAGCTGAGCCAGGACACCGGGTTGGCGCTGTACGAGGTCGAGGCGTTGCTCGGGCTGGCCGACACGCACCAGGCCATGGGTGCGCCGGAGATCGCGCTGGCGCACGCCCAAGCCGCGCTCGCGCTGGCCGCCGAGGTCGGTTACGGGGTCCGGATCGGGCAGGCGCACACCTCGCTGGCCCGGATCAGCCTCGATCTCGGCGAGCTGGCCGAAGCCAGGTCACAGGCGGCCAAAGCCCTTGCCAGTCACCGGGAAACCGGGCACCGCCCCGGCGAGGAGCGCACCCTGGAGGTGCTGGCTCGCATCGCCGAGGCGGAGCGGGAGAGCTAGTTCAGTTCGCGGCTTCCAGCTGCGGTTCCGGAGTCGCGGCGGCCTCGGCCTTGTTCTTGGCGCGCTTGCGCAGCACCAGGGTCACGATCACGATCGCGAGCACCGCCAGCAGGACCCAGCTCGCCGTGCCGAGGATGCCCTCGACGCGCTTGGCGGCCTCGCCCAGGCCCGCGCCGATGCCGATGTGCAGCAGGGACCACAGGGTGGCGCCGATGATCGAGGCGGGCAGGAACTTGCGGTAGGCCAGGCCGGAGGTGCCGGCGGCGGCCGGGGTCAGGGTGCGGACCACCGGGAGGAAGCGGGCGAAGAAGACCGCCCAGGCTCCTCGGCGGCGGATCAGGTCCGTTGCCTTGTCCCAGTTGTCGGCGCCCATCTTGGCCACCAGTTTGGTGTTTCTCAGTTTGACGCCGAACTTGCGGCCCAGCAGGTAGCCGACCGAGTCGCCCGCGGCGGCGCAGATGGTCATGACCACCCACATGGTCAGGAAGAACGGCACCGTCTTGACCGTGGTCGCGGCGACCAGCAGGCCGGTGTCGCCGGGGACGATGAAGCCCAGGCCGATGGCGCACTCGCCGAAGGTGAGCAGGCCGGTGGCGATCAGGACGGCGGGCTTGGGCAGGCCGGCGATCGACTCCAGCGCCTCGGTGATGAACCCCATGGCTTTCTTGTCCC
The DNA here is from genome assembly GCF_052078295.1 of Crossiella sp. CA198. Classification (NCBI taxonomy): domain Bacteria; kingdom Bacillati; phylum Actinomycetota; class Actinomycetes; order Pseudonocardiales; family Pseudonocardiaceae; genus Crossiella; species Crossiella sp. CA198. The sequence goes on from NZ_JBQJIM010000003.1 coordinate 65,041, forward strand.
CTCGTGTGGTGTGGATGCGGGGCAAGTCTTTCAGAACCGGACACACCGGCGTCCCGGACTTCCGGTTATCCGGCCCCTGACTTTCGTCTAAGGGTGGTGACCAGCGGGTCAGGGGTTGTCCCCGAGGGGTGTGAACTTCCGCTCCCGACTGGTTGACGGGTCTACAAGAAGATCACCAGGCATGTGACGATGGACACAGCGGCGGAAAACTCGGATAACTTCCCCCGTGTTGATCATCAGTCGGAGGTCGCGCATGGCAAGGACTCGGTGCGCCGAGCCGTTACCCGCGCCCGCTTGGGCTTGGCGAACCTGCCGCTGATGTCCGCTCGCGCGTCGGCGCTGACGCGCAGGCCGTAAATCCGTCTCCCCCCACCGCACCGGGTCCGTGTGCCCGGGGCTGACGCGCGTGGTCCGCAGTCCGCGGCGGCACGCGATACCGCACATCCATCGGAGGTTCACCGCGCCATGATCAGCGCACCCCGTCCCCGGCACCGCAGCAGCGAGCACACCACCTCGAGCCGGCCGCCGGTCCACTCACCGCCCGGCCTATCCGGGAAGAACCGCCTGGTCAGCCTGCTCCGCCACGATCTGCCCGCCTCACTCGTCGTCCTGCTCACCGCCGTGCCGCTCTCCCTCGGCATCGCCGCCGCCTCCGGCGCCCCGCTGATGGCAGGCCTGATCGCCGCCGTCGTCGGCGGAGTGGTCGCCGGCTCGCTCAGCGGGTCCCCGCTCCAGATCAGCGGGGCCGCCACCGGTCTGACCGTCATCGTCGCCGGGCTCGTCCACCAGTACGGATTCGCCGCCACCGCCGGGATCACCATCGCCGCGGGGTTGTTGCAACTGCTGCTGGGCCTGTCCAAGGTCGGCCGGGCCGCCCTGTCCCTCTCCCCTGCCGTCGTGCACGGGCTGCTCGCCGGGATCGGCGTGGTCATCGCGATCAGCCAGCTGCACGTGGTGCTCGGCGGTCAGCCACAGACCTCGGTGCTGGCCAACCTGCGCGACCTGCCAGCCCAGATCGGCGCGCACCACGACGCCGCCTTCGCCGTCGGCCTGGTCGCCATCGCCGTGCTGCTGCTGTGGCCGCGCCTGCCCAAGGTGCGCCTGGTGCCCGCCGCGCTGGTCGCGGTGACCGCGGCGACCGCGGTGGCCTCGATCTTCGAGCTGACCCTGCCCAGGGTGAACCTGCCGGACGCGCCCCTATCCGCCTTCACCCTGCCCGCGCTGCCCGCAGGCACACCCAGCGGGATCGTGTTGTCGGTGCTGCTGGTCGCCGCGGTGGCCAGTGTCGAATCACTGCTGTCGGCGGTCGCGGTGGACCGGCTGCACACCGGCCCGCGCGCCGACCTGGACCGCGAACTGGTCGCCCAGGGTGTGGCCAACATGGCCTCCGGCGCGCTCGGCGGACTGCCCATCGCCGGCGGCATCGTGCGCTCCTCTGCCAACGTCGCCGCCGGCGCGCGCAGCCGGGCCTCGACCATCCTGCACGGACTGTGGGTGGCCGCCTTCGTGCTGCTGCTGGCCGGGCTCCTGGAGCAGATCCCCCTCGCGGCGCTGGCCGCGGTGCTGGTGGTCTCCGGCGTGCAGCTGGTCCGGCTCACGCACATGCGCGAACTGTGGCGGCACCGCGAGTTCCCGGTGTACGCCATCACCTTCGGCGGCGTGGTCTTCCTGGACCTGGTGCAGGGCGTCACGCTGGGCATCCTGCTCGCGCTCGCCCTCGCCCTCTACCGGCTGACGCACGCCACGATCCGGGTGAGCGAACCGGCCGAGGAGGACAGCCGGTGGTCGGTCACCGTGCGCGGATCGCTGGTCTTCCTCGGCGTGGCCCGGCTGACCAGCGAGCTGCGCCGGGTGCCGGAACGGGCCGAGGTGCTGCTCACCCTGCACGTGGACTACCTGGACCACGCCGCCTACGAGGCCATCCACGGCTGGTGCCGCACGCACGAACGCCTGGGCGGCACGGTCACGGTGAGCGAGGACCGGGACACCTGGTACCACCGCGCCCAGGACAGCCGCCCGGAACAGCGCCGCTCGCTGCCCGGCCCGCTGCTGCGCTGGTTCGCGCCCTGGTCGGTGTGGCAGCACCGGGACGGCGAGGACCCCGCGGTCTCGGCGATCCCGTTGCCGCGTAACGAATCCATGGCCCTGGACGACTCGCTGCTGCTGGGCATGCACGAGTTCGAGCGCAGCTGCGCGCCGCTGGCCCGGCCCTTCTTCGCCGAACTGGCCGCCAACGGACAGAGCCCGCGGCAGCTCTTCGTCACCTGCGCGGACTCCAGGGTGGTGCCCAACCTGATCACCACCAGTGGTCCGGGCGACCTGTTCACCCTGCGCAACATCGGCAACCTGGTGCCCCGGCACGACGAGGGACCCGAGGACGCCTCGGTGGGCGCGGCCGTGGAGTACGCGGTGGACGTGCTCAAGGTGGCCAGCATCGTGGTGTGCGGGCATTCCGACTGCGGCGCGATGAAGGCCGGCCTGTCCGGCGGGGTCCGCTCCGGCTCCCGGCTGGCCGAGTGGCTGCGGCACATCCAGCCCAGCCTGATCCGCTTCCACGCCGTGGACGAGGACGCCGGACTGGCCGTGCACGACCGGCTCAGCGTGGCCAACGTGGTGCAACAGCTGGACAACCTGCTCACCTTCCCGCTGGTGCGGGAGGCCGTGCAGGACGGGCGGCTGAACCTGGTCGGCATGTTCTTCGACATCGCGGGCCCGCGGCTGTACCTGGTGGACCAGCAGTCCGGACGGCTCACCCCGATCACCTCCGGCGCGACCACCTAGCGCCGATGATGACGGCGGAGGGTGACGAGTTCCGCGAAATTCGCCGGATCGGCACCCTCCGCAGGTCAGCGGCGGGACCGCGGTCCGGATACGCACGGTCACCTACCTGGGGCGGTTGTCACTCGTGCACGGCGTCTCTACGGTGGGTGGGGCTACGGCCAAATGGCCGTGTCGGCGCATGGGCCCAGCCCAGTCGCCGGATACCGCACTACCCGCCTTGCCGATGCGGCTCGACGCAGCGATTCACGCGAGTGGGGCAGGAGGAGGCGCCGTGACCGAGTACATCCAGGACACACTTCCGGTGGACCTGCCCGGGTCCGAGGTGGCCGATGCCACCGCCGCGCACCGCCCCGGCGGCATCGTGGTGATCACCGTGGTCGGCGAGCTGGACATGTCCTCCACCCCGGCCTTCCAGGAACTGCTCGGCGCCGAGGTGGACGCGACCTGCCGCCGCCTGGTGCTGGACCTGTCCGGGGTCAGCTTCCTCGGCTCCAGCGGCCTGGCCGCGCTGGTGGAGGCCCGCCAGGTGGTGCACAGCCAGGACGCCGAGCTGCGGCTGGTCTGCGCCACGCACGCGGTGACCAGGCCGTTGCACGCCACCGGGCTCGGCGAGGTCTTCGACATCCACCAGACCCTCGACGGCGCGCTGGCCTGAGCGCGCTCACCGGCCGCGCCGCTGTTGCGGGATGGCCGCGGCGGAGACGATCCGCTCATAGATCCGGTCGGTGTCGGCGACCACCCGGTCCCAGGAGTAGCGGGCACTGACCCGGTCCCGTCCGGCCGCCCCGCACGCCTCGACCATGGCCGGATCGGCCAGGAAGGCGCGCAACTCCTTGGCCAGCCCGCGCGGATCCTCCGGACGCACGTGCAAGCCGGTCACCCCGTGCACCACGGTGTCGGCCACCTCGCCACCGGCGGTGGTGATCACGGCGGTGCCGCAGGCCATCGCGGCCAGCGCCTGCGAACCACTGGAACCGTTGCGGGGCAAACACATCAGCGCGTCCGCGGAGCGCAGCAGGGCGGGCAGCGCGCGGGCGGTGACCGGGCCGAGCAGATGCACCCGGTCGGCCACGCCACGGGCCTGCGCCAGTTCCCGCAGGCCACTCAGCTCGTTTCCGTCCACTGTGGACCGGTCGGACGGGATTGCCAGCACGAGTTCGGTGTCCGGCAGCATGGGCAGCACCTCGATGAGCCGGTCGAAGCCGTCGGCCGCGCGCACCTGGCCGAGGCCGAGCAGCCGGTGCCGGGCGCCGCGCGCGGCCACCTCGCCGTCGGGATGGAAGCGCTGCAGGTCGATTCCGTTGGGCACCACCGAGATCCGGCCCCTGGGCACACCCATCCGCACCAGCCGGTCCCGTTCCTCGGTGGCCCCGGCCAGCACCAGGCTGACCCGGCGGCCCAGCAACCGCTCGATCGTGTGGCGATCGCCGCCCGCCTCGCCGAGGCCGTGGTAGGTCTGCACCAGCGGCGCGCCGGTGCCGCCTGCGGCGGTCAGCGCGGCCAGTCCGGCGGTCCAGCAGTGCGCGTGCACCAGGTCCGGCGGCCGCTGCCGGAAGCGGCGGGCGAGGAACTCGGTGAACTCGCCCATCGGCAGCGTTTCCCGGTCCGAACGGGTGTACACGGTGACCCGGTGACCAGCCCCGGTCAGCCCGGCGGCGAGCCGGGTCACCTGGGGATCCTGGTCGGAGACGGTCGGGTCGGACACCATCGCGATCCTCATCAGAGCACCTCCACCCCCGGGGTTCTCGAACCGCCCGGTCGCTAAACCGGTCGCCAAACCGGGTGGCATCGCGGCGAATCGTCCAGGGTTGGCGCGTTCCGCGCCGGGGTATGTCCATGCTTGTCGAGCCAGCCGAGGTGATGAATGTCCAGATGTCGTAGCGTGTTCGCGTCCCACCACTGCTTTGCCGAGATGTCGAGGTGACCGTGTCGCAGCCCGATTCGACTTCCGAACCGGCCATTCCCCCGGTGGAGGTGCGCATCGCCGCCACCGCGGTGCAGATCTCCGCGGTACGCGCGGTCGCCGCCGACCTCGCCATGCGCGAGGACTTCGACCTGGACGCGATCGCCGACCTCAAGCTGGCGGTGGACGAGGTCTGCTCGACCCTGGTCCGCCTCGCCGCGCCCGGAGTGGTGCTGAGCTGCGAGTTCCGGCCGGGCGCCGGGGAGATCACGGTGCGCGCCGGGGTGCTGTCGGCCTCGGAGGCGTTGCCGCGCAAGGACTCCTTCGGCTGGCAGGTGCTGAGCACGCTCGCCGACTCGGTGCAGGCCAGCGTCGAACCGGCCCAGGGCGGTTTCCACCTGGTCCGGATCGAGCTGGCGAAGAGGAGCAACTCGGTGGTGGGCGGGTGACCCAGGCCGACAACGCGGCCGAGCCGGGTTCCGGCGACTCCGGCCGATACGACCACCTCAAGCCGCTGTTCAGCGAGCTGGCCGCGCTGCCAGCGGAGGATCCGGGCCGGCAGCGGTTGCGCGACCAGCTGGTCACCGGGTACCTGCCGGTGGCCAAGCACATCGCGCGCCGGTTCAGCCAGCGCGGCGAACCCCAGGAAGACCTGACCCAGGTCGCCACCCTGGGCCTGATCAACGCGGTGGACCGGTTCGACGCCGAACGCGGGGTGGACTTCCTGTCCTTCGCGGTGCCCACCGTGATGGGCGAGGTGCGCAGGCACTTCCGGGACGCCAGCTGGGCGGTGCGGGTGCCCCGGCGGCTCAAGGAGCTGCACCTGTCGATCAGCGCGGCCACCAGCGAGCTGTCCCAGCGGCTCGGACGCGCGCCGACGCCCAGTGAGATCGCCGGGCACCTCGGATTGACCCGCGAGGAGGTCTACGAGGGACTGGAGGCCACCAACGCCTATCGCAGCGCCTCCCTGGACGACCTGCTCATCGCCGACGACGATTCGGTGTCCCTCGGCGACGCGCTCGGCGAGGAGGACGAGGGTCTGGCCGAGGTCGAGTACCGGGAGTCGCTGCAGCCGCTGCTGGCCCAGTTGCCGGAGCGGGAGCGGACCATCGTGGTGCTGCGGTTCTTCGGCAACATGACGCAGACCCAGATCGCCGACCGGGTGGGCATCTCGCAGATGCACGTCTCCCGGCTGCTCGGCCGCACCCTGGCCACGCTGCGGGAGAAGCTGATGGACGAGGAGTCTGGTTAACGAGCCAGGATCAGCGCGCCCCGCTTGGTCACGGTCAGTGGGACCTCGACCCAGCGCGCGCTGATCTCGGCCTCGGTCGGCGGCATCAGCCGGGCCACCAGGTAGTCGCGCACCGCGCGGGTGTCCGGCAAGTGGACCATGGGCTCGTCCCATGGCCGGATCTCGACGTCGGGGAAGACCGTACGGACCAGCTCGGGCGCCTGTTCGGCGTCGAAGGCGGTGCGGCCGGGCCGCCACACCGCGGCCAGTTCGGGTGAGTCGGTGTGCGCGATGGTCGCGGCCAGGAACAGGCCGCCCTGGACCAGCACCCGGCGGGCCTCGCGCAGGGCCGGGCGCGGATCTCCCAGGTGGCAGAGGCAGTTGACGGCCACCACCACGTCGAAGCTGCCGTCGCCGAAGGGCAGCGCGGTGACGCAGCCGCGCACCGCGGGGCCGGGGTGCGCGCGCAGCATGGTCGCCGACCGGTCCAGGCCCACGACCAGGCGCGGACCGTCGCCGCGGGCGGTGACGGCGTGGCTGAGCACGCCTTCGGCGCAGCCCAGGTCCAGCACCGCGGCGCCGGCGGGTAGTTCGGCGGCGAGCAGCGCGTACAGGTCCGGCGCGCCCGGCGAGGCGGTCATCCCCCGCCGGTAGCGATCCGGGTTGTCGTCGTAGTCGCGCGGAATGCCCATACCCCGAGTGTGGACCTACCCGGGCCGCTCAGCAGGCTTTGCGCCAGGAGCATTCCAGCCACGGGTCCCCGGCCGGTGGTTCCAGGGGGATGGAGCGGGCGGCCGGACCGGCCGGGTGCATGGCCAGGCGCAGCGCGATCCGGTCCTCCAGGTCCTTGGTGCCGCTGAGCACGTTGTTGGTGACCACGGCGAAGGCCAGGTCCTTGCCGTCGGCGCCGGTGGCGTACCCGGACAGCGCGCTCACCGCGGTCAGCGAGCCGGTCTTGGCCCGGATCCTGCCCTCGGCGGGGGTGCCGCGCAGCCGGGTGCGCAGGGTGCCGCCGACCATTCGGTCCGGGTGGCCTGCCACCGGCAGCGAGTGGTGCCAGACCGGGTACCAGGGGCGGGTGCGGGCGGCGGCGAGCAGGGCGGTGAGCTGGTCCGCGCTGACCATGTCCATTCTGGACAGTCCGGAGCCGTCGACCAGCCGGTAGGCGTTGGCGGGCAGGCCCAGCGCGGCCAGTTTCGGGGTCATCGCGCGGATGCCGTCGGCCCAGGTGCCCTTGCCGTGCACGGCTTTGCCCATGGCCTTGACCAGGATCTCGGCGTGGCCGTTGTTGCTGAGCTTCATGAACGGCACCAGCAGCTGCGACAGGGGCATGGAGCGGTGCGCGGCGAGTTCGGTGAAGTGCGCCGGGGTGACGCCGGTGCCCAGCTTGGGGTCCAGGACCTGGATGCCGCGGCGGGTCAGCGCGGCCCGGAAAACGTCGGCGGCGTAGCGGGCCGGATCGTCCACAGTGGAGAAATGCGCGCTCGGATTCCCGTTGGCGGGCGCGGATCCGGTGATCACGACGGTGTTGGTCCCGTGCTGACGTTCCACCGCGATGCTGCTCGCCGAGCCGGGGGCGCCGGTGGTGGCCCGGTTGTCGATGGTGATGACCGAGGTTGGCGGGGACAGTTCGATGGCCGGTTTCTGGCCTGCCGCGGCCGGGCGGACCCGGACGATCACGGTGCCCGCGTCGTAGTCGGTGTCCGGGGCCACGGTGAGCGCGCCGACCTGGGCGGAGTAGTAGAACGGCTCGTCGTCCCAGGCCCAGCTGACGCCGAGGCGGACCGGGTCGAAGGCGGAGTCGTCGGCCACCACCTTGCCGGTGACCACCTTGATCCCGGTGTCGGCGATGCGTTGGGCCAGCGCGTCGTAGTCGGCGGCCAGGGTGGTGGGGTCACCACTGCCACGCAGGTAGAGGTCGCCGTGCAGGACGTTGCCGCGCAGCGAGCTGTCGGCCAGGACGCTGGTGGTGAAGCGGTGGTCGGGGCCGAGGACCTCCAGGGCGGCCGCGGAGGTCAGCAGTTTCGCGTTGGAGGCCGGTTGCAGCCGGTCCGCGCCGCCGCGCCGGTAGAGCACCTGGCCGCTGTCCACCGAACGCACCACGACTCCGGCGCCCGCACCGGCCAGCCGGGGGTCGGCCAGGATCTGGTCCAGGTCGGTGGTCAGCGACTGGATGCTCGGATCGTCGCCCGCGGCGGCGCTGCCGGTGACGAGCCCACCGAGCAGCGCGGTGGCGCACAGGATGGCGAGCAGGCGTGGTCGTGGCATGCGGTGAACCTGGCCCCGATCCCGCGGTGAGGCAATGCGTCCGGCCCGCTTTTCCCCCGAACGGCGCTCCCGCCTGCTACAACCGGCCGAGCAGCTCGGCCTTCTTCGCGCTGAACTCGGCCTCGGTGAGCAGGCCGAGGTCACGCAGTTCGCCGAGCTTGCGGATCGCGCCCACCACCTCCTCGGCGATAGCGGCCAGGCTCGCCCCGGCCGGTGCGCCCGCGGGCAGTTCCGCCTGGGCCTCGGGGAGCGCGGCCAGCACGGCGGCGGCGAAGGGCAGGGATTCGGCGGTCATGCCGGCGCCGAGGCCGAAGGTCACCGCGCACGGGTCGACCTCCGGGCCGAGGCTGTACTCCGGCGCGTCGGTGGTGCGCAGCCGCAGGTGCCCGCCGCCACCGGCGGGGGTGGCCCAGTCCAGGCCGAGCACCGAGCCGATCGGCACACTCCGCGGTCCGGCGACCAGCTTCTGCGGGTGCGCCTCGCCTGCGATCGGCTCGAACAGCACCACCCGGCCGTCGAAGCTGACGTTGCTGTCGTAGCCGCGGATGCGGCAGGGCACGGCGGGGGCGGCGAGCAGGAATCGCGGCGCGGGCAGGCCGGCGTCGGGGTTGAGCGAGACGCGGGTGCGGATGTCCTCGCCGTAGTGCTCGGCCAGGTCGCGGTTGGACGCGGGCACGACCAGCCGGTACGGATCGCCGCGGTCGGGCAGCTGACCGCCGGCGGCCTCCAGGTAGGGGCAGGCGCCGGGGCGTAGCCGCAGTTGCAGGGTGGTGGTCTTGCGGTCGGCGGTGACCGCGACGTCGGCGATGGCGAGATCCGGCACGGTCCGCTCGCCGAGTTTCTTGAGCAGTCCGCTGGCCCGCAGTCCACCGCGGTAGACGATCCGGAGGTGCCCGGTCTCGAAGAACCAGGTGGCGTTGTCCCCCGCCAGCTCCAACCCGTAAGTCACCACCGGAATCTAGCGTGCGGCGGGGCGGCCCGGTGGCACACCCGGACCGCCCCGCACACTCAGCTCACCCGGTGGTTCAGCAGGCGCCGAGGTCCTGCCACACCCCCCATTCGCCGGTGCTGCCGGGCTCCTCGCCCTTGGTCCACCACTTGGCCCGCCACTTCTTGCCCTTGTGCGAGACCTCGTTGCCCTGGGTGTAGGTCGAGCCGCCTGCCCAGGCCGCCACCGAACACGTCGGCGGCGGGGTGGTGGTCGTGGTCGTGGTGCCGGTGGTGCTGGTCGTGGTGCTCGTGGTCGTGCTGGTGCTGGTCGTGGTCGGGGTGCCACCCGCGCCACGCGCGTGGTCCTGCTTGAGCCCGTAGGTCTTGCCGCCGAAGGTCAGCGTGAGGTTGGACGGGTTGGTGATCGGCAGGTAGTAGACGATCGCCACCTCCGCGCTCGCGCCCGGCGCCAGGCTCTGCCAGCTGGGCAGCTTCAACGAGATCCGGTGCAGATCGCCCTTGAGGCCACCGATGTTCGGTCCACTGTGGTCGGTCCGGGTCACCGCCAGGGTCCAGCCGGACTGCTGCTGGATGTTGGCGGGCGCCGAGGTGCCGTAGTCGAACTGGAGATCGGCCCCGCCAGGGATGGTCACCGCGGAGTTGTTGGTGATCTTCGCCTTGGGGCTGATCGGGTAGTTCGCGTCGCCGACCGGGAACTGACCCAGATCCACTGACACGTCAAGGGTTTCCGCCGGGGTGGTGTGCTTGGCCTTGCGGTTGCCGTAGGCCGCGCCGGTGCGGAACTTGTCGTACAGCGTGGTGGTCAGGGTCGAGCCCATGAAGTACTCGTTCTTGGCGGTGTCCTTGGCGTAGTCGCCCGCCAGCTCCCAGATCATGATGCCGCCCAGCCCGCGGTCGAGCACGTACTGCGCCTTGGCCGCGATGGACACTTCGTCCTCTGTGGACAGGAACACCTTCTTCTGCTCGTTCCACAGCCAGGGCGCGACCAGCCCGTTGTCGTAGTTGCGGACGTAGGTCCCGGTGATCGCGTCATCCGGGTCGGTCGCCGGGGTCAGCCCGTACTGCGCGGCATAGCTGCCGAGCTTGCCGTCCTGGAGGTTCTTGGCGTGCCACAACGGGTTCGAGCCCGCCGGGATCTCCTTGTTCGCGGTGTCCAGGTCGTGCCAGATGTTGTCCGCGCCCACCGCGCCATTGCCGCACGGCGTGGTCGACCCGACCGAACCCCCGGTGCCGGCCGGGCACTTGCTCTGGTCCGGCAACGCGGCCTTGCCCCACAACCCGTTGGTGCCACCGCTCACGCCGCGCCAGCCGCGGGTATAGTAGGGCACGCCGAGGTTGATCCGCCCGGCCTGCATGGCGCCGCGGAAGTAGTGGTAGGACCAGTCCCCGTTGAGGTAACCGATCCCGCCGTACTGCGGTGTGCTGTAGACGTTGGCCGCGGCCAGTTCGGCGTCCTTGCCGTCGTCGAGGAGCGAGGCGTTGGGCCCGACGAAGTGGTTCCACGCCCCGTGCAGGTCATAGGACATCACGTTGACGTAGTCCAGGTACTGCAGGACCTGGTAGGTCTCCATGCCGCGCAGCATGTAGCCGGAGGAGGGCGCGGCCACGGTCAGCAGGTAGTACTTGCCGTCCGCGGCACTGGCCGCGTCCAGCTTCTCCCGCAGGGTCTTCATCAGCGCGTTGTACCCGGCCATCAGCTTGGCCCGGCGCGGGTTGGAGAAGGAGAAGTCCAGCGGATTGCCCGAGTTCGGCATCGAGGTCGCGTACTCGTAGTCGATGTCCGCGCCGTTGAAACCGTAGCGGCGCACCAGATCCACCACCGAGTCGGCGAAGGTGTTGATGGTCGACTGGCTGTCGGTCATGGTGTAGAAACCACCGCTGGCGACCCGGTTGCCGTTGTCGTCGATGAACCCGCCGGTCTCCGCCCAGCCACCGATGGAGATCAGCGACTTCACGTCAGGGAACTGCTTCTTGTACTTGTTGAGCAGGTTGAAATGCCCCTTGTAGGGCAAGGACGGATCCATCTCCGCCCCGGTGACCCCCGGCCATTCCATCCCGATCGAGGGGTTGCCTGCCCCGGCGGCCCCGACCGACGCCTTGTTGTCCGCGCCGATGTGCGCGAAGGCGTAGTTGAGGTGGGTGACCTTGGTCCAGGGAATGTCCTTGGCCAGGTAGGCGGGCTGCCCGTTCTTGCCGGTACGCCAGCTGGTGAAGTAGCCGATGATCCGGCGCGGGTGATCAGCCCCCATCTTCTCCCTGCCCTCGGCGTCATAGGCCAGGCAGTAGGGCACGTTCACATTCGGCGTGCGGTAGAGCCCGTCGGGACGGCAGTCCTCGTTGGCCGCGGTGTCCGGCACTTCGGCCCGCGACTCCGGGCTCTGCCCCACGACGAACATCAAACTGGCCAGCAAGGCAACCAGGGCAGCGAAAATCGGCACCTTCCTGATCACGATTCACCTCCAGGGAAAGCGGCGGCGGAGGCGGCTGTGTGCGCGGGTGTGCGGGGTCACACAGTGGTGCAGGGTGCCCGAAAGGTAAGAGGTTTAGACCATGGCCGTCAATAGGTCTGGACCACTGGGATTCGCCGAAGAGAAGGACTGGCCCGGTTGGCGGCACGGAATGCGACCGGTTGCCCGATGGTCGCGCTCTCAGGCCCTGGTCAGGCAGGGAGCAAGCGAACCAGCGGCCCGGCGAACTGCGCGCGCAGGCGGTCGGTGAGTTCCCGCGGACCGCCGGGCAGGACCAGGCTCCACACCGCCCCGTCCGGACCGCGCTGCCGACCGCTGAGATACCGGCCGGCCGCGGTGTCGACGTAGTCCAAGGGGAACTCCGCGATCTCGCGAGAACCACGCGGAGTCCGGCTGGCTACCCGGAACTGGCCCGCGCCCAGCTTCGATTGCGCGAACAGCCGCCGCGCACGCTCCGCGGTCGCCGCATGTCCTCGCGGGCCACCAGCCGGGCGCAGCACCGGACCCTCGGCGGTGGACCGGCCCGCCTGTTCCTCCTGCGGGAAGCTGAGTACCGGAGTGCGCAGCGGCGGGCACTCCGGCAGCAGCCGGGCCACCGCCTCGGGAAGCCGGTCGGGGTCCACCGGTTCGAGGGTCAGCCAGCCGTCGTGCAAAATCGCCAGCACCGCGTCGGTTCCGGCCGTCGCGGCGAGCACCCCCACCGGCGGCGCCTGGGCGTCCGGGGAGAACCAGCCGTAGACCTCCCGCTGTGGCCTGGCGAGCAGCCGAAGCGCGGCCACCAGGTCCGGGCGCACGTCCGTGCCGTCGGCCAGCCCGGCCGCGGTCAACTCCCCGAGCACTCGCTTGGCGACCTCGATCCGCTCCTCCCAGGTGCTCCCCGGCGAATCGGTGATCAACGCGTTGTGCTGGTCCCCGAGCCGCTCGGCCTCCCAGACGAGGTCATAGGCCAGCGCCGAGATCACCACGCGAGCGCGCAGCATGAATCCGCCCCCTGTTGCTTGGTGCTGCTCAGGACTCACCGATGACCGGAGGCGCGACGTAACCGTCGATGCCCCAGAACTCCTCGGACTCCACCAGCCAGTCCGGCCGCTGATGTTCCTTGTCCTCCTCGCCCCGAGCCCCCGCGCCGCCACCCATCGGCCCAGCGCCCATGCCCGGGGCACCGGGGCGCCCAGCCGTTGCCGCCGCCCCCGCGGTACCGGTCGGCCCGAAACCCCCAACCCCGGCCCGGCCGCCAGAACCGCCGCCGCTGCCGCCAGGTCCGAACCCAGCGCCCGCGAACCCGCCGCCGTAACCAGCACCGCCTGCGCCACCGCCGCCAAGTCCACCGCCGCCGTACTGGCCGCCACCACCGGGCGGCCGGACCGGGTCCTCAACGGACTGCACCGGGGTGCCATCAATCGGTGCTGGCCGCTGAACCGGCCCACCCCCGGGCGGCAGGTCGGTGCCGCCTCCCGGCGGTGGCTGGTCACCGCGACCACCGGGTGGCAGGTCGCCGCCACGGGGTGGCTGGTCCACTCCGGTACGGCCCTGACCGCCGGGCCAGGACCCACTGCCGCCAGGACGGATGCCACCGCGCCCCGGATCCCGTCCCCGGTCGGATCCCCCGCCACCACCTGGCGGGGTCTGGACCAGCGAGGTGTCACCCGTCGCGGTGGCAGGCGGCGCCCAGGACGGCATGGTGGTCAGGTTGCCGTTGGTGGCAACGCCGTACCCCGCGAGCACCACCTGGTTGTGGCTGGTGTCGGACTTGAACTTCTGAATGTCGCGATCCAGATCGGTCTCACCAGGGGTGAGCCGGTTGATAATGTTGTTCTGCGGCATCTCGCCGGACACCGGCCGGAGCTTGTGCTTGGCCCCATGCCAGTCGTTGCCCTGGTTGCCGACCTTCCCCCCGGTCTGCTCGGCCACCTGTTTGGCCGCTTCCGCGTACTTCGCCAGTGGCAGGACGGATTCCCGCGCGGTATCCGCGGCCTTTCCCTGCCAGGAGCCGAAGTCCCGCAGGATCGCCTCGACCTCACGCTGCATATCGTCGTATTTGCGCGCCACATCGCCCCACAGCTTTTGCTTGGGACTCACCGTGGGCTCGGTGCCCTTGCCCTGGTGGAACCACTGGTAAATCTGATCACCACCGTGACCGGCGGGACGCACATTCCCCATCGCCCAGTTGTAGCCGTCCTTGACGCCCTGCCAGGCACCGCTGGCGACCTCGCCGACCTTGTCGAGGAAGCCCATCTCAGCCACCGCCCTTGAGCGTCTCCAACACCAACTCGGAAATCTTGACCGCCCTCGGACACGGGGTCGCGTAGTCGGCGGGCTTGTGCGTTCCGCCGTTCAGCGTCAAATCGACCCTGATCGTGACCGCTTTCGCAACCGCGGTTTCCAACACACACTGCCCACGGTCACGAAGATCCTCAGGCATGGTCACGACCGCCGGATAGGCCCCGACCTGCGTCGACTCGAACACCCTGGCACCTGACCGCATCTCGTAGATCCCATCCAGTCCGCCCGACTTGGTGTTGATCGTCACCGAGAAATAGAGCCCTCCAGGCTTGCTACCCGCGTCCCATTGACAGGACGGCCCCAGAATGCTCTCCGGCCACACCTCGCCAACCACGCCGCTGGCAACCTGTGCGCTCTGACCAGCAGTCAACAGCCCACATGGACTCCCCTTGAACCGGCCGGTGTCGAGCTCCGGCTGGGCGAGCGGAGGCGCACCGCTTCCGGCTCTACTTGAAGTCGGCTGAGCCGTACCTGTGGGCCCCGGGTTCGACGGTCCGCATCCGGTCAGCAGGACCGCCCCCACGACTCCAGCCAGCACCATCTTGGTCGAACGAGAAAGCACTGAGTCAGCCCTTCGACTTGTCCAGGGTGGCACGGCTGCGCTCCTCGCTGGTCGCGTACTGGTTGTATGTCGACCAGAGCATGTCGATCGTCTTCTGAATCTCGTCCTGATACGCCTGGTTCGCCTTTCCGTGACAACCATCGGCGTCTGACGCCTTCTCGCAGATCGCGTCGATCGCCTGAGAACTGAACGGATCCTCGCCGGGTGGCGTCCGATCAACGGCAGTTTGCCTGGCCAGGGCGTTCGCCTGACGAGCCATCCGCTTCACCCCCTCGAACCGCTTGATCATCTCCAGCAGGTTCGCGACCTCGACGCGGAACCGGCCGCCGCCCCCGAAATCGATGTCGACCTGTCGGCCACCCATCGTAGAACACCCCCTGCGCTCGCCTGCTCACCCACCGTCGCCCCCCAGCGCAGTGCAGACGGTAGCAAGAAAAGCGGTACGCAGTGGCAAAAATCAGACTTGCGAGCCACGGTTGTGGCCACACTCCCACCCGAACGGCACATCGCACCAACTTCCCGGCAATGCACCAACACGATTTGTCATGGGCGTGCCTCTCCAGTCATATCTCCGATCCCGGTGAGGAGGTGCCAGCCACCTGTTCTAGCCGCTTGGCCACTCCCAGCAGGAAGGCGAACTTGCGCCGGAACACACCGCCGTGGAACTGGTATCCCCACTTCGCGCGCAACACCCCGTCAGTCACCTCCACATGACACGAGGTGACCGGCCGGCGCAGCATCCACCAGCGCAGATCCGTCTCGGTGAGGATCCGGGCATCCCCGCGCCACACCTCAACCCGGCACCGGATCCGGTGATAGCGGATCTCGCAGTCCGGAAGATGGCCGAACCCGGGAAACTCCATCGAGACCTTGAAGGACTCCCCGGAGTCACCGTCGGTATTACGCACTTCCCGACACCGGAAGCGCTGGCTCCGATACCCGCCGGAGAACCGGATGGTCTCCCGCTCCGCGGAAACGAACTGCGAGACCTTGTACTTCCAGCCGTGCTTCTTCGCCAGCCAGCGCAGGTGAAACTTGCGGAATGCCTCGGCCCGCATCGTGTGCACGAACATCCAGGCCGCCGGGCCGAACACCGGGACAACGCCGACCAGTATGGCCAGCAGCAACTCCAGCTCCATCAGAGATCAAGATCCCGCCGCGTCTTGTCCTCATCCTGATCAGTCCCCTGGCTGGAATGGTCAAGGGCCTTCTTTCCGTCCTTGGCGTAGCCCGCCGCCTTGCCGGCGATCTTGCTTGGATCGACCATGTCCGTCGGCTTGCCCTCCGAGTCGAACCCCGTCTTGACCCTGTCCATCCCGACGATCTTCTTGGTCTGTTCCTTGAGCGACTCGCCGACCTTCTGACCGAGACCGGCCCGCACCGCCCCCAGGGTCGAGGTGCTGCTCTGCTCCAGCGTCTTGCGGAACTCCTCCCGGGTGAGTTCCCGTTGGGCGCTTTCCGGCAGCTTCTTGTTGACCTTGTCCGTGGCCTTGGCCAGCGCCGAGTCCTGGATCTTCTCCAGCCCCTTGCCGCCCTTGCCGGAGGCGGTGTTCATGAACTCCTGGCCGATCCTGGAGTTCTTCAGCCAGCCCTGGAGCTTGGCGAGCAGCGCCTTGATCTTGTTGATCAGTTTGCTGAGCCTGGTCACCTTCTGGGTGGTTTTCACCGTGGTGCTGGCGACCTTGTAGGCGGTCACCCCGCTGGCCACGGCCGTGGAACCACCGAGGGTGATCGGTGCGGTGGCCAGTGCGGCGAGCCAGGTGATGATCAGCCACTCGATCAGGTCGGCCAGCAACCCTCGGATGAACTCCTCCACCACCTTGATGACCATGCTGAAGATCTGGAGCAGACCGCCGATGTCACCCGCCTTGTCAGCGGCGCCCGCCACCCCTGCCAGAAATCCGGCCATCCGGGTCCGGGCCGCGTCGGCGGCGGTGCCCTGCCAGTCCTTGAGGTCTTCCTTCAGGGTGGCGCTCAGTTCCTTGCCCAGGCCGACGATCTCCTTGCCCAGGTCAGCGAAGCCCTGCGCGGATTTCGCCAGCGCCTCCGAGTTGCCGGAGACGAGCTGGATGGCCTGTTTCAGCGGCGTGCAGATGTTGATCAGGAAGCCCAGGCCCTGGTTGATCAGCCAGCCGAGTGGATCAGCGGCCGCGCTCACGGCGGTGCCGACGCAGGAGCTGACCAGGCTCGTGGCGTCGGCGGCGACCGCCGAGACCTCGATGCCGACCGTGACCGCGTCCTTGGTGAAGTCGAGCTTGTTGACCTTGTCCGCGAGCTTGACCGCACTGCCCAGGCCCGCGGGCAGGTTCGGGGCGACGGTGCCCTCCCAGTAGCCAGGGGTACTCATCGCGACCCACCCAGCTTCCCCTTGAGCTGCTTGGCCGTCTGCTGGGCCGACTCGTCGGCCTCGCGGTAGGCGGCGGCGCATTCACCGAGTTTCTCCGCCGCGTTGCCGGTGCCCTCGGCCAGCTGACGCAGGAAGTCGCGGAAGTCGGCGACCATCGGGCGGTAGAAGAGCGCGAGCGGCTGCCCGATCAGGCCCCAGGCCAGTTCGGGCACCTCGACTCCGGCCAGTTTGCCCTCGAAGGCGTCCGCCTTGCCGGCCAGCCCCTTGACCTTCCCCGCACACCCGTCAATCGCGGCCAGATTCGTCCGCAGCTTGCCGCTCATCAGTGATCCTCCCCGTCATACAGCTTGCGGAGGAACTCCTCCCCCTGACTCACCGGCGGTGGTGGCGGGGCCTGCGCGCGGGCCGAGCCTGGCTTGTCGCTGAGGAACTCCCGATCCGCGAAGTCCTCCTCCTCGGCGGCACGCCGGGCAACCGGTGGCGCGGAAGTGATCGCGCGGAGCTGCTCGACCGGGACGCCCAGCATCTCGGCCTGGGTTTCCAGGACCTGGTCCAGCACGTTGAGGTCGTCGCCGACGTAGCGTTGGACGGTTTCCGCCTGGCGGCGGGCGCCCTCCGCGACGGCGGTCTGGATGGTGGCCATCACCGTGGCGGCCAGGGCCTGCGGGCCTCGGCGGAGGGCTTCCTCGGTGAACTGGAGGTTCTTGATGGCCCCACCTGGACCCGCGGTGACCGTGACCGAGCGGTCAGGAGAGGTGGCGGTGGCTTCGACGGCGGCTATTTCCTCGCGCATGCCGTCGTAGGCGGCCAGTCGTTGTTCGGCTTTGCGGCCGTGTTCCTGGAACCGTTCGAACTCGGCCACCAGGTCGTCGAATTCGGTCGACATGTGTGTTCCCCCTGCGCTCGCCCGTGTGTGCAGTCGCCCCCCAGCGCTGTTCGGAACGTAGCAGGAGCAGTCGGCGGTCGTGGTGGGAATCGTGCTGTTTTACCTCGGCCGGGTCAGGCGGCGCGAGGGTTGTCGCCCAGGGCGGTCCAGTGGTCGAGGGCGGGCTCGATGGCACAGTCCACTTCGGAGTCCGCGGTCAGCCAGGCGGTGGCGCACAGGGCTCTGGCGCCGTCGACCAGGTTGGCGGGGTCGGTGGTGGTGAGGTGGAGTTCGCCGTGGTCTGCCCTGGCGGTCCAGGTTCCACAGTGGACGGTGGTGCCGGTGGTGCTCAGGTCCGCGTGTGGGTGCAGCAGGCCGCGGAGGTCGGCGGCGAGGTAGGTGGGGCGGTGCTGGGGCGGGGCGGTGGCCAGGGCGCGGACGGTGGTGACGCCGGTGAGCACCAGCAGGCTGTCCAGGCCGCTGGCGTTGGCGCCCTCGATGTCGGTGATCAGACCGTCGCCGACGACCAGGTGCGGGCCCTCGCTGCGGCGGATGGACTCGGCGAAGATGGCCTGCTGTGGTTTGCCGGCGACCAGCGGATCCTTGCCGGTGGCCAGGCGGACCGCGGTGGCCAGGGCGCCGTTGCCGGGGGCGATGCCGCCCTCCCTGGGCACCGCGAGGTCCATGTTGGACACGATCCACGGGATGCCGGTGGCCACCGCGTAGGAGGCTTCGGCGAGCTGGCGCCAGTCCACGTCCGGGGCGAAGCCCTGGACCACCGCGGCCGGGTTGTCGGTGGCCGAGCGGACCGGGCGCAGGCCCACCTCGGTGAGCGCGATCTCCAGCGAGGGGCCGCCCACGATCAGCACCGGCGAGCCGGGCGGGACCTGGTCCGCGGCCAGCCTGGCGGCGGCCTGGGCGGAGGTGACCACCTCGTCGGGTTCGACCGGCAGGCCGAAACCGCTGATCAGGGTGGCCACCTCGGCCGGGGTGCGGGAGGCGTTGTTGGTGACGAACAGGGTCCGCAGGGCGTGGCGGCGCGCCTCGGTGAGGGCCTGCGCGGCGTGGTCGACCGCGACCGAGCCGCGGTAGACCACGCCGTCCAGGTCCAGCAGTGCGGTGCGGTAGCGCTGCGCCAGGGGCGTCGCGCTGCCTCGCAGGACCCGCATCGCGTCAGCCCGGGAAGGTGCGGGCCGCGGCGAGCATCGCCTCGTTCTCCTCGGGCGTGCCGATGGTGACCCGCACGCCGTCCCCGGCGAAGCAGCGCAGCACCACCTTCTGCTCGATGCAGTGCTCGTTGAACGCGGCCGCGCGCTCGCCCAGCGGCAGCCAGACGAAGTTGGCCTGCGACTCCGGCACCTCGAAACCGCTCTTGATCAGCTCGTCCCGGACCCGGTCGCGTTCGGCCGAGATGAGGCGGCAGCGCGCCATCAGCTCGTCCTCCACATCCAGCGAGGCGAGCGCGGCGGCGTGCGCGAACCGGTTGACGGAGAAGGGAATGGCCACCTTGCGCACGCCACCGGCGACCTCCGGCGAGGCCACGCAGAAACCGACCCGGGACCCGGCCAGTCCGTAGGCCTTGGAGAAGGTGCGCAGCACGGCCACGTTCTGCCTGCCGCGGGCCAGTTCCAGGCCGTCCGGCACATCCGGGTCGGTGACGAACTCGCGGTAGGCCTCGTCCAGCACCACCAGCACGTCCTCGGGCACCCGGTCCAGGAAGTCCACCAGCTCGGCCTTGCGCAGGGCGGTGCCGGTCGGGTTGAGCGGGTTGCTCACGAAGATCAGTTTGGTCCGCTCGTTGATCGCTTCCAGGCTGGCGGCCAGGTCGTGCCGGTGCCCGGCGGCCAGCGGCACGGTGTGCCGGACCGCGCCGACCACCTGGGTGACGATCGGGTACGCCTCGAAGGAGCGCCAGGCGAAGAGCACCTCGTCCTCGGCGGTGCACAGCGCCTGCACCAGCTGCTGGCACAGCGCCACCGAGCCGCAGCCGATCGCGACCTGCGATGGGTCGACGCCGTTGATCGCGGCCACCCGCTGCGCCAGGTCGTCACTGCCCATCGCCGGGTACCGGTGCACCGAGGCGGCGGCCTCGGCGACCGCGGCCACGATCGCGGCTGGCGGCGGATAGGAGACCTCGTTGCTGGCCAGGTTGATCGCCCCGGCGATCTTCCGGCCGGGTACGTAGTCGGGCATGGCGGCAAGGTCGGCTCTGACTCGCACGGGCATATCCGCATCCTTACATCGCTGACCAGGCAGAAGGAATAGCGCGTAGGTCGCCCGAAGCAGTGCTGGCTGCGTTCCGCGTCACAGTGCGTCGACATGCGGACACTTCCCGGTCATGGAGCCATCCGGGGACGATCAGGCTCAGCGCCGGGGCCAGAGCGCGGCGGCCAGGAGCCTGGTCGCCTCGATCGGAGGCAGGCCATCATCAAGACCGCGCAGGCGAGCGTAAATGGCGCGCATATCGGACTTGTCCGGTAGTTGAGGACCGCCTGCCGCGCGCTCCAGGACAGTCAGCGTGTTCACCAGCTTGATCGACCCCACCGCCTTACCGCTGACGCGGACCCGGTTGAGTCGGTTGATTTCCGCGCTGGCGATTCGCGCCCCGGAACCATCGTCGATGAGAACTGTCACCGTATCGCCGGCTTCGGCTGCGACGACCGCATGCGCGATGACCATCGTCTCACCCAGGTCCTTCGGGTGTCTCAGCCGTTGTTCCATGGACTGGCGGGTGATCCGGTGGACGGCAGCGGCGAGTTCGGGTGTCTGCCGATCGGACAGTACCTGCATCCAGGTGGGCGTCAGTGTGCGCCAGACCTTGGCAGCGCTGCTGAAACGTTCATCCTGCCGAGACTTGCGGAGCACCTCTGCTGCCACTGTCTCCGGGGCGCTGAGCTTGCCAAGGATGCTGATGAGGAGACGTTCCTGGTTAATGGCGAAGAAATTGAGACCGGGCCCAGCGTCGATGATTGGTCGATGGCTCATCCCGAGACTGGCTCCGCTGTCGGCGGATCACCATCATCGTCCGGCGCGTCCAGGTCCGCGGCCAAGGCAGCAAGATCCACGTCCACGTCGGGCAATTCGGCGGGGTCGGCCCACACGACCGGTCGGTCAACTGGGACTACACCTGCCTCACGCAAGTCGGCCTCAGCGGCCTCCAGCGTGATGCCGCGCAAGGTGGCGATCGCCTGCGCGGACAGCACCCCCTCCGCGTAACCGTTGATCGCGCGAGCCAGCAAACGCTGCGGCGCCCTCCGCTGATCAGAGTCGGCCCGCAATGCCCGGTACTGATCGCTCCAGCCGAACCTGGCAGCCAGTTTCGGCGCGGTGAGCGCCATCCACTCCAGTTTGGTTCCTTCATCGATGTACTGGGCTTGCTGTAGAGCGATTGCGGCGATCTGGGGTGACACCAGGAATCGCTGAACAACCTCGGAGAGGATGGATTGGGTCACGAAACCTCGGTCACCCAGAAGCTCACGCAAGCCCTCGACTGGCACCAGCAGGTGCCGGGCGAAAGCGTCAGCCCGAATCTCCGACGGGCTTCGGTCACTCCAGTTGCCCGCACAACCGTCAGCCCAGTCAGCGAAAAGCACGTGGCCGAGTTCATGAGCCAGTGTGCTGCGTTGTCTCATCGGGTTCTGGGTACGTGCGACGCCGATGAACACGGCATCGCGGGCAGGATCCCGCATCGTCAGGCCATGTTCATCGGGGCCGGCATCGAGTACCGCGACGTCGATGTCGGTCGCCTGCTCGATGATGGCCACCAGGTCACCCAGTGGCTGCACGCCAAGATGGTGGTCCCGGCGGAACCGTGCGGCGGCGGTACGCCCTTCAGCCTCGGCGTTCACGATCAACTAACTCGCCTCAGACGGTGGCCGGGATGGCCTGGTCATCGAGGTAGGCGTCCAGTTCCACAAAGTGCAGCAACGCTTCACGCATACCTTCCATACCTGAATCACTGGTCGCGCGCGCGACGCATTGCACGCGGTCGGCCACCGATCCGTCCTCGGCGAGCTGGGCGACGGTGTGCCCCGTCGCCCAGGCGATCGCCACCACCTCGGGCATCTTCGCCGACCTGTCCCCGGAGATGATCCGCGACAACGTGGGTTGCGAGATGCCAGTCGCATCCGCAAGGGCGCGTTGACTCAAGCCCGCGGCAACGCGGGCGCGCTCAATGCGCGCTCCGGCATCCGTTGTCATCGTGACCACCCCCATCGGACTGAATCATGATCAGGCTAGCTGATTCAGGGTAGCGAAATATGCCGCACAGCGCCAGGGCGGCCAGTTCCCGACGATCACCCGGCTGACCGCGCACCACCGGATCAACTCCGATCGAGGTCCGGTGAACTCCGGGGAACTGAATCCGGTCCCGGCCCGACTATCACCATCGAGAGCCGATGCCGCACCTCCAGGAGTCACGCATGCCCCGCTTGTCCCTCGCGCTGGCCGCCACCAGCCTGTTGCTCCTGGGCGCCTGCGCGGGCGCTCCGGCGGCCGAACCAGGGGACGCGGGGTGTGCGCGGGACTACGAGGCCGGGCGGGACTACTTCCCGGACAAGGTGAGTGCGCAGGTCTCGACGCAGTGGCGGGTGGAGTACCGGCAGCACTACAAGCTGCTCAAGGTCAACGCCGGGCCGAAGACCAGCCTGGAGCAGAACGACACCGCGCCGCGCAGCTACGTGCTCTACCAGTGCGGGACCCCGAAACCCGAGCTGGCCGGGGACCTCGCCGGGGCCACCGCGATCCGGGTGCCGGTGCGCAAGGCCATCGACAATCCGGCCACCCTGCTCGGCGCGTTCGAGGTGCTCGCGCCGGAGGTGCTGGCCGGGTACGGCGAGTTCCCCAATACCGACACCGCGCCGATCCACCTGCCGCGGGTCAGCAAGCGGATCGTGGACAAGACCGCGATCGGGGTCGGGCACGGCGACAAGCTGGACACCGAGCGGGTGCTCAACCTCGGGCCGGAGGTCATGTTCGCCGCCAGCGGGGACAAGGCGCGCTTCGACAAACTCGGCCAGGGCGGGGTCGGCGTGGTCTTCTACGACCCGTTCAACGAGCCGCCGCTGGGCAGCGCGGAAGCGGTGAAATTCCTGTCGCTGTTCACCAACTCCGAGGCCAAGGCGAACGCGCACTACACCGGGGTGCACACCCGCTACCGCGAGCTGAGCGCGAAAGCCACTGCCGCGCAAGGGAAACCCTCGGTGCTGGTGGGCATCAACGGGCACGGCCGGGACTTCCTGGCCCCGCAGCACGACTACCTGGAACCGACCCTGGTGCGTGACGCCGGCGGGCGCACCGTGTTCGACCTGCCCGGCAAGGCCCTGCAGCGGCTGCCGATGGAGACCATGATCGAGCAGGGCGCGAGCGCGGAGTTCTGGTTCCGGCCGGACTTCGTCGGCAAGGGCATGACCGTGAAGAAGATCCTCGAAGCCGAACCGCGGCTGAGCCGGATCACCGCGCTGACCAGCGGCAAGGGCATCGACCGGGCCGATCCGCGGGTGTACGCGGCCGCCGGGCTGGTCAACCCGGACAAGCTGCTGGCCGATCTGGTCAGCGTGCTGCATCCGGAGATCCAGCCCGGTCACCAGCTGGCCTTCCTCCGCCGGATCGAGGCCGGCTGATGAGCCAGGCGACGCTGCCGGGCACCGAGATCCCACCCACAGCCGCCCCCCAGCCAGCCCGGGTTCCCGTTCGGGCTGGGTGGCGGGTCGCGCTGCTGGCCGGGCTCGGCGGCGTCGCCGTCCTGCTCGCCGTGCTCGCGGTCAGCCTTGGCTCGGTGCGCATCCCGGTGCCCGACGTGGTGCGCGCGATCCTCGGCGAGCCAACGGAAACCGCGTCCTGGGCGTTCATCGTCACCGAGATCCGCATCCCGCGCGCGCTGACCGGACTGCTCGCCGGGGCCGCGCTGGGCGTGGCCGGGCTGAAGATGCAGACCCTGTTCCGCAACCCCCTCGCCGATCCGCACCTGCTGGGGGTCAACGCGGGGGCCAGTTTCGGCGTCAGTCTGGTGCTGCTCGGCGGCGGCAGCGCGCTCACCGGTGGCGTCGCACTGTCCACAATGGAGGGACTGGGCACGGTCACCGCGGCCGCGCTCGGGGCCGCCGCGGTGATGGCGGTGATGCTGCTGGTGGCCGCGCTGATCCGGAGCACCGTGATCGTCATCGTGATCGGCGTGATGGTCAACGCGTTTGTGCTGGCCATGGTCGACATGCTGGTCTACTACGCCCAGCCCGAGGCGGTGAAGACCTTCACCGACTGGAGCGCTGGCAGTTTCCAGAGCGTCACCTGGCAGGCCCTGCCGGTGCTGGCGGGCATGGTGCTGGCCGGACTCCTGCTCGCGGTGCTCTCGGTCAAGCGGCTCAACCTGTTCCTGCTCGGCGAGGGCTACGCCGAATCGCTCGGGGTGTCCGTGCGGGCCTTCCGCTGGACGCTGATGGCCGGGGCCGCGCTGCTGGCCGGGGCGGTCACCGCGCACGCCGGGCCGATCGCCTTCCTCGGCATCGCCGCCCCGCATCTGGCCCGCGGCCTGCTGCGCACCGCCGACCACCGCTACCTGATCCCCGGCGCGGCCGTGCTGGGCGCCACCATCGCGGTGGCCGCCAGCATCCTGAGCCAGCTGCCGGGCAGCGAGGCGGTGCTACCGCTGAACACCACCCTCGCCCTGCTGGGCGCGCCGGTGGTCACCTGGGTGCTGGTGCGACTGGGCCGCGGCGGCCGCGGACTGGAGGTGTGATGCAGCCAGAGGTGTTGCGTGCCAACGGACTCGCCGTCGGCTACCGGGTCCGCCGCCGGAACAGGACGGTACTGTCCGAAGTGGACCTCGGTCTGCGCGCCGGAGAACTCGTGTGCCTGCTCGGGGTCAACGGCACCGGCAAGTCCACCCTGATGCGCACCCTGGCCGGGATGCAGCCGCCGCTGGCCGGATCCGTCGACCTCACCGGGGTCCCGCTGACCGGACTGTCCAGAGTGGAGCGGGCACGGCGGCTGGCCGTGGTGCTCACCACCCGGATCCAGGTCGGCAACCTGCGCGGGATCGACCTGGTCGAACTCGGCCGCGCGCCCTACACCGGCTGGTCCGGCACACTCAGCGCGGCGGACAAAGTCATTGTGCGGGAAGCACTTCAGCTTGCCGGGGCGGAATCACTGGCCGAGCGGATGCTGGACGAGCTGAGCGACGGCGAACGGCAGCGGCTGATGGTCGCGCGGGCGCTCGCCCAGCAGCCGGACGTGCTGCTGCTGGACGAGCCCACCGCGTTCCTCGACGCGCCGCGGCGAGCCGAGCTGACCGCGATGCTGCGCGGCCTGGGCCGGGCCACCCGGCTGGCGGTCCTGTTGTCCACCCACGACGTGGAACTGGCGCTGCGCAACGCCGACGTGGTGTGGCTGGTGCTGCCCGGCGGGCGCGTGATCGCGGGCGCGCCGGAGGACCTGGTCCTGGACGGTGTCCTGGAACGGGCCTTCGGCGGCCGCGACCACACCTTCGACCCACTCGCCGGTGGATTTCAGGTGCGCACCGAAACCCACGGCACGGCAAGGGTCACCGGCGCGGGTGACGAGCTGACCGAGGTGTGGACCCGGCGGGCGCTGCAACGCTGCGGCTACCGGATCGACGACACGGCCGCGGTGGCCGAGGTGGAGGTGGGCTGGCACCGCACCGCCGACGGCCACCGCTGGAAGGTGTCCACGACCGCGGGGAACAGCGAGCACGACTGCCTCGCCGGGGTCGTGGACACGGTCAGGCGGACACCGCCACGTAATGCGACGGACGACCGTTGAGGTGCACCGGCTCGCCCACCTTGGCCGCGTCGATCCGCTTCATCAGGGTGTAGTTGCGTTCCCCGCGCTGCTGCACGGCCACCGAGTGCCACGGGGTCAGCCAGCAGTCCGGCGAACCGAGCAGCATGATGCCGAACTTGGGCCCGCCCACCGGCTGCGGGTGGATGGAGAGCCGGACCTGCTTGGCGTGGTACTTGGCGATCAGGTCGCCCCAGGCCCGGCTGCGCTGGATCACCCCGTAGGCGCGCTGGCGGCATTCCCGCTGCAGCGCCGACTTGGTGCCGTCGAAGTCACCGGCGTCCTCGACCAGGAACCGGGTGATGCCGCGGTAGAGCCGCAACGCCTTGCCGCCCGCGCGGACCTCCTCCCGCAGCGACTCCTCCGACTCGGCGAACTCCGCGGTGAGGATGCGCCGCTTCTCCTCGAATCCCGCGTCCCCGTAGACGTTCTCCAGGCTGAAGGTGTCGATCGAGTCGAAGCCGCCCCAGGTGATCATCTGCCGCAGGGTCTCGGCGTACTCGTCGATGTGCTGGTCCGGCACCTTGATCAGGTCGCCGAAGACGTGCCCGTCGGAGCAGATCAGCATCCGCGCGCCGGGCGGGTAGACCTCGCGGACCCGCTCGGTCAGCCCGTGCAGGAAACGCAGCGAGAGCAGCTCGCCGAGGTCGGGCAGGTGGCCGAACACCTTGTCGGTGTTGGGTGATTTGCACGGGAAGGCCGGCAGCGTGAACATGATCGGCTCACCGGCGGCGACGAACTCGCGGAGCTGGGAGAGCTGCTCGGCGAAGGCGGTGCCGACCTCGCTGTCGGTATAGGTGTCCTCGGACTCCGCGCGCCGGTACGGCAACAGGATCCGCAGGATCGACTCGCAGGTGCCGGTCACGTCGCCGACCTGGTCGACTCCGGCGCGATCGGCGCCGACAGGCGCGGACTGGGTAGTGGAAATGGTCGTGGTGGGACTCATGGCGTGCCTCCAGGCATGCTGCGTACAGCGCCCATCGCACCGGGTGCGCGCCCGGCGAGATGAGGGGAATGTGGTTGTCGGACAAGGCCACCGGGCGTCACGGCCCGGCGAAGATCGTTGGTTTCAGGCGAACGCGGGCTGGGCCTGCGCCGGCTCGAAGGTCACCGGCAGCCGGGCCACCCCTCGGCCCAGCACGGCCTGGATCCACTCCAGGTCCTCGGCGGCCACCGCCAGCCGCAGCCCCGGCAGGCGGCGGATCAGCGCGGACACCGCGGTCTGGCCCTGGATCCGGGCCAGTGCGGCGCCGGGACAGAAGTGGATGCCGTGCCCGAAGGCGACATGCGGGTTCGGGGAGCGGGTGAAGTCCAGCCGGTCGGGATCGGCGAACCGCCGCCCGTCCCGGTTGGCCGCGCCCAGGGAGACGATGACCGACTCGCCAGCCGGGATCGGCACCCCGTGCAACTCGCTGTCCTCGCGGAAGAAGCGCCAGGTGGTGATCTCGAACGAACCGTCGTAGCGGTACAGCTCCTCCACCGCGCCGGGCAGCAGTTCCGGCCGCGCGGCCAGTTCGGCGAACTCGGCCGGGTGGGCCAGCAGCGCCACGGTCATGGTGGTGATCTGGTTGGTCACCGGCTCCTGCCCGGCGGCGAAGAGCTGGAAGATCATCGAACTCAGCTCGTGATCGGCCAGATCGCCCGCGTCGCCGGCTCGCACCAGTGCGGAGAGCAGGTCGTCGGCGGGGTGTTCCCGCTTGTGCGCCACCAGTTCCGCGATGTAGTCCTGGCACCCCTCCAGCAGTGCCAGGTACGCGGGCCTGCCCGGCTCGGTGGGACCCACCGGGGCCACCACCTTGCGCCACTCCGGCTGGAACCGCTCCCGGAAATCGGCGTTGATGCCCAGCACCTCGCTCAGCGCCAGGAACGGGAACTCCGCGGCGAAGTGCTCGACCAGGTCCGCGCTGCCACCCCTGGCGACCTCGGCCACCACATCGTCGAGCAGGGACTCGGCGATCCGCTCCACCTTGGCCCGCAGCGCGGCCATCCGGCGCGGGGAGAAGGAATCGGTGACGTGCTTGCGCATCCTGGTGTGCGTGGGCGGATCCTGGTGCAGCAGGTGCGCCTGCAGCCTGCCGTGGTAGGGCTCCGGCATGCTCGCGGAAAGCCGTCGCCACTGCTCACCGCCGTGGCGGTGGTCCTTGGACAGGCGCGGATCGGCCAGGGTGGACACGGCCGCGTCATAGCCGGTGACCAGCCAGCCCACCACCCCGCTGGGGAAGGCGACCCGGTGCACCGGGCCCTGCTCCCGTAGCCGCGCGTAGGTCGGGTACGGGTCGCGTTTGAACTCTCTCGTGTGTAAGAAGACCGGTTCCATCTTGGTCCGTCCTCGGTGTCCGTGGGTCATCGGCGGCTGAACCCGGCGCAGGGCGCGACGTGCGGAGGGCGCGACCCGATTCGGGGTGTGGGTGAGCTGACCACTGGCGGCTCGCACGTTGGCGGTCGAACGGGGCACAGCGAGTGATCCGAATGCAGCAAGGCTCCTCCTTTAGTCCACAACCATGGGTCGGTAACAGCCCATGGCGAGTTCCCCGGCGTTGTTGTGCCGGTACTCACGGTCCTGCCTGCGCCGTTCGGCGGCAGGCGTCCTTGGAGGAGGAGGACGCATACCGCGCTCTTGCTGAACGACCGGCTTTACTCTTTGGTAGCACGAAAACCCGGTAAGTGAATCCGTTGAGGGAACTTAGCAGCGGCCAGAACTGCCGGGCCGCTGGTTCAGATTCTTGGATCGCTCCTTGAAAACGTCTACAACGAAGGTTGGATGGCCCGACAAACGATGCACACTGAGCCGTTGGGACGTCGTACCTTCGGACATCCCGGCAGGTCAGTCAGTCGGATACGACCGAGCGCCGCGGGTGACCCCGCTCAAGAGCTGTCAACCAACTGAACACGGGAGCGCTCTCGCCTTTGGAAAGTCGACATCGGGAAACGGACCCCATGGGGCAATCGGAGCATCCCGGGCGCCGGGCCGGAGCGCCGGTCGACCGGCCAGGCGGTCACTCGCTGGCGGCGGAGCGCCGGGTCCCCTCGCCGAGGGCCAGCACCAGCTCCTGCCGGGCGCGGGCCACCCTGGACCGGATGGTGCCCACCGGGCAGCCGCAGACCTCGGCGGCCTCGGCGTAGCCCAGGCCGATGACCTGCGTCAACACGAACGCGGCGCGCTGGTCCTCGCCCAGTTCGCGCACGGCCAGCTGGAGCGCGACGGCCTCGTCCACGCCAGGGGTGAGCGGGGTGGCGCGCTCGGCGGTGTCCTGCCAGTCGACCCCGCCGGAGATCCGCGGCCGGGCCATCGCCGAGCGGATCTGGTCCACCGCGACCCGGCGGGCGATGGAGAGCAGCCAGGTGCGGGCGTGGCTGCGGCCGGCGAAGCGGTGCACGCTGCGCAGCGCCCGGACGAAGGTCTCCTGGGTGAGGTCCTCCGCCTCGTCCCGGCCCGCCAGGTGCACCAGGAAGCGCCAGACCTCGCGCTGGGTGGCCCGGATGAAGGCGGCGGCCGCGACCTGGTCGCCCCGGCCGGCGGCCAGCGCCCACTCGGTGATCTGGGTGTCATCGGCCATGGCCGGAACTTTAACCACGAAAGTGGGAACGGAGGGAACCGGACGAGGGTTCAGTCCGACCTTGAGACACGTGGACTGCTCGAACTACCAGGAGCTGCTCTCCGCCCGGCTGGACGGCGAGGAGCCGCCCGAGGCCGCCCGGCTGGACGCGCACCTGGACGCCTGCGCGGACTGTTCTGCCTGGTACGACCGGGCAGCGCGGATCACTCGGCTGGCCAGGACCGGGGTGGCCGAGTCCGGGCCGGACCTGGTCGCGGCCGTGCTGGCCGAGCTGCCGCCACGGCGCGGGGTGAGCCTGCTCGCCGCGTTGCGCTGGGCGCTGGGCCTGCTCGGCATCGCCCAGGTCACCCTGGCCATGTCGGTCTTCCTCAGCCCCGGCGGCGGCGACCACCACGGCGGCGGGCTGCTGGCCGCGGGCGCCACCCACCTCTCACACGAGAGCGCGGCCTGGAACCTGGCGCTCGGGGTGGCCTTCGGCTGGGCCGCGCTGCGCACCCGGCAGGTGGCCGGTCTGGTGCCGGTGCTGGGCACGTTCGTGGTGGTGCTGTTCGGGGTGAGCCTGCTCGACCTGGTGCGCGGCGGGGTCGCGCCGACCAGGGTGGCCGCGCACCTGGTGGCACTGGCCGGACTGGTGCTGATCGTGCTGCTGGCCCGCTTCGGCGACTCCCGGCACCGGCCCGCTCCCGCGGACCGGGCCGACTACGAGGAGTACGACAATCCGCACGGACCGTTGTTTCCGGTGTCCGATATTCCCCGGCTCAATCCCGGCAGGCCGGGCGCGGCCAGTGCGCGCGACCGGCAGCATGTGGCCTGATTGATGCCGGAAATTAACCAGCGCAATCAATGGTCGCTGGTGTTCGCCGCCGGAATGGTCGCGTTCACATCCTTGTTGACGATGAACAGCGTGAACATCGCGTTACCGACGATGCAACACGAATTCGGCGTCGACCCGGGCGCGGCCCAATGGATTGTGCTGGCCTACCAGCTGCCGTTGATCGCGCTGGTGCTGCCCAGCGGCCGCTGGCTGGACCGGGTCGGCACCCGGCCCGCGCTGGCGCTGGCGGTCGGCGGCTTCGCGCTGATGAGTCTGGCCGGGGCGGCCAGTGGTGATTTCGCGCTGCTGCTGGCGGTGCGGATCGCGCAGGGCTGCTTCGGCGCGCTGATGCTCGCGCTGACCCCGGCGCTGGCCGCCAGGGCGGTGCGGCCGGAGGCCAGGGCGCGGGCGATGAGTGTGCTGGCCACGCTCGCCCCGCTGGGCGCGCTCACCGGTCCGGCGCTGGGCGGGGTGCTGCTGGAGATCTCCGGCTGGCCCGCGGTGTTCCTGCTGAACACGCCGATCTGCCTGCTGGTGCTGGCAATCGGGCTGCACGCCATCCCTGCGGATCGCCCACTGCGGTGGCCGGACCGGAGCTGGCTGGCCGAGGCCGCGCTGGTGGCGGGTGCGGTGTCCGCGGTGCTGCTCGGGGTCACCTTCGCCGCCCGCGACGGCCTGCCCTGGCTCGCCCTGTCGCTGCTCGCGGTGCCGCTGTTCCTGGTGTGGCGCAGGCGTTCCACCAGCGTCGCGGTGCTGGAGTTGTTGCGCCGCCCTGGAATGGCCGGTCCGCACCTGACCTTGCTGGCCGTGGGCCTGGCTTTCGCCGCGATGAACCTGATCCTGCCGTTCTACCTGCAACGTGTGCTGCACGCCGATCCGTCCACCACCGGCCTGACCATCCTGGCCTTCCCGGTGGGCATGGCGCTGGCCGGACCGCTCGGCGGCCTGCTCGGCGACCGCTGGGGCGCCCGCCGCACCGGCCTGCTCGGCGTGGCGGTGGTGGCCGCCGGACTGCTGCTGGTGCTGCCGCTGGACGAGTCCTGGCAGCCGTTCGACCTGGGCTGGCGGTTGTTCGCGGCCGGACTGGGCATGGGGCTCTACGGCGGCCCGGTGCAGTCCCTGGCCATGGGCGCCGCGCCCCGAAGCCAGATCGCCACCACGTCCGCGACCGTGCAGCTCGCCCGCAGCATCGGCTTCGCCCTGGGTCCGGCGCTGGCCACCACCCTGTGGGCGATGAGCGGGTACACCCTGCCCGGCATGCGGCTGGCCCTGGGACTGGCCGTGCTGGCCGCCGTGGCCGCGCTGCCCGCGTTGCTCTCGGTCCGGCCCAAGGTGCTCACGGCCGTCGGCTAGCGCCCGTGCGGGCGGCCGTGTTCCGCCTGGGCCGCACGGGGCACACCGGGGCGTGGTTCAACTAAGGCGAACCTAACAAGCCGTTAGCTATGCTCAGGACATGACGACCAACCTGATCAGCGCCGAGGCCGCGGTCACCACGGACCGCCCGGGGCGCTACCTCACCCAGCTCTGCAAGCACTTCGCGCACAAGATCGAGTCCGCCGAGTTCACCGAGGAACGCGGCGACCTGAAGTTCGCCGCGGGCAGCTGCGAGCTGACCGCGGAGGACGGCGTGCTGCGCCTGCGCGTGCACGCCGACTCCACCGAGAACCTGGACCGGATGGAGCACGTGGTGGCCAGCCACCTGATCCGCTTCGGCCAGCGCGACGAACTCGTGGTCACCTGGACCCGGCGCTGACCCGCCCACTTGGGCCAACTCGTACGCCCACTTCGGCCAACTTGGCGTACGAGTTTGGCCAACTCGGCGGCTAGAGCGGGGACTCCGTCGCGAGCCGCATGAGGCCCTCCTGCACCACCGTGGCGACCAGCTGGCCGTCGGCGGAGAAGAAGCGGCCGGTGGCGAGGCCGCGGCCGCCCGAGGCGCTCGGCGACACGCAGTCGTAGAGCAGCCACTCGTCCGCGCGGAACGGCCGGTGGAACCACATCGCGTGGTCCAGGCTGGCGCCGATGACGCCGTCGGAACCCCAGTTCAGGCCGTGCCGGGCGAGGACCCCGTCCAGCAGGGTCATGTCCGAGCAGTAGGCCAGCAGGCACACGTGCAGCAGGTCGTCGTCGGGCAGCTTGCCGTCGGCGCGCATCCAGACCTGGTTGTTGGCCTCCGGCCGGGGGCCCGAGTCCTTGGACACCCAGGGCGGGTCGGTCACGTAGCGGACGTCGATCGGCCGCGGCATGGTCGCCCACGCCTTGAGCTGCTCGCGGTAGGGCGCGGTGCGCTCCGCATACGTTGGCAGGGTCTCCGGCGCGGCCACCTTCGGCATCTCGTTGGCGTGTTCGAGGCCCTCCTCGACCACCTGGAAGGAGGCGGACAGCGAGAAGATCGCCTTGCCGTGCTGGATGGCCACCACCCGGCGGGTGGTGAAGGAACGGCCGTCCCGGATCCGGTCCACCTCGTACACGATCGGGACCCTCGGGTCGCCGCCGCGGATGAAGTAGGCGTGCAACGAGTGCACCTTGCGCTCCGGCGGCACCGTGCGACCGGCCGCGACCAGCGCCTGACCGGCGACCTGGCCGCCGAACACCCTGGTCGGCGAGACCGCGGGACTGACCCCGCGGAAGATGTTCTCCTCGATCTTCTCCAGGTCGAGCAGCGCGACCAGGCGGTCGAGGATCGGCTGGCCGTGCGGGACTCCGTCCAGGGCCAAGGGCGCGGGATGCGCTCCCTCGGCCCCGGACGGGTCAGCGGCTGCGGCGCGGGCTGCCTCAGTCACGTCAGGACACTCCCCTATGGGCGCTAGGCCCAGGCGAGTGACTCAGGCGTGGTCCTCTTCACCCAGGCGGTGTACTCGGATGAGGTTAGTCGAGCCCACGGTCCCGGGCGGGGAACCTGCGACGATGACCACAAGGTCGCCGGGGGCGTACCGGCCAATGGACAGCATCGCGTGATCGCACTGCCGGACCATGGCGTCGGTGGAGTCCACCTCGGGCACCAGGAAGGTCTCCACGCCCCAGCTCAGCGACAGCTGGCTGCGCACCTCGGCCTCCGGGGTGAAGGCCAGCAGCGGCAGCGTGGTGTGCAGGCGGGCCAGCCGCCGCACGGTGTCACCGGACTGGGTGAAAGCGACCAGGGCCTTGGCGTTGAGCCGCTCGCCGATGTCGCGGGCGGCGTAGGAGATCACGCCCCGCTTGGTGCGCGGCACGTGGGTCAGCGGCGGCACCGTGTCCGTGGTGGTCTCGGTCTCCACGTACCGGACGATCCGCGCCATGGTCTCGACGGTCTCGATCGGGTAGCGCCCGACACTGGTCTCGCCGGAGAGCATGACCGCGTCAGCGCCGTCGAGCACCGCGTTGGCCACGTCGGAGGCCTCCGCCCTGGTGGGGCGGGAGTTCTGGATCATCGAGTCCAGCATCTGGGTGGCCACGATGACCGGCTTGGCGTTCTCGCGGGCGATCTGCACCGCCCGCTTCTGCACCACCGGCACGTGCTCCAGGGGCAGCTCGACGCCCAGGTCGCCGCGGGCCACCATGATGCCGTCGAAGGCCAGCACGACGGCCTCCAGGTTGTCGACCGCCTCCGGCTTCTCCAGCTTGGCGATCACCGGCAGGCGGCCGTTGCCGACCCGGTCCATCACCTGGTGCACCAGGTCGATGTCGGCGGGCGAGCGCACGAAGGACAGCGCGATGAAGTCCACCCGCAGGGTGAGCGCGAACTCCAGGTCCTCGATGTCCTTCTCGCTCAGCGCGGGCACGGACACGTCCATGCCGGGCAGGGAGATGCCCTTGTTGTCGCTGACCGTGCCGCCCTCGGTCACGTCGCAGACCACGTCCTGGCCCTCGACGCCGACCACGACCAGGCCGACCTTGCCGTCGTCGACCAGCATGCGGTCGCCCGGCTTGGCGTCCTCGGCCAGCCCCTTGTAGGTGGTGGACACCCGGTCATGGGTGCCCGAGATGTCCTCGACCGTGATCCGCACCCGGTCGCCGGTGCGCCATTCGACCGGCCCGTTGGCGAAACGCCCCAGCCGGATCTTGGGTCCTTGCAGGTCGGCCATGATGCCGACCGCCTTGCCGGCCTCGTCACTGGCCTGGCGCACGATGTCATAGATCTGCTTGTGGTCGGCATGGGTGCCGTGACTGAAGTTCAGCCGGGCGACGTCCATGCCAGCGGCAACCAGGTCGCGCACCTTCTCAGGGGTCCCCGTAGCGGGCCCCATCGTACAGACGATCTTCGCTCGTCGGCTCACGGTCCAGCAGCTTAGCTGCCCGGCTGTACCGATCACGGTACCGATACGGGAACTTGTCCACCTTGTTCCGGCAAGATGAAGAACTGTGCGTCAAGCGAACGTTCGGGTGGTCCCTTTTGTCGCCGCTTCGCTACTGAGCGTTGTGGTTTTGTTCATGCCCGCGTCAGGTGTGCCCTCGGCGCCGCCCGGCACGGACAAAGTGATCCACTTCAGCCTGTTCGCGCTACTGGCGGTGACCGGCATGATCGCCGGCTTCCGGCTGCCGTTCCTGGTGGCCGGGCTGGTGGTGTGGGCGGGGCTGTCGGAGTTCCTGCAGGCGGTGCTGCCGATCGGCCGGACTGGCGGGCTGCCGGACGCGCTCGCCGACCTGCTCGGGGCCGCGGTCACGCTGGCGGGGTGGCTGCTGGTGCGGTCCTGGCGGCGGTCACGCGATCGGGGGAATGTTTCCGACGGGTGAACTCCGTCCGGGTGAGCCGCCTGGGCGTTGGAACGGCGACGATCAACGCCTAGGTTCTGAAGGATGCGTCTGTCGCCCCGCGAGCAGGAGAAACTGCTCGTCCACGTGGCCGCCGACCTCGCGGCCCGGCGCCGCGCCCGCGGGTTGCGGCTGAACTACCCCGAGGCGGTCGCCCTGCTCAGCTCCTTCGTCATGGAGGGCGCCCGGGACGGGAACACGGTGGCCGAACTGATGGAGTCCGGCCGGAGTGTGCTGAGCCGGGCGGACGTCCTGGAAGGCGTGCCGGAGATGCTGCACTCGGTGCAGGTCGAGGCGACCTTCCCGGACGGGACCAAGCTGGTCACCATCCACGAGCCGATCCCGTGATCCCCGGCGAGATCATCCCGGCGGCCGGCCGGATCGAGCTGAACGCGGGCGCGCCGCGGCGGCGGCTGCGGGTGACCAACACCGGCGACCGGCCGGCCCAGGTCGGCTCGCACTACCACTTCGCCGAGGTCAACGCCGCGCTGGAATTCGACCGCGCGGCCGCTGAGGGACACCGGCTGGACATCCCGGCAGGCACCTCGGTGCGGTTCGAGCCGGGCGTGGTGCGCGAGGTGGACCTGGTGCCGCTGGCCGGCCTGGGTGTGGTGCCGGGACTGAGCCTGCGGAGGCCGGAGTGAGTTCGATGGACCGGGCCGGGTACGCGGCCAGGTACGGCCCGACCACGGGCGACCGGGTGCGGCTGGCCGACACCAACCTGCTGATCGAGGTGACCGAGGACCGCTGCGGCGGACCCGGTCGGGCCGGTGAGGAGGTGGTCTTCGGCGGCGGCAAGGTGATCCGCGAGTCGATGGGCCAGTCCGCGGCCACCAGGGCCGAAGGCGCGCCCGATCTGGTGATCACCGGCGCGGTGGTGCTGGACCACTGGGGTGTGATCAAGGCCGATGTGGGCGTGCGGGACG
Organism: Crossiella sp. CA198; assembly: GCF_052078295.1. Classification (NCBI taxonomy): domain Bacteria; kingdom Bacillati; phylum Actinomycetota; class Actinomycetes; order Pseudonocardiales; family Pseudonocardiaceae; genus Crossiella; species Crossiella sp. CA198. The sequence continues at coordinate 100,522 of NZ_JBQJIM010000003.1, forward strand.
GGCGGATCGTCGCACTGGGCAAGGCAGGCAACCCGGACACCATGGACGGGGTGCACCCGCAACTGGTGATCGGGCCGTCCACCGAGGTGCTGGCGGGCAACGGGATGATCCTGACCGCGGGCGCGGTGGACGCGCACGTGCACCTGATCTGCCCGCAGCAGCTGCCCGAGGCACTGGCCGCCGGGGTCACCACGGTGGTCGGCGGCGGCACCGGCCCGGCCGACGGGACCAGGGCCACCACGGTCACCCCCGGGTCCTGGCACCTGGAGCGGATGCTGGTCGCGCTGGACGGCTATCCGGTCAACGTGGCCTTGCTGGGCAAGGGGAACACCGTCCGCGAGGAAGCGCTGTGGGAGCAGCTGCGGGCCGGGGCGAGCGGGTTCAAACTGCACGAGGACTGGGGCACCACGCCCGCCGCGATCGACGCCTGCCTACGGGTCGCGGACGCCTCCGGGGTGCAGGTGGCCATCCACACCGACACGTTGAACGAGGCCGGTTTCCTGGAGTCCACAGTGGACGCCATCGCCGGACGCTCGATCCACGCCTACCACACCGAGGGCGCCGGTGGCGGGCACGCGCCGGATGTGATCAAGATGGCCGGGGAGGCGTTCGTGCTGCCCTCCTCGACCAACCCGACCCGGCCGTTCACGGTGAACACCCTGGACGAGCACCTGGACATGCTGATGGTGTGCCACCACCTGGACCCGACGCTGCCGGAGGACCTGGCCTTCGCCGAGTCCCGGATGCGCCCGAGCACCATGGCCGCCGAGGACGTGCTGCACGACCTGGGCGCGATCTCCATCATCAGCTCGGATTCCCAGGCGATGGGCCGGATCGGCGAGACCATCGTGCGCACCTGGCAGACCGCGCACGTCAACAAGCTCCGCCGGGGCGCGCTGCCCGGCGACGGCGGCTCGGACAACCTGCGCGCGCGGCGGTATGTCGCCAAGTACACGATCTGCCCCGCGGTGGCGCACGGCCTGGACGACGAGGTGGGCTCGGTAGAACCGGGCAAACTGGCGGACCTGGTGCTGTGGGAGCCCGCGTTCTTCGGCGTGCGCCCGCACGTGGTGGTCAAGGGCGGGCTGATCGCCTGGGCCGCGATGGGTGACCCCGGCGCGTCCATCCCGACCCCGCAACCGGTGTTCGCCCGGCCGATGTGGGGCGCGGAACCCGTTGCGGCGGCGCATTCCTCGGTGCACTTCGTGGCCCCGGCGGCCCTCGAAGACGGACTCGCGGAACGCCTGGACGTGCGGCGGAAACTGGTGCCGGTGGCGAACACGCGCTCCCGCGGCAAGGCGGACCTGCCGAACAACACGGCGCTGCCCCGGATCGAGGTGGATCCGGACACCTTCACCGTGCGTGTCGACGGCGATGTGGTGGAGCCGAAGCCTGCCGAATCGCTGCCGATGGCGCAGCGGTACTTCCTGTTCTGATGGTCGCGGCGGGACTGCTGCTGCTCGCGGACGCCCGGCTGCCCGCGGGCGGCCACGTGCACTCGGGCAGCGTGGAGGCGGCGGTGCGGGCCGGGGCGGTGGTGGATGTGCCGTCGCTGCACGGGTTCCTGCGCGGGCGGCTGGTGTCGGCCGGGTTGGTGGCGGCGGCGTTCGCGGCGGCGGCGACCCGGCTGGCGGAGTCTCTTGATGGTGGGGACGCGGCTTGCTGGGCGGAACTGGACGCGGAACTGGACGCGCGGACTCCGGCGGCCGGGCAGCGGCTGGCTTCGCGACAGCAGGGGCGAGGGTTGTTGCGCGCCTTGCCCCGCGACGCCACCGTCGCGGCGTTGCGGGCCGGATGTCCGGCCGGAGCCCATCATCCGCTCGCGTTCGGCGCGGGCGCGGCGATACTCGGCGCGACCGCCGAGGACGCCGCCGTGGCCATCGCGCTGGCCGCGGTGACCGGCCCGGCCTCGGCCGCGATCCGGCTGCTGGCCTTCGACCCGTTCGCGGTCCAGTCCGTGCTCAGCTCGCTTGCGTCCACAGTGGACAGCGTCGCGGCTGCCGCCGCCATTCCCGTGCCCTGGAACGAACTCCCGGCTGAAGGCGCGCCCGCGCTGGACATCCTCGCCGACACCCATCCCACGCTCACCGACACGCTTTTCGTGTCCTGAAAGGAGTTCCATGGGCGCCTACCACGGTGACGGCCCGCACGACGACGGTCCGGACCCGCACGCGCACCTGCACCGGCTCGGCGCGAGCCCGCGGATCGGCATCGGCGGCCCGGTCGGCTCCGGCAAGACCGCGCTGGTCGCCGCGCTCTGCCGGACCCTGCGCACGGAACTGCGGCTCGGCGTGGTGACCAACGACATCTACACCACCGAGGACGCGGAGTTCCTGCGCCGCAACGCGATCCTGCCCGATGACCGGATCAGCGCGGTCAAGACCGGCTGCTGTCCGCACACCGCGATCCGGGACGACATCACCGCGAACCTGGACGCCATCGAGGACCTGGAGGCCCGGCACGGGGCCTTCGACCTGGTGCTGGTGGAAAGCGGCGGGGACAACCTGACCGCGACCTTCAGCAAGGGCCTGGTGGACCGGCAGATCTTCGTGGTGGACGTGGCCGGTGGCGACAAGGTCCCGCGTAAGGGCGGGCCGGGGGTGACCCTGGCCGACCTGCTGGTGATCAACAAGACCGATCTGGCCCCGCTGGTCGGCGCGGACCTGGACGTGATGGCCAGGGACGCGGCGGCGGTCCGGGGCGAGCTGCCGGTGCTGTTCAGCTCGCTGACCGCGGACCCGGCGGCCAGTGGCGTGACGGCCTGGGTGCGCCAGATGCTGGCCGAGCTGACACCCGCGCACCAGCACTGATGCGCGCGGACGCGGCGCTGACCGTGCTGGCCGCCCCGGACGGCCGGTCCGTGGTGACAGTGCAGCGCTCCCGCCCGCCGCTGACCCTGCGCCGGATCCGCGCCACCGGACCGGGCGCGCAGGTCTGCCTGGTCGGCTCGGCCGGTGGCCCGCTCGGCGGCGACGAACTGAGCCTGACCCTGGAGGTCGGGCCGGGGGCGGCCCTGCGGCTGCGCTCGACCAGCGCGCAACTGGTGCAACCGGATCTCGACGGGCAGGCGGCGAGTGTGCGGATGTGTGCCACGGTCGGCCCGGGCGCGGTGCTGGAGGTCGGGCTGGAGCCGACGGTGCTCGCCGCCGGGTGCCTGCTGCACGCGAGCACCGAGATCGAGCTGGCCGCGGACGCGACGCTGTGCTGGCGGGAGACCACCGTGCTCGGCAGGCACGCGGAACCGGCAGGCCGGGCGGTGCAGCGCTGGCGGGTGCGCCGGGCCGGGCGGCCGTTGCTGCGCACCACGACCACGCTGCTGGACCCGGCCGGCTACCGCTCCCCCGCCCTGCTCGGCGAGGCCCGGGTGCTGGCCACCGTGCTGGTGGCCGCGCCCGGACTGACGCCGCCGGAACGAGTGTTGTCCGGCGGCCGGGGCGCGGTGCACGTGCTGCCGGAGGCCGCGCTGGTCAGCGCGCTGGCCGCGGACACGGTGGCGGCGGCGGCCGGGCTGGCCGAGTTGACCGAGGGCTGGCTGGACAAGCTGTCCGGGTGAGGCGGAGGTTGTCCGGCGATGGCGTTGTCCGGTGATCGGCCCCGGCGCCGGACAACGCGGTCGGCGTAGAACGGTGCTGCCGCCCGGAGTTGTCCGACGGGCGGTGGCTCGCCGGCCGCGTCAGCCGTTGGGGGGACCGACGTGGTCGGCGAGCCAGGCGGTCAGCGGGGCCAGCGCCCGCCAGTGCTTGCGCACCCGGGTCAGGCACTCACGTTCGTGCAGGTAGTCGCCGGGTTCCCAGGCTCGGCTCGCGTGCAGCGAACGGTGCCGCAACAGGTCGACCCGGGGGTGGTCGGGCTCGACGCCGCGCGGGCGGGTCTTCATGACATCGCCCTGCACCTCCCAGCCCGCCTTGGTCAGCTTGGCCAGGATCTTGACCAGTTCGCCGCCGCGCCGGTCCTCGGCCACTGCGGCGCGATACCGGGCCACCTGGTCGGTTGCCAGCCGGTAGCAGCCACCGGCGAGCATCAGCCCGTTCGCGGAGATCTGCACGTAGTAGGTGGACTCGCCCAGCTCGCCCCCGGCCAGCGCGCCCGCCGCGGTCTTGTACGGCGACTTGTCATGACTGAACCGGATATCCCGGTACGGCCGGAACAACTTGCCCGCGCCGAACTCGCCTTCCAGCTCGGCCAGCAACGCGAGCATCGGCGCCCGGACGTCCTGGTCGTAGGTGTCCTTGTGATCGGTCCAGTAGGCCTTGGAGTTGTCAGCCTCCAGGCCGTCGTAGAAGTCCACGGCGTGCTCGCCGAACCCGGTGAATCCCATCATCGCCGCCACTGGTCGCTGAGGCCGACATGGTCGGCACACCATTCGTTGATCGCGTTCAGTTCCCGCCAGCCCAGCCGGACCCGCTCCAGGCATTCCGGGCCGTGCAGGTCATCATCCGGCGGCCACCGCCGGGCGACGTAGATGGAGCGGTGCCGCAACAGGTCCAGGCGCGGATGTTCGGGGTCGACGCCGCGAGGTTTGGTCTTCATGACGTCGCCGCACACCTCCCAGCCCGCCTTGACCAGTGTGGCCAGGATGACGCGGAACCGCTGTCCGCGCCGCTCGTCGTCCACGGCGGCGCGGTAACGGGCGAGCTGGTCCGGCGCCATCGCGAAGGACCCGCCGCCGATCATCAACCCCTCGGCGCCGACCTCCACGTACCAGGCCCCGCCGCCACGCCCCTGCTCGACGACGCCGCCGCAATGGTCCTTGTACGGCCGCTTGTCCTTGCTGAAGCGGACATCGCGGTAGGGACGGAACACCTTGCCCGCGCCGAACTCCGGTTCGAGTTCGGTGAGCAGGCGTTCCATGGGGGCGCGGATGTCGCGGTCGTAGGTGGGCTTGTTGTCGGTCCAGTAGGACTTGGAGTTGTCGGCCACCAGACCGTCGAAGAAGTCGACCGCATACTCGCCGAAACCCGAGAACTCCATACCGGCCAGCCTACGACCGCCCCCCGACACCCCCCGATCCGGTCAACCCCTCCCAAGTGTTGGCCGTTGTCGTACGGCGAGTTGGCCGTTGCGGACGGCGAGTTGGCCGTTGCGGACGGCGAGTTGGCCGTTATGGACGCCGAGTTGGCCGTTGTCGTACGGGTCGTTGGCCGTTGTGGGACGGGGCGGGACGGGGCGGAGGGGTGAAACCCCCACGACGAGGGCCCTCGCGTGTTCTCCGTACGGCCTGGAGCATGCAGACCGCGCCTCGCCGAGTGGCCCCTGCAACCTGCCTCCACCTGCCCTCGGAGCCGCAACGGGGGCCGCTCGGTGAGGTGTGGTTGGCTGGCGGAAGGCCGTACGGAGAACACGCGAGCCCTCGGAGCCACGCTGGGTCTTGAGTCGGCAGCACAGACCCCGCCCCGCAACCTGCTCGCCCGGCTCTTGATCTGCCCCACCCCTCCGGTGGTCTGCCCGGCCGGCGAGGCCATCCCTTTTTGATCTTCGGGTTGAAAGTCAAGAGCGAAGATCAAGAGCGTCCTCGACGGACGGGCAGAAATCAAAGGATGGGGGAAGAACAAAGTCAAGAGCGAAGAGCAGTGCTCGTGGGCGGTTCCCCATCCCCGCTGCCCGTCGCGGGCTTCGCCCGGTCGCGGCGGCCTACGGCGTACAACAACGGCCAACGTGCCGTACGACAACGGCCAACTCGGCGTCCATAACGGCCAACACACCGTCCACAACGGCCAACACGCTGGCGGGGTTTCAGGCTCTGTCGGCGTGTTGGCCGTTGTTGTACGGGGTGTTGGCTGGTTTAGCGGACTGCCAGGGGGACCAGGTTGGGGCGGACTGGGGAGGGGAGGGTGCTGGCGCCGGTGAGGTAGGTGTCTACCGCGTGGGCGGCTGAGCGGCCCTCGGCGATCGCCCAGACCACCAGGGACGCTCCTCGGTGGGCGTCGCCGCAGACGAAGACGCCGGGGGCGTCGGTCTGCCAGTCGGAGCCGCAGGAGATCGAGCCGCGCTTGTTCAGCTCGATGCCCAGGCCGGGCAGCAGGGGCATGTGTTCCACGCCCTCGAAGCCGATGGCCAGCAGGGCCAGGTCGCAGGGGAGTTCTTCGACCTCGGCGGAGACGGGGATGACCGCGCGGCGGCCTTCGGCGTCCTTCTCCACCCGGACCTTGCGCAGGCGGACCGCGCGGACCTGGCCTTCGCCGTTGTCCACGAACTCCTCCACGGCCACCGCGAACTTGCGTTCGCCGCCCTCGTCGTGGGCTGGGTAGGTGTGCAGAACCACCGGCCACACCGGCCACGGCGAGCGGTCTTCGTCGCGGGTGGTGGGCGGCATGGGGTACTGGTCGAGCTGGAGCACGCCCGCCGCACCCTGGCGGTGGGCGGTGCCGAGGCAGTCCGCGGCGGTGTCGCCGCCGCCGATGATGACCACGTGCTTGCCGGCGGCGTCGATGTGGGTGGGGCCGTCGCCTTCGCAGAACTTGTTGGCGGGCACCAGGTGTTCCATCGCCAGGTGGACGCCGGCCAGGTTCCGGCCGGGGATGTCCGGGGCGTCCCGGCCGCGCAGGGCGCCGACGGCGAGCACCACGGCGTCGAACTCGGCGCGGAGTTGCTCGACGGTCAGGTCCGCGCCGACCTCGCAGTTGGTGATGAACTTGGTGCCCTCGGCGCGCAACTGGGACAGTCGGCGGTCCAGGACCCGCTTTTCCATCTTGAACTCGGGGATGCCGTAGCGGAGCAGGCCGCCGAGGCGATCGTCCCGCTCGTACACGGTGACCTCGTGGCCCGCCCTGGTGAGTTGCTGGGCGGCGGCCAGCCCCGCGGGGCCGGAGCCGACCACGGCGACCTTCTTGCCGGAGTGCACCGACGGCGGGTTCGGGCCGACCGTGCCCATCTCCCACACCTGGTCCGCGATGGCCTGTTCCACCCGCTTGATCGCCACCGCGCCGCCGGAGAGTGGCGAGATCGCGAGCACGCAGGCGGACTCACAGGGCGCGGGACAGAGTCTGCCGGTGAACTCGGGGAAGTTGTTGGTGCCGTGCAAGCGATCCCCGGCCTGAGCCCAGTCGCCGCGGCGGACCAGGTCGTTCCACTCCGGGATCAGGTTGCCCAGCGGGCAACCGGCGGAACCGCTGTGGCAGAAGGGGATCCCGCAGTCCATGCAGCGGGTCGCCTGGGTGCGCACCTGGTCCTCGCGAACCTTCGGCTCCACCTCGGCGTACACCTCATGCCAGTCCGCGGTCCGCTCGCCCGCGGGGCGCTTGGCCGGTTCGGTGCGGGCGTGCTTCAGGAATCCGTTCGGGTCAGCCACGGGAAGCCTCCATGATCGCCTCGTCCACATCGCGACCCTCGGCGCGCGCGATCCGCACCGCTTCGAGGACTCGCTGGTAGTCGCTGGGCATGACCTTGGTGAACGCCGCCGAGCGGCGCGGCCAGTCCCCGAGCAGCGACGCCGCCACCGTGGATCCGGTGAGCTGGTGGTGCTTCGCGACGGTCTCCCGCAGCCAGCGGAGGTCATCCGCGTTGGGCCGCTGGAGTTCCACCATCGCGGTGTTGACCTTCACCGGATCCAGGTCCAGCACGAAGGCGATGCCACCGGACATGCCGGCGGCCACGTTGCGGCCGGTCGGCCCGAGCACCACGGCCCGGCCGCCGGTCATGTACTCGAAGGCGTGGTCGCCCGCGCCCTCGGCCACCGCGGTGGCGCCGGAGTTGCGCACGCAGAAGCGTTCGCCGACCTGGCCGCGCAGGAAGATCTCGCCGCCGGTGGCGCCGTAGCCGATCACGTTGCCCGCGATCACCTGCAGCTCGGCCCTGAACGGCGCGTCGTCGTGCGGGCGCACGATGATCCGGCCGCCGGAGAGGCCCTTGCCGACGTAGTCGTTGGTGTCGCCGACCATCTCGATGGTGATCCCGGCGGGCAGGAACGCGCCGAGGGACTGCCCGGCGGAGCCGTCCAGTCTGATGTGGATGGTCCCGTCCGGCAGGCCGGAGCCGCCGAAGCGGCGGGTGACCTCGGAGCCGAGCAGGGTGCCCACGGTGCGGTTGACGTTGCGCACCGGCAGTTCCAGCCGCACCGGGTGCGCGTCCTCCAGCGCCGCCTCGGCGAGCTGGATCAGGGTGCGGTCCAGTGCCTTGTCCAGGCCGTGGTCCTGATCGCGAACCCGGCGCTTGGCGCTGCCCTGCGGGCCCTCGACGACCTCGAAGATCGGCGACAGGTCCAGACCGGCCGCCTTCCAGTGCTCGATGGCCTGGTCCCGGCCGAGCAGCTCGGCGTGCCCGATGGCCTCGTCCAGATTGCGGAAGCCAAGGGCGGCAAGGTATTCGCGGACCTCTTCGGCGACGAAGTAGAAGAAGTTCTCCACGAACTCGGCCTTGCCGGTGTACCGCTTGCGCAGCTCCGGGTTCTGGGTGGCCACGCCGACCGGACAGGTGTCCAGGTGGCAGACCCGCATCATCACGCAACCGGCCACGATCAGCGGCGCGGTGGCGAAGCCGAACTCCTCCGCGCCGAGCAGCGCGGCGACCAGCACGTCCCGCCCGGTCTTCATCGCGCCGTCCACCTGCAGGGTGATCCGGTCGCGCAAACCGTTGAGCACCAACGTCTGCTGCGCCTCGGCCAGCCCGATCTCCCAGGGCGTGCCGCAGTGCTTGAGCGAGGTGAGCGGGGAGGCGCCGGTGCCGCCGTCGTGGCCGGAGACCAGGATGACGTCCGCGTGCGCCTTGGCCACGCCCGCGGCCACGGTGCCGATGCCGACCTCGCTGACCAGCTTGACGTGCACCCGCGCCTGCTCGTTGGCGTTCTTCAGGTCGTGGATGAGCTGGGCCAGGTCCTCGATGGAGTAGATGTCGTGGTGCGGCGGCGGCGAGATCAGCGAGACCCCTGGCGTGGAGTGCCGGGTGCGCGCGATCCACGGGTACACCTTGTACCCGGGCAGCTGACCGCCCTCGCCGGGCTTGGCGCCCTGGGCCATCTTGATCTGGATATCGGTGCTGTTGACCAGATATTCACTGGTGACACCGAACCGGCCGCTGGCGACCTGCTTGACCGCGGAGCGCCGCGCCGGGTCGTAGAGGCGTTCGGGGTCCTCGCCGCCCTCACCGCTGTTGGAGCGTCCACCGAGCCGGTTCATCGCCACCGCGAGGGTTTCGTGCGCCTCGGCCGAGATCGAGCCGTAGGACATCGCGCCGGTGTTGAACCGCTTGACGATCGCGCTGGCCGGTTCGACCTCCTCGATCGGCACCGGCTTGCGGCCTTCGGCCTTCAGCTCGAACAGCCCGCGCAGCGCACCGCCCTCCTGGGCCAGGCGGTCGCATTCGGCGGTGTAGCGCCGATAGACGTCGTACTGCCGGGTCTTGGTGGCGTGCTGGAGCAGGAACACTGTCTCCGGGTTGAACAGGTGCAGCTCGCCCTCACGGCGGTAGAAGTACTCGCCGCCCACCGGCAGGCCGCGGTGCGCGCGGTCGGTCGGATTGTCCGGGTAGGCCAGCCGATGTCGTTGCGCCACTTCGGCGGCGAGCACGTCCAGGCCGACGCCGCCGAGTTTGGAGGCGGTGCCCACGAAGTACTCGGCGACCACGTCGGTGGCCAGCCCGACCGCCTCGAAGACCTGCGCGGCGGTGTAGGCGCCCACGGTGGAGATGCCCATCTTGGACATCACCTTGAGCACGCCCTTGACCAGCGCGCTCACGTAGTTGCGCACCGCTTTGCGGCCCTCGATGCCGGTCACCGCACCGCGGTTGACCATGTCCTCGATGGTCTCGAAGGCCAGGTACGGGTTGACCGCGGCCGCGCCGTAACCCAGCAGCAGCGCGATGTGGTGCACCTCGCGGGCGTCGCCGGACTCGACCACCAGCGCCACCCGCAGCCGCTCCTTGGTGCGCACCAGGTGGTGGTGCACCGCGGAGACCAGCAGCAGGGATGGGATCGGGGCCAGCCGGTGATCGGAGTCCCGGTCGGAGAGCACCAGGATGCGCGCGCCGTTGGCGATGGCCTCCGAGGCCTCCCGGCGGACCCGTTCGATCGCGGCAGCCAGCGCGTCCGCGCCACCGTCCACTTCGTACAGTCCACTGAGGACAGCGCAGGCGAAGCCGGGCAGGTCGCCGTCGTCGTTGACGTGGATGAGCTTGGCCAGCTCGTCGTTGTCGATGACCGGGTACGGCAGCTGGATGTGCCGGCAGGAGGAGGGGCCGGGGTCGAGCAGGTTGCGCTCGGGGCCCATCACCCTGGCGACCGAGGTGACGATCTCCTCCCGGATCGCGTCCAGCGGCGGGTTGGTGACCTGGGCGAAGTGCTGGGCGAAGTAGTCATACAGCATCCGGGAACGCTGCGACATCGCCGCGATCGGGGTGTCCGATCCCATGGAGCCCAACGGTTCCAGCCCGCTGACCGCCATCGGGGTGAGCAGCACGCGCAGCTCTTCCTCGGTGTAGCCGAAGGTGAGCTGGCGGCGCACCACGGATTCGTGGCTCTGCACCACGTGTTCGCGGTCGGGCAGGTCGGCCAGGTTGAGCAGGCCGGCGTGCAGCCATTCGTCATAGGGCAGGCCTGCGGCGAGGTCGGACTTCACCTCGTTGTCGTCCACGATCCGCCCGGCGGCGGTGTCCACCAGGAACATCCGGCCCGGCCGCAGCCGGCCCTTGGCCACCACCTGGTCCGCGGGCACGTCGAGCACACCGGTCTCGGAGGCCAGCACCACCCGGCCGTCGGCGGTCTGCCACCAGCGGGCCGGGCGCAGGCCGTTGCGGTCGAGCACCGCGCCGACCAGGGTGCCGTCGGTGAAGGTGACGCAGGCCGGGCCGTCCCACGGTTCCATCAGGCTGGCGTGGAACTGGTAGAAGGAGCGGCGGGCCGGGTCCATGGTGGCGTGGTTCTCCCACGCCTCGGGGACCATCATCAGCACCGCGTGCGGCAGGGTGCGGCCACCCAGGTGCAGCAGTTCCAGGACCTCGTCGAAGGAGGCGGAGTCCGAGCCGTCGCCGGTGCAGATCGGGTAGAGCCTGCTCAGGTCGCCGGGGATGAGGTCGCTTTCCAGCAGGGCCTCGCGGGCGCGCATGCGGTTGCGGTTGCCGCGGATGGTGTTGATCTCACCGTTGTGCGCGACGAACCGGAACGGGTGCGCCAGCGGCCACGAGGGGAAGGTGTTGGTGGAGAACCTGCTGTGCACCAACGCGATCGCGCTGGCCAGCCGGGTGTCGGTCAGGTCGAGGAAGAACGCGGGAAGCTGCGCGGTGGTGAGCATTCCCTTGTACACCAGCGTGCGGGCGGACAGCGACGGGAAGTACACACCGCAGCCCTCCTGCTCGCTCTCGTGCTCGGCGCGCTTGCGCAGTGCGAAGGCGAGGCGGTCCAGCTGCACGCCGGCCCGACATCGGCCGTCGGCGCCCGGTTCGGCCGCGGTCACCAGCAGCATCGAGAAGTGCGGCATGACCGACAGCGCGGTCGGTCCGACGCCTGCCGCCTCCGGGCTGACCGGCACCTCGCGCCAGCCGAGCACCCGCAGGCCCTCCTCGGCCGCGATCCGCTCGATCAGCGCGACCGCCTTGACCCGCAGGTCGTCCTCGGCGGGCAGGAACGCGATGCCCGCGGCGTAGGTGTGATCGCCGGAGGGGGCCGGTTCCGGCAGGTTCGCGCACTCGGCCCGCAGCAGCTCATCGGGTAGCTGCAACAGAATGCCTGCCCCGTCCCCGCTCGTGGGCTCGGCGCCGGCGGCGCCGCGGTGTTCGAGGTTCGCCAGCGCCGTCAGGGCGTCGATCACGATCCCGTGCGAACGGCGGCCCTGGATGTCGGCGACCATGGCGACACCGCAGGCGTCTCGTTCGTCGGCCGGGTCGTACAAGCCCTGCTGGGCGGGGATGGCGGAGAAGATCACGCTGAGACCTCCCTCGTCGTGTTCCGTGCTCAGGTGGTGGAATGCTGGGCACGGGACGACGGTGGCCCGCGAGGTCGCACCGGGGCGTACGCGCCGGTAGCGACAGGTAATCCGGACTGTAACAGGCAGGAAACCTGGAAACACCCCTCCTAGGGTGATGTCCGTCATTGCGCCGTAACGATTTACCTGCTCCGTGCGACATAGCCGCAGACCCAACAGTACGCGTGTCCTGGTGCTTCCCTGGGTACGGAGCGGAACACAGCGGTAACGTCCCGGGCAGTTTTCACCCGATCGACCGCAGAGGACTCGATGCGACTTCCCCGTGGTTTCCGCGCAGCACTCATCGCCGTCAGCGCCATCGCCCTCGTTGGCGGGTGCGCGAGCCGGGTTCCCGATCCCGCCCCCAGCCAAACCTCGGGCGCGGCGGAGGCGCCGTTCCCGGTGGAAGTGGCCGCGCCGGGCGGCAAACCGCTCACCCTGGCCAAGCGGCCGGAGCGGATCGTCTCGCTGAACCCGACCAGCACGGAGAGCCTGTTCGCGATCGGGGCGGGCAAGCAGGTGGTGGCCGTGGACGATCAGTCCAACTTCCCGGCCGAGGCGCCCAAGACCACGCTGTCCGGGTTCAAGCCGAACGTGGAGGCCATCGCCGGGCACCAGCCGGACCTGGTGATCGCCTCCAACGACGTCGAGGGCGTGGTGGCCGGGCTGGAGAAGCTGAAGATCCCGGTGCTGCTGCTGCCCGCGGCCAAGACCCTGGACGAGGCGTACGGGCAGATCAGCATCCTGGGTCAGGCCACCGGGCAGGGCACCCCGGCCAACGACGTGGTGAACAAGATGAAGGGCGAGATCAGCAAGCTGGTCCGGGAGACACCGCGGCCCGCCGAGGGGCTGAAGTACTACCACGAGCTGGATCCGACCTTCTACACCGTGACCTCCAAGACCTTCATCGGTCAGATCTACGCCCAGTTCGGCCTGGTCAACATCGCCGACGCGGCGGACAAGACGGGCAGCGGCTACCCGCAGCTCTCCGCCGAGCAGGTGGTCAACGCCGCACCGCGGCTGATCTTCCTGGCCGATGTGCGCTGCTGCGGCCAGAACGCGGCCGCGGTGGGTGGCAGGCCGGGCTGGTCGACGGTGCCCGCGGTGCGCGAGGGCGGCGTGGTGGCCCTGGACGACGACATCGCCTCCCGCTGGGGACCGCGCGTGGTCGACCTGGTGCGCACCGTGTCCCAGGCCGTGACCGCCGCCGGGAAGAAGTGACCGCCGCCGTCCCCACCCGGCTCCGGTTCACCCACCTGGCACTCACCCTGCTGCTGTTGCTGGCGGTGGTGACCCTCGCGGTGCTGCTCGGCGCGATCGACCTGGGCTGGCAACGGGTGCTGGGCGAGATCCTCGCCCAGCTCACCGGCGGGGTGTCGCCGCTGTCCGCGCGCGAGGCCGCGATCCTGTGGGAGCTGCGGGTGCCAAGGGTGGTGCTGGCCTGCCTGGTCGGCGCCGCGCTGGCCTCCTCCGGCGCCGCCTTCCAGGGCGTCTTCCGCAACCCGCTGGCCGACCCGTACCTGCTGGGCGCGGCGGCCGGCGCCGGCCTGGGCGCCACCCTGGCCGTGTTCGCCGTGCCCACCTTCAGCACCGGCTTGGGCGCGCTGCCCATCGCCGCCTTCGCCGGCGCGGTGCTCGGCGTCGGCTTGACCTGGGCGCTGGGCCGCTCGGCCGGTCCGGGCACCGCGACCCTGGTGCTGGCCGGGGTGGCGGTGGCCGCGTTCCTCACCGCGCTGCAGACCTTCGTGCAAACCCTGGACGTGGACAGCCTGCGCACCATCTACACCTGGATGCTCGGCGGGCTGGGCGGCGCCGGCTGGTCCCAGGTCCTGGTGGTGCTGCCCTACATCGCCCTGTCCAGCTTCGTGTTGTGCGTCAGCGGCAGGCTGCTGGACGTGCTGGGCGTGGGCGATGAGGAGGCGGCCGCGCTGGGCCTGCACCCGCGCCGGGTCCGGCTGATCGTGCTGGGCGCCGCGTCCCTGGCCACCGCCGCGGCGGTGTCGGTGAGCGGACTGATCGGCTTCGTCGGGATCGTGGTGCCGCACGTGGTCAGGTTGCTGGTCGCGGGCAGCTACCGGGTGCTGGTGCCGTTGTCGTTGCTGGGCGGCGCGAGCTTCGTGGTGCTGGCCGACATGGTGGCCCGCACCGTGATCGCGCCGGGCGAGCTGCCCATCGGCGTCATCACGGCCTTCACCGGCGCCCCGTTCTTCGCCGTCGTGCTGCGCCGCTCCCGGAGGGTCTGATGCTGGAGATCAACCAGGTGTCCGCGGGCTACCACGGGCGGATCGCGGTAGCCGACGTCACGGTCACCGTTGCGCCGGGCAGTTGGCTGGCCGTGATCGGCCCCAACGGCGCGGGCAAATCCACCCTGCTCAAAGCCGTCGCCAACGCCGTCCCGCACACCGGCGCCATCACCCTGGCCGGCACCCCCGTGACCGCCCTGACCAACCGCGCCCGAGCCCGCCGGATCGGTTACGCCCCCCAAACCCCGACCCTGCCCGAGGGCCTCACCGTCACCGACTACGCCCTCCTCGGCCGAACCCCGCACCTGGGCTTCCTGGCCCGCGAAGGCCCCACCGACCTGACCCTGGTCGCGGATGTCCTTGCCCGCCTTGACCTCGCCCACCTGGCCGACCGTCCACTCCCGACACTCTCCGGCGGGGAGCGCCAGCGCGCGGTGCTGGCCAGGGTATTGGCGCAGCAGGCCGGGTTGCTGTTGCTGGACGAGCCGACGACCGGGCTGGACATCGGGCACGCCCAGTCGCTGCTGGACCTGGTGGACCGGTTGCGGCTGGCGGACGGGACGACGGTGGTGAGCACACTGCACGATCTGACCCTGGCCGGGCAGTACGCGGATCAGCTGCTGATGCTGGACGGTGGGAAGGTGGTCGCGACCGGGACACCGGCGGAAGTGCTGACGGCGGAACGGGTTTCGCGGCATTACGGGGCGCGGGCGGAGGTGCTGACGGCGCCGGACGGGAGCCGGGTGGTGACGCCGGTGCGGGCGGGGTGAGTCAGAGGTTGGGGCGGGGGTACAGGCGCCGGCCGAGGAAGAACGCCATGCCCTGCAACACGATCGGCAGGTAGGCGACCACCACGAACACCCAGTCCCAGCCGTCGATCTGCCCGCCCCGCCTGACCTCGGCCCGCAGGACGACCAGCAGGAAGAAGGTCAGGCCCAGCGCGAAGAACATCATCAGTCCCCACCCGAGCCCCAGCATCTGTCGACTTCGCTGCACCAACAGAAGCTCGATGTGGTTACCCCGCAAATGCCGCCACGGGTTCAGGAAGAGAAACCCGGTCAAGGCCAGGACGGCGTCCAGGGCAAGCGCCAGCATGTCGACCAGCACGACGAACTCGCCAGGACCGGTGGTCAACTGCCCACCGAGCAGCAACACCACCGCCGCCAGCACCACCGCTGAGGACCCGATGAGCATGGCGAACCAGCCGCCGAGGGTGCGCAGCCGACGCGCTTGTTCGGCGGGGATCGGCACCCAGACCGGCGGCCGTCCGACATAGATCGCCACTACCGCGGCTTCCAGTCGGAACCGTCGCCATCCAGCACGCTGGCGTCGCCCATCTGCCCGATCCGGGCCTGCGACCAGGTCGTGCCGACCATCCTGAGCTTCTCCTGGATCGAGGACTGCTCTGCCTTGCAGGTGTTGACGTGTGAGAGCAGTGCGGTGAAGAGAGTGCCCAGCAGACCCAGCACGATCGGCAGCGCGGTGAGGAGAACGACAACCCCGACCGGGATTCCGGCCACCGTGCCGATCAAGGCCAAACCCGTGATGAGGCTGACGGCCGCGATGCCGATCGCGATGATGACGCCCACCACGAAGCCCTCCAGCGAGTTGCCCAGACTGACCAGGGAGGCGCGCATCTGGCTGGCGAGATCCTTCAGCCCGGTCAGGCCACTGACCTGAGTCGGGATGGTGAGCCGGTATGCCTCGGCCGCCCGGCCTTCCCACTCCATGGTGGTCTCCATCTTGCTCTGGTCGAGATCGCCCGCGATGTCGTTCAGCTTGCCCGCGATCTGAGCCGACCACTGTTCGGCGGCCCGTTTGACCCGCTTGTGGTCGCCGAACGCGTCGAGCACCTCGTCGATTCGCCGCCCCAGCTCCACCTGTTGCCGGACAAGCGGCTCCAACATGAGATCGACCCGCGGGACGATCCAGCGCAAGGGCTCCGGCAAGCTGTCGATCCCCTGCCGCACTTGGACGAAGAACTTCTTCAGCCCCTCGTCCACCTCACGGATGCGCTCATTTGCCCGCTGCACAGCGTCGTTCACGGCTCCCCCTACTTCGTGGTGTTCTTCAGCGTGTGCAGGTTGGCTTCTTCCTCGCGCTGATAGGTGTCCGCGGCCTGCCGCAGGGTCTCGCCGATCAGCCGGAAGGTCTCCGTGGCCTTGCCGATCATGTCGGCCATCGTTGTGCGCGCCTGCTGATAGGTCTGGTCCAGCCCTTCCTTCGCCGCCAAGGAAGACAGCTCGGGTACGCCGAGGTGCAGTCCGTCCAGCGCGCGGCGGGGCTCCTCCAGGGCGTCCGCCGCCTCGTCCCAGCGGACGGCGTCAGCGCGCAGGGCCGCATAGGCCGCGGAAAGGTCGGTCATGACAGCCCCAATCGGCGCAGCAGCAGGGTCGGGTCGCTCACCAGTGCGGTCAGTTCGGTGATCGCCGGGCTGGTCGGCCACTTGGTGAGTTCCGGGTCGGGGGTGCTCCGGCGACGCAGCTCGCGCAGCACCTCGATCAACTCGCCTTCGATCTCCGGGTTGCGTGCCGAGTCAGCCCAGTACGGGTCCACCGTCAGCGTGCTGACCTGGCCGTTCATCGCGGTGCCGCGCACGTGCCCGCCCGCGCTCGCCACCTCGGTCCGCTGGTTCTGGACCGAGGCCAGCCGATCGGTCAGGGTGGCCAGTTCGGCGTCCACCGCGTCCATCAGCCGGAAGGCCGCGTCCGCGGTGAGTGGTGTGGTCTCCGGTGGCCTGGTCGGGGACGGCCAGGCCGGGACGTCGGTCTGTCGCACCTCGTCGACTTGCTTGGCCAGTGCCTGCATCGTCGCGTTGTTGGCCGCGCTCAGCACGCTGCCCTGCAACGACCTGGGATCCACCGAGCGGCGCCAGTCCGCCGCCAGCCGGACCGACAACACCTCGCCCAGCTCCCCCACCGCCACGGTCACCACCCGGTCGGCGTCCTGCCCGGTGATCCCGTCCGGCTCGGTCGCCTCCGGCTCCGGGACTCGGCCGGCCTTCGGCGTCGGCTCCCAGTCGTCGGCGTCCTCAAAACCCCAGCGTTGATCGTCACTCATCGGCATTCCCCCCTCTGGAATGAAGTCAGCAAGCCGAACGTACCCGATATACCGTCACCGCACCCACACAACCGATCACGCTCCGGCACAAAAGCGCCGTGGGCCGGACTCGCGAAACGCGAACCCGGCCCACGGCCTCAGTGCGATAGCGGCGGAAGCCGGCGCTAAGAAGAACTCTCCGCCTTGTCCTTCTTCTCCCCCACGCCGTTCTCGACCTTCATCAGCTCGTCCATGTCCACCAGGGACGGATCGCGGAGCACCCGGTCCAGCTGTTCCCGGTCCAGCGCGTTCTGCCACCTGGCGACCACCAGGGTGCCCACGCCGTTGCCGATCAGGTTGGTGAGGGCTCTCGCCTCGGACATGAAGCGGTCGATGCCGGCGATCAGGGCGATGCCGATGCTGGCCTCGGGGATGACGTTCTGGAAGGCGACCAGGGAGGCGGCCAGGGTGACCAGGCCTGCTCCGGTGACGCCCGCGGCGCCCTTGCTGGAGAGCAGCATGAACAGCAGCAGGCCGATCTGGGTCCACAGCGGCAGGTGCGCGCCGGTGGCCTGGGCGATGAACAGGGCGCCCATGGTCAGGTAGATGCAGGTGCCGTCCAGGTTGAACGAGTAGCCGGTCGGGATGGTCAGGCCGACCACCGACTTCTGCGCGCCCGCGGCCTCCAGTTTGACCAGCATCCGCGGCAGCACCGCCTCACTGGAGGAGGTGCCCAGCACGATCAGCAGCTCGTCCTTGATGAAGCGGATGAACCGGAAGATGTTGAACCCGGCCAGTTTCGCCACGCCGCCGAGCACCAGGATGATGAACAGCACGCAGGTCAGGTAGAAGGCGATCATCAGGAACGCCAGCGAGGTCAGCACCTTCGCGCCGTTGGTGCCGATCGTGTAAGCCATGCCGCCGAAGGCGCCGACCGGCGCCGCGTACATGACGATCTTGATGACGCCGAACATGATCTTGGCGACGGTGTCCAGCGCCTGCAGGGCCTTGGCGCCGCGCTCGCCCATCATGCCGATCGCGACCGCGACCAGCACCGCGAGCACCAGCACCTGGATCAGCTGGCCGCCGGTGAACGCGCCGACGAAGGACTCCGGGACCAGGTGCAGGATGAACCCGGTGAAGCCCTCGGTGCCCGCCGCCTTCTTCTGCGCGTCCGCGCCAGCCTTGAGGTCGGCGGCGCTGGGCTGCATGTCCAGGCCGACACCCGGCTGCAGGATGTTCACCACGATCATGCCGATCACCAGCGCGATCAGCGTCATCACGATGAAGTACATGATGGTGCGCAGTGCCAGGCCGCCCGCCTTGGCGAGGTTGCCCAGCCCCGCGATGCCGACGACGATCGTGCAGAAGATCGTGGGCGCGATGACCATCTTCACCAGGTTGATGAACAGGTCCGCGAGCCACTTCAGCCCGGCTGCCTGCGCGGGGAACAGGATCCCGACCAGGATCCCCGCCGCGATCGAGACCAGCACCCAGAAATAGAGGTGCCGGTAGATCGGCTTCCGCGTTCGCCCCCCGGCAGCGGTCGTTGCCAACATGTCCTCCTCGACATTGGTCCTTGTCCGCGCCGAATGCTCGTGACCGGAGAAGTTCACCGGCAAGCGACCGGGGCGAAACTTGAGACTGTCCTGACAAATTTCCGGGCGCGGTGATAAGGCCGTTACCAGAACAGCGCCGGCCCGTAGTATGCGTGCCCGGTTCATCCTGACGGACTAGCCTGTGAGGATGCCGCATCCAGCGCTGACCCGCCGCGCGCTGTTGCTGGGCGGAGCCGGCGCGCTGGTGACCGCCACCGTGGGCAGTTGCACGCCCAACACCCTGCCCGATCTGCCGGAATTGGTGCTGGCCACCGGGCCACCGGGCGCGGTGTACCGGGAGATCGGCGGCGCGCTGGCCGACGAGCTGCAGAAGTACCTCCAGCGCACCGCGGTGCGCACCCGGCCCAGCGGCGCCTCGGTGGAGAACCTGACGCTGCTCAGCACCAACCAGGCCCAGCTCGGGTTCGTCTCCCTGGATGCCATGCTGGCCCGCCAGACCAGCCCGGTGCTCGGGGTGAGCGCGGTCGGGCGGCTCTACGACAGCTTCCTGCACCTGGTGGTGCTCAACAACTCCAAGGTGCGCGGCGCGAAGGACCTGCCAGGGCTGCGGGTGGCGATCGGCGCGGCGGGCTCTGGCACCGAGTACACGGTGGAGAAGTTGCGCCGGATCGCCGGGCTGAACTTCAACGAGGTGCGGCTGACCCAGTCCGAGGCGGCCAAGCAGCTGGAGGAGGGCACGATCGACGCCTTCTTCACCCTCACCGGCATCCCGACCCCGGCGATCAGCGAGATGATCCGGCGGCAGGTGGCGATCCGGCTGGTGCCGCTTGCCGAGCAGGCGGAGGTGCTGGCCAGCGGCGACTCCTCGGCGTACGTGCCGGCGACCATCCCGAAGACCACCTACGGCTCCTACGTCCAGCCCGCCCGCACCGTGTCGGTGCCCAACCTGCTGGTGGCCAGGGAGGATCTGCCCGCGGAGGTGGTGAAGATCGTGGCCAACACGGTGTTCTCCCAGGCCGACTCGATCGCGATCAACCATCCGGAGGCGCGGCGGATCAACCGCAGCACCGGGATCGCCACCGGGCCGGTGCCGCTGCACCCTGGCGCGGCGGCCTGGTTCCGGGAGTACAAGCGCCTAGTTTGAGGCCGGTCGCGGGCCGGGTCAGATGCCCGCGGGCAGGCTGCTGGGTGGCGACGGTGGCGGCGGGTCGTCCTCGTCCTCGGGCGGGGCCACCGGCGGGCGGGACAGGTGTTTGCGCTCGCCGTCGGGGCGGCCGTCGGCCGGGTCAGTGGGGTCGAAGAGCTGTTCGGCTGGCGCGACCGGCAGCCGGATGGCCACGTCCAGGCCGTGCGGGTGCGCCTGGTGCAGCCGGAACTCGCCGCCGGCCGAGGTGACCAGTTCGCTGCAGATGGCCAGGCCAAGGCCGGTGCCGGAGATGTTCTGGTGTTTAGGTGAGCGCCAGAACCGGTGCAGCGCGACGGAAAGCTCGGCTTCGTCCAGGCCGACGCCGTCGTCGATGACGTGCAGTTCCACCTGGCCGTCGTCGGTGCGTTCGGCCGGGTCCTCGTGCCGGGCCCAGACCCGGACCCTGGTGCCGCCGGAGAGCCGGATCGCGTTGCCGACCAGTTCGTCCAGCACGCTGCCCAGCCCGCCGGGTGGTTCGAGCACGCGCAGGCCCTCGGGGATGTCCAGGCGCAGCCGGATCGCGGCGCGTTGCGCGTTGGCCTGCCAGGCCGGTTCGTGCGCGGCGACGAGTTCGTCCAGCTCGACCGGTTCGGCCGCGGCGGCGCTGTCCAGCCGGGTGGCGGCGAGCAGGGCGTCCAGCACCCGGCCCATCTCCTCGGCCTCCTCCACCGCGAGCTGGTGGGCCTGGCGGGCTGGTTCGTCCGGCAGGTGCGGTTCCAGGTTCTCCACCGCCAGGCGCAGGCTGGCCAGGGGGTTGCGTAGCTGGTGGGAGGCGTCGGCGACGAAGTCCCGCTGCCTGCGCAGGGCCCGGCCGACCACGTCGACCATGGTGTTGAAGGAGCTGGCCAGGGTGCGCAGTTCGGGTGGTCCGTGCACGTCGGCGCGGGCGTCCAGGCGGCCGCTGGCGACCCGGGCGGTGACCTCGTCCAGGCGGCGGATGGGGCGCAGGATCCAGCGGGAGACCGGCCAGGCGGCGCCGATCAGGGCGAGCAGCGGGACCAGGCCGTTGAGCGCGAGCAGCAGCCAGGTGTTGACGATCTGGTGGCGCAGGCTGTCCGAGGGGGACACGGTGACCACGGCGGCCACCACCTGGCTGTCCCGGCCGACCGGTTCGACCACCACCAGCGGGGTGGTCTGCCATGGCCAGACCACGCCCGGCGGGTTGGGGCGGTAGCCGGCGAAGGCCACGCTCAGGCCCTCGCGCACGCCGGGGGTGTTGAGGTCGATGGGGGTGTCGGCGGGCAGCATCACGTTGCCGCCGGGGTCGACCAGCACGGCGGGGATGTTGTAGAGCCGGTGGTAGCGGGTCAGCTCGTCCTGCAGCGGGGCGGTGCGGTCCAGCGCGAGCACGTTCTCGGCGAGCGCGGCGAACCGGCTGGCGTCGCTGAGCCGGTCCAGGTAGACCGACTGGGTCTCCTGCTGACCGATCGCGGCGGCCAGTGGCACCCCGAAGGTGGCGGCCATCGCCACCAGCAACGGCACCAGCACCGCGAGCAGCCTGCGGAGCACCCCGGCCCCCTACCGGGCCATGCGGTAGCCGACGCCGCGCACGGTCTCGATGCGCACGAACGGGCCGAGCTTGCCGCGCAGGGTGGCGATGTGGGTGTCCAGGCTGCGGGAGCGGGCCTCCCAGCTGGCGTGCCAGACCTGGTCCAGGATGCGGTCCCGGCTGACCACGCTGCCCGGCCGGGCGGCGAGCAGGGCGAGCACGTCGAACTCCTTGCGGGTGAGCGTGATCTGCTCGCCGGAGACGGTGGCGGTGCGCGAGCCGAGGTCCAGCCGCAGCGGGCCGACCTCCATCACCTCGTGCTCCTCGCTGTCCGCGCGGGCGGCCCTGGTGCGGCGCAGCACGGCCTCGATCCGGGCCAGCAGCTCAGCGGTGCCGAAAGGTTTGACCACGTAGTCGTCGGCGCCGCTGCGCAGGCCGAGCACGCGTTCGCGTTCCTCGCTGCGCGCGGTGACCGCGATGACCGCGGTGCCCTCGCGTTGCCGGAGTTTGCGCAGCACGTCCAGACCGTCGGCGTCGGGCAGGCCGAGGTCGAGCAGCACCACATCAGCCGGGGCCGCCTGCAGCGCGGCGGCCGCGGTGGCGGCGCGGAGGACTTCGTAGCCGGCGTGCTGCAACGCGGTCACCAGCCCGCGCGCCACCCGGTCGTCGTCCTCCACTACGAGGATCCGCATGAGGATCGATACTAGGCCGCGGCGGCGGGCACTGATGTCCACTACGCCGCCGAGATCGACTCGGACTTGCCGGATTTCGAATCACGGGCGGTACCCGCGCCCCACAACGGCCAACGAGGCGTACCAGAACGGCCAACACGCCGATAGGCTTGAAGCTTTGCCGGAGTGTTGGCCGTTGTGGGCGGGTCAGGCTTCGGGCTTGGGGTCTTCCTTGCGGGTCACCGGGTCCGATGGGGCTTTGTCGGACGGGGTGTCCGCGGGAACCTTGGCTTCCTCGGGCTTGGGGCCCAGGCCGGCGGGGGGTTCTTCGCCTTCGGGGGTGGGCTTGGCGGGGTCGTCCTCGTCCGGGGCTGGGTCCTGGCGCCAGTCGGCTGGGTCCTCGCGCTTGCCGCGGACCAGGAGCAGGTAGGCGAGGGCGCCCAGGAAGACCACGGCGCTGACGATGACGTTGATCCGGACGCCGAACACCAGGGTGGCGGTGTCGGTGCGCATGATCTCGATCCAGAAGCGGCCCGCGGTGTACCCGGCGACGTAGAGGGCGAAAACGCGGCCGTGGCCGAGCCGGAACTTGCGGTCGGCCCAGACCAGCAGCAGGGCCACGCCCAGGTTCCAGATGAGTTCGTAGAGGAACGTGGGGTGCACGACCGCGATGGGGGTGTGATCGACGGCGACGCCGCCCAGCGCGTCGGGCAGGCCGGTTTCCGGGTCGATCCGGCGGTAGATCTCCAGGCCCCATGGCAGGTCGGTGGGGCCGCCGAAGAGTTCCTGGTTGAACCAGTTGCCGAGGCGGCCTACCGCCTGGGCGACCACGATGCCGGGGGCGACCGCGTCGGCGAAGACGGCTAGGGGGACGCCTCGTCGGCGGCAGCCGATCAGCGCGCCGACCGCGCCTAGCGCGATGGCGCCCCAGATGCCCAGGCCGCCGTTCCAGATGTAGAGGGCCTCGATCGGGTTGCCGTCGGGGCCGAAGTACTTGGGCCAGTCCGTGGCCACGTGGTACAGCCTGCCGCCGACGAGCCCGAAGGGCACCGCGTACACCGCGACGTCCACCACCGTGCCGGACTCGCCGCCGCGGGCGATGAGGCGGCGTTCGCCCCACCAGATCGCGATGACGATGCCCGCGATGATGCACAGGGCGTAGGCACGCAGCGGGAACGGCCCGAGCTGCCACACGCCGCGGTCAGGGCTGGGGATGGTCGCCAGGAAGGCCGAGGAATCAGCCATCAGTGCGGTCAGCGTCGCGCCAGTCACAGGCCACACCGTAGCCCCCCGGCGTCAGCTCACGGTGTGCTGGGAGGGGAACTACCGATCACGATCCGAGGTCGACCTTCACCGGGAATGGCCGTTCCAGCTCCAGCCTGCCGTTCTCGGCTCTGGCGAACTCGCGGTACTCGTCCTCGACCAGTTCATAGACAATCGCGGAAACCGGGCTGGCCACCGGGTCGACAAGCACGAAGTACGGCACCCTGGCCTCGGCGTAAAGCTGCCGCTTCAACGCCCGGTCGTACACCTTGGACGAGGGTGAAATGATCTCCATCGCCAACAACAGGTCGTCGCCTTGGTAATAGACCTCGTCGGCCCCGGGGTTGGTGGTCACGGCGAGGTCGGGGATGAGCATCCGCTCGCCATTGAGCACCACGTTGACACCAGGGATTAGCTCGCAGTGCGGCGGCACCATGCCATCGAGCCGCAGCTGCAGACGGTGCAGGACCCGCTGGTGCCGAGCGCTCGGAGCCGGGCTCACGACGACCGTCCCGTCGATGAGTTCGACGCGTTGCCCTTGGTCTTCGGGCATCGCGAGGACCTCGTCCAACGTCCACGGCTCGGCGTGGACGGGGAACGCGTCAGGTGCAGTGTCCGCGGGCAGGGCCATTGCGAGTCACCTCCGAGATTCGCCCGGCGCTGTCCAGTCTGACACGCCGGACCGGGTGCTGCGGATGTCATGGGGCGATCCTGGCGGGTGCCCCTGACAGTTCCGGCCCGGATCCGCCCTCAGCTGAACCGCTTCACCCGGTCGTGGCTTGGCTGGCCCCGCGCACCCCCGCGGCGAGTTCCCCGGCCAGGTCACGCACGCCCTGTTCGCCACGCGCGGTGGCCGAGACGAAGGCCGAGCCGACGATGACCGCGTCCGCGAAGGCCGCCACCTCGGCCGCCTGCGCGCCGGAGCGCACGCCCAGGCCGACGCCGACCGGGATGTCGGTGTGCTGCCGGAGGCGGCCGACCAGGGCCGGGGCCATGCTGCTGACCGTCTCCCGGGCGCCGGTGACGCCCATGGTGGAGGCGGCGTAGAGGAATCCCCGGCTGGCCTTGGCCGCGCGGACCAGGCGTTCGTCGGTGGAGGCGGGGGCGACCAGGAAGATCCGGTCCAGGTCGTGCGTCTCGGCGGCGGCCAGCCAGTCCTCGGCCTCGTCCGGGATCAGGTCGGGGGTGATCACGCCCAGGCCACCGGCGGCGGCCAGGTCGCGGGCGAAGGCGTCCACGCCGTAGCGGTGCACCGGGTTCCAGTAGGTCATGACCACCGCGCGACCGCCCTTGGCGGCCAGCGCCTCGACGGTGGGGAACAGGTCCCGGACCCGGAAGCCGTTGCGCAGCGCCTGGTGCGCGGCGGCCTCGACGGTGGGGCCGTCCATCACCGGATCGGAGTGCGGCAGGCCGACCTCGACCAGGTCGCAGCCGCCGTCCAGCATCGCCGAGAGCAGCGCGGTGCCCTCGGCGACCGTGGGGTAGCCCGCGGGCAGGTAGCCGACCAGGGCCGCGCGAGCTTCACCGCGGCAGGTCTCGAACAGCGGGGCGAGCCGCGACATCAGGCGTCCTCTCCGACCAGGCCGAACCACTTCGACGCCGTGTGCACGTCCTTGTCCCCGCGCCCGGACAGGCACACCAGGATGGTGCCCTCGGGTCCGAGTTCCTGGCCGAGCTTGAGCGCGCCGGCCAGCGCGTGCGCGGACTCGATGGCCGGGATGATGCCCTCGGTGCGGCAGAGCAGCTGGAAGGCGGCCATCGCCTCGGCGTCGGTCACCGGCCGGTACTCGGCCCGCCCGATGTCCTTGAGCCAGGAGTGCTCCGGCCCGACCCCCGGGTAGTCCAGCCCTGCGGAGATCGAGTGCGCCTCGGTGATCTGCCCGTCCTCGTCCTGCAGCAGGTAGGACCGGGTGCCGTGCAGCACGCCGGGGCTGCCAGCGGACAGCGTGGCGCCGTGCCGTCCGCTGTCCAGGCCCTCGCCGCCGGGTTCCAGGCCGACCAGCCGCACGGCCGGGTCGTCGATGAAGCCGTGGAAGATGCCGATCGCGTTGGACCCGCCGCCCACGCAGGCCGCCACCACGTCCGGCAGCTTCCCGGTGCGTTCCAGGACCTGTGCCCTGGACTCCTGCCCGATGACCTTGTGCAGGTTGCGGACGATCACCGGGAACGGGTGCGGACCGGCCGCGGTGCCGAGCAGGTAGTGCGTGCGGTCGACGTTGGCCACCCAGTCCCGCAGCGCCTCGTTGATCGCGTCCTTGAGCGTGCGCGACCCGGTCTTGACCGGGATGACCTCGGCGCCCAGCAGCCGCATCCGGGCCACGTTGAGCGCCTGCCGCTCGGTGTCGACCTCGCCCATGTAGACCAGGCATTCCAGCCCGAGCAGCGCGCAGGCGGTGGCCGTGGCCACCCCGTGCTGCCCGGCCCCGGTCTCCGCGATCACCCGGGTCTTGCCCATCCGCTTGGTCAGCAACGCCTGGCCCAGCACATTGTTGATCTTGTGCGAGCCGGTGTGGTTGAGGTCCTCGCGCTTGAGCAGGATCCGCGCGCCGCCCGCGTGCTCGCCGAAGCGCGGGGCGTCGGTGAGCGGGGACGGGCGGCCCGCGTAGTCCTTGAGCAACCGGTCCAGCTCGCCGGTGAACTCCGGGTCCACCCTGGCCGACTCGTAGGCCGCTGACAGCTCGTCCAGTGCGGCGACCAGGGCCTCCGGCATGAACCGGCCGCCGTAGGGGCCGAAGTGGCCCCGGTCGTCCGGGCCGTGTTCGACGAGCTGTTCGGACTGGTTGACGCTCATGTTCTGCTTGCTCTCCTAGAGCGAGTTCAGCGACTGGGTCGCGGGCACGCGGGGTGCGATCCCGCGGTCACCAACTGGGTCACCGCGGCCCTGGGGTCACCGCTGGTCACCAGGCCCTCGCCGACCAGCACCGCGTCCGCGCCGACCCCGGCGAAGGCCATCAGGTCGCCGGGACCGCGCACACCGGACTCGGCGATCTTGATGACCTCCCAGGGCAGGCCGGGCGCGATCCGCCCGAACACGTCCCGGTCGACTTCCAGGGTGTGCAGGTTGCGGGCGTTGATCCCGATCACCTTGGCCCCGGCCTCCAGCGCGCGGTCGGCCTCCTCCGCGGTGTGCACCTCGACCAGCGCGGTCATCCCGAGCGATTCGACCCGGTCCAGCAGCGACTCCAGCGCGAACTGCTCCAGCGCCGCCACGATCAGCAGCACCATGTCCGCGCCGTAGGCCCGCGCCTCGTGCACCTGGTACGGGGTGACGATGAAGTCCTTGCGCAGCAACGGAACATCGACCACCGCGCGCACCGCGGCCAGATCGGCCAGCGAGCCGCCGAAGCGACGGCCCTCGGTCAGCACGCTGATCACCCGCGCGCCGCCTGCCGCGTAGTCCTTGGCCAGCTCGGCAGGCTCCGGGATGTCGGCGAGGTCGCCCTTGGACGGACTGCGCCGCTTGACCTCCGCGATCACGCCGACCCCTGGCGCGCGCAGCGCCGCCATCACATCCTTGGCCGCAGGCGCCAGCTGGGCGCGTTCCTTGATCAACTCGAAGGGGACCTCCGCCTCCCGGACGGCCAGATCCGCGCGCGCACCCTCGACAATCTCCTCCAGGATGCTCACGCGCACTCCCCGTTTTGCCTCAGCTCGCTCGCAAGCTCCCGCACTTGAAACCCCTTCCCGCCGCGCCGAAGCGCCGAAAGGATGCTAACCCCGCCGCCGGTCGGCTTCTGGCATCGGGTCGGCAGATCCGCCCTGGGTAGCAAGGTCGTTCGTCGTTTCGGCGGTGTCGCGCAGGGTGGGATCCGCCCCCGAGTCCAGGCTGTCCCACAGGCGACGATCAGCGTCAACCGATCGGCGGACCTGGCTTGACGCGGCATATTTTCCACCCATCCGCGGCATCCGGCGCCCCTTGACCAGCACCAGGATCCCACTGCCCAGCAGGGTCAGCAGGCCAAGCACCGCGAGTGCTGAACCAGCCACGGAGTGCGAGGAGAACCCGTCCCACAGCAACACCGCGCCGCCGCAGGCGACCACCGCGACGATCCCGCCGAGCACCCGCCGGAACCAGCCGCCGGCGGCCAGCACACCGGCGATCGCGGCCACCGCGAAGGCGGCCAGTCCGGCCGCCGGGGCCAGTCCGGCGGCCAGTCCACTGGCGCCCCAGAGCAGACCGGCGGTGACCGCGAGCAGCAGCACGACAGTCCACAGTGGACCGGCACCCGGCCGTCGCGGCGCGGGTGCGGCCTCCGGTTCGCCGGTGGGTTCCGGATCAGCGCTCACTGGCCAGCTCCAGGGTCTCCGCGGTGGCGATCGCGGCCAGCACCGCGCGGGCCTTGTTGAGGCATTCGGTGTCCTCGGCGACCGGGTCGGAATCGGCCACCACGCCCGCGCCCGCCTGCACGTAGGCCCGGCCCTGCTTCATCAGCGCGGTGCGGATGGCGATCGCGGTGTCGGCGTCCCCGGCGAAGTCGAGGTAGCCGACCACCCCGCCGTAGAGGGCGCGGCGGCTGGGCTCCAGTTCCTCGATCAGCTCCATCGCCCTCGGCTTGGGCGCGCCGGAGAGGGTGCCAGCCGGGAAGCAAGCGGTGACCGCGTCGAAGGCGGTGCGGCCGGGGGCCAGTTCACCGGTGACCGCGGAGACGATGTGCATGACGTGGCTGTACCGCTCCACGCTGAAGAAATCGACCACGTGCACCGAGCCGGGCGTGCAGACCCGGCCGAGGTCGTTGCGGGCCAGGTCGACCAGCATCAGGTGCTCGGCGCGTTCCTTCTCATCCGAGAGCAGGTCCTTGGCCAGCAGCGCGTCCTCCTCGTCGTCGGCGCCGCGCCAGCGGGTGCCCGCGATGGGGTGGGTGGTCACCTTGCCGTCCCGGACTGTGACCAACGCCTCGGGACTGGATCCCACGATGTCGAACCCGTCCAGCCGCAGCAGGTACATGTACGGGCTGGGGTTGGTGGTGCGCAGCACCCGGTAGACGTCCAGCGCGTCGGCGTCGGTGTCCACTTCGAACCGTTGCGAGATCACGATCTGGAACGCCTCGCCCGCCCGGATGGCCTCCTTGGCGGTCTCCACCGCGGCCCGGTAGTCCGTGCTGGTGCGCTGCCGGTCGAAGCGCGGCTGCGGGCGCTGGAAGACCGCGGCGGTGGGCGCGGCCGCGGTGCACAGGTTCGCGGTCATCTCCTCCAGCCGGGCCACCGCGTCGTCGTAGGCGGCGTCCACCCGCTCGTCGGTGTCGTCCCAGTTCACCGCGTTGGCGATGAGGGTGATGACGCCCTCGTGGTGGTCCAGCGCGGCCAGGTCGGTGGCCAGCAGCATGACCAGTTCGGGGATGTCCAGGTCGGCTGCGGCCAGGCTGGGCAGCCGTTCCAGGCGGCGCACGGTGTCGTAGCCGAGGTAGCCGACCATGCCGCCGGTCAGCGGCGGCAGTCCGGGCAGCGGATCGGTGTGCAGCGCCTCGACGGTCTCCCGCAGCGCCACCAGGGGATCGCCGCCACTGGGCATGCCCACCGGCGGCGTGCCGGTCCACACCGCCTCGCCGCCGGCCACGGTGAGCGCGGCCGGGCTGCGCACGCCCACGAAGGACCAGCGGGACCAGGAGCGCCCGTTCTCGGCGGACTCGAACAGGAAGGTGCCGGGCCTGCTGGCGGCGAGTTTGCGGTACACCCCGAGCGGGGTCTCGCCGTCGGCGAGCAGCCGGCGCACCACCGGGATCACCCTGCGGCCGCGGGCGAGTTCGCGGAACTCCTCCCGGCCGGGGCTGATCTCGCCCATCGGCGTGCCGCCGGGGCGGGTGCTGGTGACTGTGGGGCTGACCGCGCTGACCATGGGGGACATTGTGCCGGGTCGGTGGTAGATGATGTGCCGGTGGCCGAGAGCACTGCACCCAGACGACGCGGGCGCCGCCCCGCGGGCGAGGACACCAAGGGGGCGCTGCTGAGCGCCGCACGGGCGGTGTTCACCGAACAGGGCTACGACGGCGCCACCGTGCGGATGATCGCGGCCAGGGCCCAGGTCGACCCGGCGATGGTCAACCACTGGTTCGGCGGCAAGGAAAGCCTCTTCGCCGCCGCCGTGCAGATGCCGATCACCCCGGAACAAATACTGGAAACGGTCATCCCCGGCCCCAAGGAGGAACTCGGCGCCCGCATCGTCCGCCGTTTCGTCACGGTCTGGGACGAGACCGGCGGCGGCCCGTTCGTGGCCCTGATGCGCAGCGCCTCCAGCCACGACGACGCCGCGGCCATGCTGCGCGAGTTCATCACGCACGCCCTGTTCGGCCGGATCGCGCGGGCGATCGAGGCGGACCGGCCGGAGTTCCGCGCGGCGCTGGTCGGCTCGCAGGTCGCGGGGCTGGGGATGATGCGGTACGTGATCAAGGTGGAGCCGCTGGCCTCGGCGGATCACGACACGGTGGTGGCGGCGGTGGCGCCGACGTTGCAGCGGTATCTGACGGGGGAGCTGGGGGCGGGTTAGGACGGCGGGGTGCCGTTGGGCCACAGGCACGGCGAGACGCCGCCGAGGTAGAGCTTGCCGAGGTCGTTTCCTTGCAGGCTGAACCGGAACTCATCCGGTTCCTGCTGCGTCCACAGGTACCAGTCCTTCGGACGGGAGTCGTCCAGCACGGTGTAGCCGTTGCCGGTCCAGAATGCCTTCAGCGCGTCGAAGTACTCGTTGAACTTGGCTGGGTCCAGATCATGGATCTGGTAACTGACCGACACCTGGACCCGCCCCTGCGGTCCGTGGTCGGACGGCAGGTCGCAGGGGTCGGTGCTGGTCTTCTCATTGCCACCCGAATTGACCAGACGGGCGTGGGCAGGCAGGTGCGCGGCGGCCTGCCGCACGTACTCCTCGACCTGGCGGGCACCCTCCTCGGCGGTGATGGTCGGCTGCATGCCTCTCCTGCTCCACTGGTAGACGTACACGGCAACCCCTGCCACCAGCACCGCCACCACGGCGATGATCACGCCGAGGAACAGGCGGCTAGTTCGTCGGCTGCCCGGCAATGATCCTCCCCATGTTCCGCAACGACTTGTTGTTCTCTTCCCAGTATTCGTTGTGGGCCGCTTCGCTGAGCCCACCCAGAATGGACGGGCCGGGAGTGCCGGGGTCGGAGGTGAACACCTTGCCCCCGAACCCAGAACCGGCCGGGTCGGGGCCGTGCGGATCGATATCCAGCCGCGGACCTGGCTGTACCGGCCCTGGCACCATCGGGTCCGGCACGCCGGGCGGCAGCCCCGCCACCGGGATCCGGGTGTTGGTGGTCTTGATGATGTCGTGCTCGGCGACACTGGCGTGCACGCGATCCGGCGGCATGTTGAGCTGATCGGCCCGCTCGACACCGACTCCCGGGCTGCCGATGAAGACCAGCTCGTCAGCCTTGATCCCCAGGTCCCGGGCGGTGTGCCCGACCACGGTGGAGCCGTAGCTGTGCCCGACGACGGTGTTGTGCGAAGGCGGGCCGTCATGGGTGACTCGCAGGCCGTCCTGGAACCGGGCCAGGTCGGCCCTGGCGTTGTCGGCGTAGCTGTCCTGGGCCGCCCCAGGGACCAGGCTCTGCGGGGCGTCATAACCGATCCAGCTGATCACCGAGGTCGACGGCGACCCCGCCTGTGCAGCCGCGTAGGCCATGGCGTCGGCGTGCTTGAGGTAGCTCGCGCCACCGGCGAGGCCGGAGAAGGTGCCCGGCACCAGCGTGGCCACGTTCGCCGACCGGTCCGGATCGCCCATCGCCACCACCGCCCGCCCCTGGCCGTCGGCGCTGACCCGCAGCAGGAACGGCTGCTGTTGGCGGTCGCTGGGCGCGGTGGCCAGCCGCTTCGCGATGGCGTCCAGGCCCTCGCCCTTCTTCCGCAACTCCTCCAGCCGCGTCAGGTCATCCGGTGTCCGGTAGGGCTTGGCCTCCAACCGCGTGCGCTCCTCGCTCACACTGGCCTGTAACCCCGCCAGCACCACCCGGTTCGCCCGGTCCCGCACCACGGCCGGAATGCCGTCCAGCGCGCCGATCCGGGCGCCGTCGGTGGCCAGCAGCGACTCGCGATCGGCGATGCTCAGCCCGTCCCACCAC
This sequence comes from Crossiella sp. CA198, assembly GCF_052078295.1. Lineage (NCBI taxonomy): Bacteria > Bacillati > Actinomycetota > Actinomycetes > Pseudonocardiales > Pseudonocardiaceae > Crossiella > Crossiella sp. CA198. Next base: position 131,932 of record NZ_JBQJIM010000003.1, read on the forward strand.
CGCTTCACCTCGGCGGGCGAGGTGCCCGCGGCCGGGACGGTGCCGCTCACCGGGGTGCACACCTGGATGCCGCCCGGTGCCATGCCGGTGGCTTCCTGGGTGATCCGGCGCACCGCCGCGGCGGCCTCGGCGTCCACGGTGGCGGCCTGCCGGAGGGCGTCCCGCAGGGTAATGGTCAGTTCGGCGCACAGTCGCGCCCGGTCCGGATGACCCGCCTGGGACGGGGTGGCCACGACCACCGCGTCGTCGGCGACGTAGCCGTCGCTGGACACGCGCAGGCGATGGAGGTGCGCGGTGTGCAGCGCGGTGCGCAGGAGCTCCTGCAGCCGGGTCAGGCGCTCGCCCGCGTCGCGCAGCACCGGCGGGATGCCGGTGAGGCCCCGCGCGAGGTCACTCAGCCGGGTGCGCTGGCCGCTGATCTGCTGCTTGGCCTGTTCCGCCGCTGCCCCGCGCCACCGCCCCAACGCGCCCAGCGCCCGGGTGGCCTCCTCGGCGCGGGCGGTCATCGACTTCGCCAGGTCCTGCCAGCGTTGCGCGGACCGGGTGAACACCGTGGGTTCGGCCTCGCGCAGTTCCTCGACCGTGGTCATCGCGGCGTCAGCCCACCGCGCGCGGTGGCCTCCGCCTCGGCGTAGGTCCGGGCGTTCAGCTCCAGGGTGTCGCCCGCCACGGCGAGCTTGGTCGCGATCCCGGTGAGGGCCAGCGACCAGGTGTCCTCGCACTGGGCCAAGGCCTGGGCCAGCGCGAACGAGGTGTTCGCCGCCGCGTCGCCGTCTTGCGCGCCACTGTTGGCGCGGATGTCCCGATGTGCCTGGTCGGCCAAGGCCAGCAGGTCCCGGCCTGCTCCGGTGAGCTGGTCGGCGCTGACCGCGAGCTTCCCCGTCAAGGTTCCCCCCTTGATCGCTCCTCCCAGCGACCGTAGCAGCGACTCCCCTGAACAGGCCCAGCTCAGTCCTCCATTCGGAGGAGCACGTCCGCGTCGAAGCAGGTCCGCTCCCCCGTGTGGCAGGCCGCGCCCACCTGGTCCACCACCAGCAGCAACGTGTCACCGTCGCAGTCCAGCCGGACCTCGTGCACGTGCTGGGTGTGCCCCGAGGTCTCCCCCTTCACCCAGTACGACTGCCTGCTGCGCGAGTAGTACGTGGCCTTGCGGGTGGTCAGCGTGCGGTGCAGGGCCTCGTCATCCATCCAGGCGACCATGAGCACCTCGCCGGTGCCGCGTTGCTGGGCGACCGCGCACACCAGGCCGTCGGGGTTGCGTTTGAGGCGGGCGGCCAGGGCCGGGTCCAGGGGGCTGGTCATCGGACGGTCACCCCCGCGGCGCGCAGGGCGTCCTTGACCTCGCTGATCCGCAGCTGGCCGAAGTGGAAGACGCTGGCGGCGAGCACGGCGTCGGCGCCGGCTTGCACCGCGGGCGGGAAGTGCTCGACCGCGCCCGCGCCGCCGCTGGCGATCAGTGGCACGTCGATGACGCCGCGGACCGCGCGGATCAGTTCCAGGTCGAAGCCCGCCTTGGTGCCGTCGGCGTCCATCGAGTTGAGCAGGACCTCGCCGACGCCGAGTTCCTGGCCGCGGGCGGACCACTCGATCGCGTCGATGCCGGTGCCGGTGCGGCCGCCGTGCGTGGTGACCTCGAAGCCGGAGGGGGTGGGTTTGCCGCCCTCGGGCACCCGGCGGGCGTCCACGGACAGCACCACGCACTGGGCGCCGAAGCGTTCGGCGGCCTCGCGCAGCAGTTCGGGGCGGGCGATGGCGGCGGTGTTGAAGCTGACCTTGTCCGCGCCCGCGCGCAGCAACTTGTCCACGTCCTCCACGCTGCGCACGCCGCCGCCGACGGTGAGCGGGATGAACACCTGCTCGGCGGTGCGCCGGACCACGTCGTAGGTGGTCTCGCGGTTGCCGGCGGAGGCGGTGACGTCCAGGAAGGTCAGTTCGTCGGCATGTTCGGCGTCGTAGGCGGTGGCCAGCGCCACCGGGTCGCCCGCGTCGATGAGGTTGGTGAAGTTGACGCCCTTGACGACCCGGCCCCGATCGACGTCCAGGCAGGGGATGACACGAACAGCGACGGACATGGCTGTATCTTATTGGCGCGCTCCGCGCGCTGGATTTTTCGCCTCTAAGTCGCCTCGTCGTGGCCTCGCCGCACGCGAAGCAAGCTTCGGATGCGTCGAGACCACGACAAGGCAACGCGAAAAATCGGCACCCCGCCGCTGGTGAAGAGCCCGCCGTGTCGCTGCGCGCCACGCCTGTTTCGCAACAAGGGCCGGACCGGGTCGCGCCACGCCAAGCACCCCCTGGTGGGCCTAGGCTGGCGGCTGTGACCAGCGATCTCAGCTCGGCGAAGTACATCCTGTTGACCACCTTCCGCCGCGATGGCACCGCGGTGGACACGCCGGTCTGGGTGGTCGCCGAGGGCGAGCTGCTCTACGCCTGGTCGAACGCCGAGGCGGGCAAGGTCAAGCGGCTGCGGCGGGATGGCACCGTGCGGGTGGCGCCGTGCACGGTGCGTGGCAGCCAGACCGGGCCCGCGGTGCCCGCGACGGCGACGCTGGTCGACGCCGAGGGCACCGCGAAGGTGGTGCGGATGATCAACAAGAAGTACGGGCTGCTCGGCCGCCTGACCACGTTGCGCGCCAAGCCCGCGGCGGGCCGGACGATCGGGATCCGGATCGAGCTGGACCCGCGGACCACGCCGGACCCGCCGGACGAACTGGATTAGCCGACCGCGGCGAGGGCCTCGGGCAGGGTGAAGGCGCCGGCGTAGAGCGCCTTGCCGATGATCGAGCCCTCCAGGCCCAGCGGGGCCAGTTCGGCCAGCTTGACCAGGTCGCCGACGCTGGAGATGCCCCCAGAAGCGATCACCGGGGCCTCGGTGCGGGTGCAGACCTCGCGCAGCAGGTCGACGTTGGGGCCCTGCAGGGTGCCGTCCTTGCTGACGTCGGTGACCACGTAGCGCGGGCAGCCGTCGCGGTCCAGGCGGGCCAGTACCTCCCACAGGTCGCCGCCGTCGGTGGTCCAGCCGCGGCCGGCCACCCGGTGCCCGGCGGCGGTGATCCGCACGTCCAGGCCGACCGCGATCTTCTCGCCGTATTCGGCGATGGCCTTGGCGCACCAGCGGGGGTCCTCCAGCGCGGCGGTGCCCAGGTTGACCCTGGCGCAGCCGGTGGCCAGCGCGGCCTTGAGCGAGTCGTCGTCGCGGATGCCGCCGGAGAGTTCGACCTTGACGTCCAGGCGCCCGACCACGTCCGCGACCAGTTCGCGGTTGCTGCCCCGGCCGAAGGCGGCGTCCAGGTCGACCAGGTGGATCCACTCGGCGCCGCCGTCCTGCCAGGCCAGCGCGGCCTGCCACGGCTCGCCGTAGGAGGTCTCGGTGCCTGCCTCGCCCTGGACCAGGCGGACAGCCTTGCCTTCGGCCACATCAACGGCCGGGAGCAGCGTAAACGTCACCCGGGAAGCCTAAACGACGGACTTGAGCCAGTTCTCCAGCAGGTGCGCCCCGGCGTCGCCGGACTTCTCCGGGTGGAACTGGGTGGCGCACAGCGGCCCGTTCTCCACCGCGGCCACGAAGTCCTCGCCGTGGTGCGCCCAGGTGACCAGCGGCTTGGGCAGCGGCGGTTCGGGGTCCAGGGTCCACTCGCGCACGCCGTAGGAGTGCACGAAGTAGAACCGGGTCTGCTCGTCCAGCCCGGCGAACAGGGTGGACCCGGCCGGCGCGCGCACGGTGTTCCAGCCCATGTGCGGCAGCACCGGGGCGGTGAGCCGCTCGACCGTGCCCGGCCACTCCCCGCAGCCTTCGGCCTCGGTGCCGTGCTCGACGCCCTTCTCGAACAGGATCTGCAGTCCCACGCAGATGCCCAGCACCGGCCTGCCCCCGGCCAGTCGCTGCCCGATGACCTTCTCGCCATGGACCTTGCGGAGTCCGGCCATGCAGGCCCCGAACGCGCCGACGCCGGGCACCACGAGCCCGTCGGCGGCCTGGGCCACCCTGGGGTCGGCGGTCACCTCGACCTGGGCGCCGACCCGGCGCAGGGCGCGTTCAGCGGAGCGGATGTTGCCGAATCCGTAGTCCAGTACAACGACGCTGGTCACCGGCACAGCCTAGCCAAGGAACTCGCGGACGGCCTTGGCGATACCGCCCGCGTCGAGTCCGTGCAGCACGTCGTGCTGCTCGGGCGTCCCGTACGCCCTGACCTCGCTGTCCCGGCTGACGCCGAGGGAGAGCAACCGGTGCGGCTGACGGCGCAGCGCGTCGCTGACCGGCAGCGCGGAGGTGCCGCGCAGGTACGGCTCGACCAGCACCACATCGGGCCGGTCGACCTGCTCGATCGCGGCCCGCAGGCCCGCGCCGTCGAAGGGGCGCACGGTGGCCGCGTAGAGCACGGTCACGTCCTGGCCCTCGGTGCCGGCGAGCACGGCGTCCGCGGTGGTGCCCACGGCGAGCACGACGCCCCGGCGGCCGCGGCGCAGGGTGGTGAACCCGGGTCCCCCGGCGTAGGGCCGGGTGTTGGTGCGGGTGGACAGGCGCAGGTAGACCAGGTCGTCCCCGGCCAGCGCGGGTTCCAGCAGCGCGGGCACCTCGGCGGGGTGACCGGGGGTGTGCACGGTCCAGCCGGGCAGGGTGTCGAACAGCGCCACGTCGCCGGGCACCTGGTGGGTGCGGCCCCACACCGGGTCGTCGTAGGAGCCGCCGATGCTGACCAGCACCGCGCCCACGTCCTGGTGCCCGAGGTCCAGTTTGATCTGCTCGAACGGCCGCTCCACCAGGAACGGGCCGTAGGTGTGCACCACCGGCCGCATCCCGGACAGGGCCAGGCCGCCGCCGACGCTGACCATGAGCTGCTCCCGGATGCCCACGTTGATCACCCGGTCCGGGTGCCGGGCGGCGGTGGGCGCGAAGGCGTCCCTGGAGATCTCGGCCAGCACGACCGCGATCCGCGGGTCGGTGTCCATGGCCTCGGACACGGTCTGGGCGAACACCTCGCGCATGGTGGTGGTCGTCGTGCTGGTCATTCCGAACCCTCCAGTCCGATCAGGGCCTCGACCACGAGCGGACGCCCGGGGCGCGGGGTGGTGAACGCGCTGTACAGGTCGTCGTGGTCGCGGCCATCCACGGTGCGACCGGCCCAGCCCTCCACGGTGAAGCGGTCGGCGATGCCGCCGGGCCAGCCGTGCGTGCCGGAGAAGTTGTTGACCGCCACCACGGTGAGCTGGTCCAGGCCGAGTCGCCCGGCCAGTGCGATGGCCTCGTGGTTGCTGCCCTCGTCCAGTTCGGCGTCACCGACCAGCACGACCACCCGGACGCCGGTGCGGCCCTGGGCGCGCAGGCCGAGCACGGTGCCCACGGCGAGGGGCAGGCCGTGGCCGAGGGAACCGCTGCTGATCTCCGCGCCGGGCACCAGGACCCGGTCCGGGTGCTGGCCCAGCGGGGAGTCGAACGCGGTCCAGTCGTCCACAACGGACTCGTCCAGGAAGCCCTTGGCGGCCAGCACCGCGTAGAAGGCCATCGGGCCGTGGCCCTTGGACAGGTAGAAGCGGTCCCGGTCCGGGTCGTCCTGGCGGTCCGGGGAGACGTTGAGGACGCGGTCGTAGAGCACCCACAGCACGTCCATGGTCGAGTTGGCGGCGGCGCTGTGCTTCTCGTCGCCGGTCATCCTGGCGATCAGCGCGGGCAGCTCGGCGAAGGCCCGCGGTGTGGTCATTTCCTTCGCTGTCATGGCTCCGAGCATGTAACCTCGACCAAACTGGAGGTCAAGCGTTCATGGAAGCCCTGCCCAACTGGCTGACGATCGGCGAGGTCGCCGAACGCAGCGGAGTGCCCCACACCGCGCTGCGGTTCTACGAGGAGAAGCACCTGGTCTTCTCCGAGCGGAGCGCGGGCAACCAGCGGCGATACCACCGGTCGGTACTGCGGCGACTGGCCTTCATCCGGGCCGCGCAACGGGTCGGCCTGACCCTGGAGGACATCCAGAGTGCCCTCGCCACCCTGCCGGAGGGCCGCAATCCGACCAAGGCGGACTGGGCCAGGCTGTCCAGCACCTGGCGGGAGGAGCTGAACGCCCGGATCGAGGCGCTGCAACTGCTCCGGGACCGGCTCACCGGCTGCATCGGCTGCGGCTGCCTGTCCCTGCGGTCCTGTTTCCTGCACAACGCCGACGACGCGATGGCCGCCTACGGCCCGGGTTCGCCCGGGCTGAAGCCGCGGGTGGAGGGCGGGCGTTGACTCTGACACGGTGTCAGGTCCTACAACGGCTCTCGTCATGTTGAGTATCGGAGACTTCGCCAGGCACGGACACGTGTCCGTCCGCATGCTGCGGCACTACGACCAGCTCGGCCTGCTCACCCCCGACCGGGTGGACCAGACCACCGGCTACCGCTACTACCGGGTCGATCAGCTGTCCCGGTTGAACCGGGTGATCGCGTTGAAGGACCTGGGTTTCACCCTGGACCAGGTGCGCTCGATCCTGGACGAGCAGGTGGACGCGGCCGAGCTGCGCGGGATGCTGCGGTTGCGCCGGACCGAGCTGGCCGCGGACATCGCGGCGGCCCGGCAGCGGCTGAACCAGGTCGAGGCGAGGCTCCGCATCATCGAGAGCGAGGGGCGCATGCCCAGCACCGACGTCGTCGTCAAGAACCTGCCCGCGGTCCGCATCGCCGAGCTGACCGGCACCGCCTCGGACTTCGCGCCGGGCAGCATCAGCCCGGTGATCGGCCCGCTGTACGACCGGCTGTTCGCGGTCCTGGGCCAGGCCGGGGTGCACCCGGTGGGCCCGACCATCGCCTACTACGAGCTGCCCGAGGGCGAGGACGGCCCGATCATCATCCACGCCGGGGTCCCGGTGAACACCGAGGCCGCGCCCGGCCAGGAGTTCGCCATCGTGGACCTGCCCGAGGTGCCCCAGGCCGCCACCCTGGTGCACCACGGCTCGATGATGGAGATCGGCGGCCCGTTCCAGGCCCTGGCCAAGTGGGTGGAGACCAACGGCTACCGCCCGGCAGGCCCGTCCAGGGAGTTCTACCTGGTGGCCGGGCCGGACCACGACCAGTCCGACTGGGTCACCGAACTGCAGCAGCCGCTCGCCCAGGCCTGATCAGCCCCGGAAGTACTGGTACCCGCCGTGGTCGCGGACCCGCTCGGCCGAGTCGAAGCCGATCAGCAGCTCATCGGGGTCCGGCCAGTGGTCGCGGAAGCAGTCCACCACCGCGGCGCGCATCGCGTCCACGGTGTCGAGCAGCTCCGCTGGCAGTCCGGCCGGGCGGGGCTGGCGGTGCGGCTGGTACCACTCGGGCAGGCCGTCCGCCGGTCCCTTGAGCAGCACCCACAGCACCAGGTGGGCCGGGTCGATCTCGACGGCGCCGTAGCTGAACACGGCCTCGACGAGGTGGCCGAAGCGCTCCAGCAACACCGCCCTGGCCTGACCGGTCAGGATTCCGGCTGATCTCGGAATGGGCGCGGTCACCGTCAGATCATCCAGGTGACCGCGCCCGCCGCGGCCAGGATCGCGCCCGCGAGCAGCACGAAGGCGAACATCCTCGAGGACTTCCAGGTCACGTACACCCCGCCCAGCAGGAAGCCAGCCAGCCCGAGCAGGATCAGCCACACCCAGTCCTTGACGACCACGACACACCTTCCGGTTCCCAGCCCCCGCGGGGGCAAACGACCAGCAGGGTAGCGGAGCCGCTCAGAGCACGCCCTTCGTGGACGGGATTCCGGAGATCCGCGGGTCGGGTTCCACCGCCGCGCGCAGCGCCCTGGCGATGGCCTTGTACTGGGCCTCGGTGATGTGGTGCGGGTCCCGGCCGTGGATCACCCGGACGTGCAAGGCGATCCGGGCGTGGAAGGCCAGCGACTCGAACACGTGCCGGTTCAGCACGGCCGGGTAGTTGTTGCCGATGGTGAATCCGGCCAGCAGCTCCGGTTCGCCGGTGTGCACGCAGTAGGGCCGCCCGGACAGGTCGATCGCGGCGTGCGCGAGGGTCTCGTCCATCGGGATCCAGGCGTCGCCGAAGCGGCGCACCCCGGCCGCGTCGCCGATGGCCTGGCGCAGGGCCTGGCCGAGCACGATCGCGGTGTCCTCGACGGTGTGGTGCGCGTCGATGTGGGTGTCGCCGGTGGCGCGCACGGTCAGGTCGAAGGCGGCGTGCGAGCCGAGCGCGTGCAGCATGTGGTCGTAGAAGGGGACACCGGTCTCGATGTCGACCTTGCCAGCCCCGTCGAGGTCGAGTTCGACCACGATCGAGGACTCCTTGGTGGTCCGCTCGACCCTGGCGATCCGGTTCACTGTGTCACCTCCACAAAGATCTCCTTGCTCGCGGCAAGGAAGGCGTCGTTCTCCTCGGGCGTGCCGATGGTCACCCGCAGCTGCCCGGCGATGCCGACGTCCCTGATCAGCACCCCACGGTCCACATAGGACAGCCAGGCGGCAGGCGCGTCCGCGAACTGTCCGAAAAGGACAAAGTTCGCGTCGCTGGGGGTAACCCGGAATCCCATGTCCGCCAGGGACTCCACCACGCGTTCGCGTTCGGCGATGAGCTTGTGCACCGAGTCCAGGGTGCCCTCGGCGTGCCGCAGCGCGGCGGTGGCTGCGGCCTGGGTGAGCGTGGACAGGTGGTAGGGCAGCCGGACCAGCAGCAGCGCGTCCACCACCGCGGGTGCGGCGGCCAGGTAGCCGAGGCGGCCACCGGCGAAGGCGAATGCCTTGCTCATGGTGCGGGTGACGATGAGCTTGCCGCCGAACTCCGCCAGCAGCCCGATCGCGCTCTCCCGCGCGGAGAACTCGGCGTAGGCCTCGTCCACCACCACGATCCCTGGCGCGGCCTCGATCAGCCGCCGCAGGTCCGCCGCCGGGATGGAGCCGCCGGTGGGATTGTTGGGGCTGGTCAGGAACACCACATCCGGCGCGCGGTCGGCGATGGCCGCGGCCGCGGCGTCCGGGTCCAGGGTGAAGTCGGCCCGGCGCGGCGTGGGCAGCCAGTCGGTGCGGGTGCCGGCGGCGATGATCGGGTGCATCGAGTAGGAGGGCTCGAAGCCGACCGCGGTGCGGCCCGGCCCGCCGAAGGCCTGCAGGATCTGCTGCAGGATCTCGTTGGACCCGTTGGCCGCCCACAGGTTCGCCGTGTTCAGTCCGACGCCGGTGGCCGTGCTGAGATAGGCCGCCAGGGCGGTGCGCAGCTCGACCGCGTCCCGGTCCGGGTAGCGGTGCAGGGTTTCCGCCGCCGCGCGCGCCGCCCTGGCCACGTCCTCGATGAGTTCGGGTGGCGGCGGGTACGGGTTCTCGTTGGTGTTGAGCCGGACCGGCACGTCCAGCTGCGGCGCGCCGTAGGGCGAGCGGCCACGCAGATCCGCCCGCAGCGGCAGCTCGTCCAGCCGCACCCCGGCGCCGATGATCTCGCTCATGACGTACCGCCGAAGCGGGCGGTGACGGCCTGGCCGTGCGCAGGCAGGTCCTCGGCGTCGGCCAGCGCGACCACCGCCGCGGCGACCTCGCGCAGGGCCTGCTCGCTGTAGTCGATGACGTGGATGCCGCGCAGGAAGGTCTGCACGCTCAGCCCGGAGGAGTGCCGGGCGCAGCCGCCGGTGGGCAGCACGTGGTTGGATCCGGCGCAGTAGTCGCCGAGGGAGACCGGCGCGTAGGCCCCGACGAAGATCGCCCCGGCGTTGCGCACCCTGGCCGCCACCGCCGCCGCGTCCACGGTCTGGATCTCCAGGTGCTCGGCCGCGTAGGCGTCCACCACCCGCAGTCCGTCGTCCACAGTGGACACCAGCACGCAGCCGGACTGCGGGCCACCGAGGGCGATCCGGATCCGTTCGGTGTGCTTGGTCGCGGCCACCTGGCGCCCGAGTTCGGCGTCCACCGCCTCGGCCAGTTCCACCGAGGTGGTGACCAGCACGCTGGCGGCCAGGGTGTCGTGCTCGGCCTGGCTGATCAGGTCCGCGGCCACATGCGCGGGGTCGGCGGTACTGTCGGCCAGCACCGCGATCTCGGTCGGTCCGGCCTCGGAGTCGATGCCGACCAGTCCGCGCAGCAGTCGCTTGGCCGCGGTCACGTACACGTTGCCCGGCCCGGTGATCAGGTCCACCGGCGTCAGCTCGGACCCATCGGTGTCGGTGCCGCCGTACGCGGCCAGCGCGATCGCCTGCGCGCCGCCGACCGCCCACACCTCGGTGACCCCGAGCAGCGCGCAGGCGGCCAGGATCGCCGGGTGCGGCAGTCCACCGAACTCCGCCTGCGGCGGCGAGCACACCACCAGCGACTCCACCCCGGCCTGCTGGGCAGGCACCACGTTCATGATCACGCTGGAGGGGTAGACGGCGAGCCCGCCGGGCACGTACAGCCCGACCCGCCCGACCGGCACCCAGCGCTCGGTCACGGTGCCGCCGGGCACCACCTGGGTGGTCTTGTCCACCCGCCGCTGATCGGCGTGCACCAGGGTGGCCCGCCGGATCGACTCCTCCAGCGCCGCGCGCACCGCCGGGTCCAGCGCGGTCAGGGACTCGCCCAGCTTGGCCACCGGCACCCGGATGGCGGCGGGGCGGACCCCGTCGAAGCGTTCGGTGTACTCCAGCGCCGCGGTCACCCCGGTCGCGCGCACCGCCTCCACCACCGGCCGGACCTGATGCAGGACCGCATCCACGTCGACCTCGGCGCGCGGCAGCGTGGCGCGCAGCTCGGCGGCGGAGGGGACTCGACCTCGGAGGTCGGTGCGGCGCAGCATCGTGGTTCCTCGTGGTAGACGGTTTACGCAGGTACCCAGCCTAATCGGTCCGCGCGCGGGCCTGGTCCGGTGGTGCGCGTTATCACGGCCCGGCGAGCCCGCGCTGGATCCATTCCGGCCAGGCGGCCGTCCCGGCGGAAATCATCCCGCCACCCGGGGTGGCGCCGGAGGCCCGCTCCGGACCGCCCGCGACCCGTCAACGGGGAAAAACTGGTGAACAATCCCGCCGAGGGGCGGGTTGTCCACAGACCCGCGGCTACCTGACGCTGAAGTCTCATCACGCTCCGTCAAAGATCGGAGGCACGATGTTGACCAGACGTCGCACCCTGCTGGCGACGGCAACCGCGGCCTGCGCGGCGCTCCTGCTGGCTACCCCGATGACGACCAGCGCCACCACCCCCAGTCCCGCCGAGAGCAGCGCGGCGGCCGCGGCCGCACACGCGGCCAAGGCGATCTATCTCGTGCACAAGGTCGGCACCCCGGAACTCCGCAGCGCGGTGGCCCGGACCGGCATCGACGTCATGGGCGCCGACGGGGACGTGATGAGCGTCCGGGCGAGCGAGGCCGAGGTGCGGGTGCTGCGCGCCAAGGGCTTCGAGGTGGAGTTCCGGGCCGCGGGCGAGCACGGGGACCACAGCCACGGTGATCTCGGGATCGCCGACTTCCCCCCTGCCGACGCGGCCTATCACAACTTCGCCGAGGTCACCGCGGAGCTGCGCAAGGCCGAGGCGGACCACCCCGGCATCGCGCAACTGCGCAGCATCGGCAAGTCGCACGAGAACCGCGACCTGTGGATGATCAAGATCAGCGACAACGTGGCCACGGACGAGAACGAGCCCGAGGTCCTGTTCAACTGCAACCAGCACGCCCGCGAGCACCTCACCGTGGAGATGTGCCTGCGCATCGTGAACCGGTTCACCGACGGCTACACCACCGATCCGGCGATCAAGTCCTTTGTGGACAGCCGGGAGATCTGGGTGATCCCCAGCGTCAACCCGGACGGCTCCGAGTACGACGTGGCCACCGGCTCCTACCGGTCCTGGCGGAAGAACCGGCAGGCCCCGGCAGGCACCGACCTCAACCGGAACTGGGACTACAACTGGGGCTGCTGCGGCGGTTCCAGCGGCAGCACCTCCAGTGACACCTACCGCGGCCCGTCGGCCTTCTCCGCGCCGGAAACCGCGCGGCTGCGGGACTTCGTGAACTCCCGGGTGGTCGGCGGCAAGCAGCAGATCACCGCCAACATCGACTTCCACACCTTCTCCGAGCTGGTGCTCTGGCCCTACGGCTACACCACCGCGGACACCGGTCCCGGCCTGACCGCCGACGACGCCCGCACCTTCCAGACCCTGGGCAGGCAGATGGCGGCGACCAACAACTACAAGCCGCAGCAGTCCAGCGACCTCTACATCACCGACGGCAGCAGCATCGACTGGATGTGGGGCAGGCACAAGATCTGGTCCTACACCTTCGAGATGTTCCCGAGTTCGATCTGGGGCGGCGGCTTCTACCCACCCGATGAGGTGATCAACCGGGAGACCAGCCGCAACGACCGGGCGGTCGACCTCATGCTGACCTACGCCGACTGCGTGCCGCGCGTGATCGGCAAGACCTGCTGACCCACTGACCAGGTCCGCGTCCGGCCGTCCCACACCGAAGTGGGCGGCCGGATTCGGCGTACCTGTTCCACCATTCCCTGCCACCGCAACGAAGAAGGACACATGTCGCGCAGACGTCTCTCCCGAGGACTCGCCGTCGCACTGGGCGCCGCCCTCGCCCTGGGCACGATGATCCCGTTGTCCGCCACCGCCAAACCCGCCGCCCCGGCCCGGATCATGGACTTCCCGCCTGCGGACTCCGGCTACCACAACTTCACCGAGCTGGGCGCCGAACTGCGCAAGATCGGCACGAATCACCCCGGACTGGCCAGCACCACCAGCATCGGCAAATCGCACGAGAACCGCGACCTGTGGCTGACCAAGATCAGCGACAACGTGGGCGCGGACGAGAACGAGCCCGAGGTGCTGTTCACCTGTAGCCAGCACGCGCGGGAGCACCTGACCGTGGAGATGTGCCTGCGCATCATCAACCGGCTCACCGAGGGCTACGCCACCGACCCGGCGATCAAGAAGTTCGTGGACACCAGGGAGATCTGGGTCGCCTCCAACGTGAACCCGGACGGCTCCGAGTACGACATCGCCACCGGCTCCTACCGGTCCTGGCGGAAGAACCGCCAGCCCAACGCCGGCGGCAGCTTCGGCACCGACCTCAACCGCAACTGGGGTTACAAGTGGGGCTGCTGCGGCGGTTCCAGCTCCACCCCGACCAGCACCGACTACCGGGGCACCGCGGCCTTCTCCGCGCCGGAGACCAGGGCGGTCAGCAACTTCGTCAACTCCAGAGTGGTCGGCGGCAGGCAGCAGATCACCACGCACATCGACTGGCACACCTACGGCGAGCTGATCATGTGGCCGTTCGGCTACACCAAGGACGACACCGCGCCCGGCCTCAACGCCGCCGAACTCAAGGCGTTCAAGGAACTCGGCACCCAGATGGCGGCCACCAACGGGTACAAGCCGCAGCAGGCCAGCGATCTCTACATCACCGACGGCGGGATCCGGGACTGGATGTGGGGCCAGCACAAGATCTGGAGCTTCACCTTCGAGATGTTCGGCGGCCAGTACGGCTTCTACCCGCCGGATGAGCTGATCGGCCGGGAGACCACCCGCAACGACAAGGCCGTCGACCTGATCCTGACCTACGCCGACTGCGTGCCGCGCATCGTCGGCGGCACCTGCTGACCCCCTACTTCCGACGGGTTGCCGAGCCCTTGCCCCGCAACCACTCTCGACTCACCCCTGCGTACGTTGTCAGAAACGGAGCCACCATGTTGCGGATCCGCCGCAGAGTCGCGACCGCGGTCGCGGCCGCCGGTCTCGCCCTGCTCCTCCCGCTCGGCTCGGTCAGCGCGCCACCCGCGCAGGCCGCCGCCCCTGGTGACGTGGTGTACGAGGTCGGCGGCACACACACCGCCGACGCGCGCACCGAAGTCGCGAACACCGGCGTGGACGTGCTCTCCGCGCAGCACGGCAAGATGACCGTGGCCGCCAGCGCCGAACAGGCGAAGACCTTGCGCGCCAAGGGCTTCAGCCTCACCTCGCAGGGCACGGTCGAGGAGCAGCTGAAGGCCCTCACGCCCGGCCGTAGCGGTGACCTCGGGGTCGCCGACTTCCCGTCGGGCTACGCCGGGTACCACAACTTCGCGGAGATGACCGCGAACATCCGCAAGGCGCAGACGGATCACCCCTCGATCGCGCAACTGCGCAGCATCGGCAAGTCGCACGAGGGCCGCGACCTGTGGATGGTCAAGATCAGCGACAACGTGGCTGCCGACGAGAACGAGCCCGAGGTCCTGTTCAACTGCAACCTGCACGCCCGCGAGCACCTGACCGTGGAGATGTGCCTGCAGATCGTGAACCGGTTCACCGACAACTACGCGAGCAACCCGGCGATCAAGAACTTCGTGGACACCAGGGAGATCTGGGTGATCCCCAGCGTCAACCCCGATGGCGCGGAGTACGACATCGCCTCCGGCAGCTTCCGCAGCTGGCGCAAGAACCGGCAGGGCCAGGGCACCGACCCCAACCGCAACTGGGGCTACAAGTGGGGTTGCTGCGGTGGTTCCAGCGGTTCGCCGAGCAGTGAGACCTACCGCGGCCCGTCCGCGTTCTCCGCGCCGGAGACCAGGGCGCTGAGCAACTTCGTCAACTCCAGGGTGGTCGGCGGCAAGCAGCAGATCACCGCCAACATCGACTTCCACACCTACGGCGAACTGGTGCTGTGGCCCTTCGGCTGGACCAAGGCCGACACCGCACCCGGTCTCAACGCCGACGAGGCCCGGACCTTCCAGACCCTGGGCAGGCAGATGGCGGCGACCAACAACTACAAGCCGGAGCAGGGCAGCGACCTCTACGTCACCGACGGCGACATCACCGACTGGATGTGGGGCCAGCACAAGATCTGGTCCTACACCTTCGAGATGTACGGCGGCGGTCCCGGCATCGGCGGCTTCTACCCGAATGACACCGTGATCAATCGTGAGACTGCTCGCAACGACCGCGCGGTGGATCTCATGCTGTCCTATGCGGACTGTGTGCCGCGGGTGATCGGCAAGACCTGCTGATCTGCTGAACCACGAAAACCCCAGCGGAACCCCTGGTCGCCACCGTCCTCCGGCGACCAGGGGTTCTTCCTTTGTGGACTCCTCCTGCCGCAAGTTCTCCTTTAAACAGAATGGCCGCCTTCAATACTGCTGTGGCACCAATACGATCGGACCTGCCAACGTTTGCGGCAGGTTCCATACCGTTCATCTCACGGACAACGAACAAGGTCTCCGCCGGTTGTCCAGCGTGGTCCCCCTGTAACCACTGCACTGGAGAAACCCTGATGATGAACGCACGCGCAAAAATCGTGACCTCCGCACTCGCGCTCGCGGTCGGTGCGACCGTGGCGGCCACCCTGCCGGCCGCCGCCGAGTCCTCCCCCCTGCTGAACCAGGGGATGCTGGAGGCCATGCAGCACGACCTCGGCCTCACCGCTGACCAGGCGGTACAGCGGGTCGCCGCCGAAGCCAAGGCGGGCACGGTCGAGCAGAGCCTGCGCACCGCGCTGGCCGACTCCTTCGGTGGCGCGCACTTCGCCGCAGGCCAGGCGAAACTGGTGGTCGGCGTGACGGACGCGGCCAAGGCCGCCGAAGTCCGCGCGGCGGGCGCCGAGCCGAAGTTCGTGGCGCACAGCGCGAACAAGCTGGACTCGGTCGTCTCCCGGCTCAACCAGGACCAGGCGCCCGCCGACGTCTCCGGCTGGTACGTGGACGTGGCCAACAACCGCGTCGTGGTCAACGTGCAGCCGGGCCAGGCCGCCAAGGCCGCCGACTTCGTGGCCAGGACCGGGGTGGACCGCGGCGCGGTCTCCGTGGTCGAGGCCGCGGCGAAGAACGAGCCGCTCTACGACGTGCGCGGTGGCGACGCCTACTACATGGGCGGCCGCTGCTCGGTCGGTTTCTCGGTGCAGGGCGGGTTCGTCACCGCCGGGCACTGCGGCCGGACCGGCACCGCGACCCAGGGCTTCAACCAGGTCGCGCAGGGCACCTTCCGCGGTTCTTCCTTCCCTGGCAACGACTACGCCTGGGTCGCGGTGAACGCGAACTGGACCCCGCGCGGTGTGGTGAACAACTACAGCGGCGGCACCGTCCGGGTGGCGGGCTCCTCGGAGGCCGCGGTGGGCGCCTCGATCTGCAAGTCGGGTTCGACCACCAGCTGGACCTGTGGCTCGGTGCAGGCCAAGAACCAGACGGTGAACTACGCCCAGGGCGCGGTCACCGGCCTGACCCGCACCAACGCCCGCGCCGACCGCGGTGACTCGGGTGGGTCGTTCATCTCCGGCAACCAGGCCCAGGGTGTCACCTCCGGTGGCGACCTGGCCGCGGGCATCATCTACTTCCAGCCGGTGAACGAGATCCTGGGCGCCTACGGCCTGCGCCTGGTGACCAGCTGAGGTAGCCAAGCCTGAACCCGCGGGGTCACCGTCCACTTCGGACGGTGGCCCCGCGTTCGGTCAGCCGGTGAGGGCGGCGACGGCGGCCACGAACCGGGTGAGCTGGGCGTGGCTGACGAAGTAGTGCGGCGAGGCCCGGATCACCTGGCTCAGCCCGCGCGCGGTCATGTCCAGCAGCGCCCCGGTGGGTCCGCCGACGGACAGGGTGATGTTCTTGGCCAGCAAGGCTTTCTTGACGTCCATGCCGTCCATCCCGGCCAGGCTGAAGCTGACGATCCCGCCGCGTTCGGTGCCCAGGTCGTGCACGGTGACCCCGGGCAGTGCGGACAGTTCGGCGCGCAGCAGTTCGGCGCGTTCGACCACGGCGGCCTGGATGTCGTCGATACCCAGCTCATCGGCGTACCGCAGGGCCGCGATCAGGCCGAGCCGGTCGGCCACGGAGTACTCCCACAGCTCGTGCACGCGGGCGTCCGGGCGCAGGGTCCACTGGCCGAGCCCGATCCAGTCGGCCGAGTGCTGGTCGATCAGCGGCGGCCGGAGCCGGTGCGCGGCAACGGGATTGACGATGAGCACCCCGGTGCCGCGTGGCCCGCGCAGCCATTTGCGGCCGGTGACCGAGATCAGGTCCGCGCCCAGCTCGTCCAGTCGCACCCGCCGCTGCCCGGCGGTCTGGCAGGCGTCCAGGAGGGTGAGCGCGCCGACCTCGTGCGCGGCGTCGATGATCTCCTTGGCCGGGTTGACCAGCCCGCCGTTGGTGGGCATGTGCACCACCGAGACCAGCTTGACCCGCTCGTCCAGGAGTTCCTTGAGCGCTCGCACGCAGATCGCGCCGTCCGCGGCGCTGGGCACCAGTTCGACGGTGGCGCCGACCTCCTCGGCCCGCTGCATCAGCCCGATCGCGTTGCTGCCGTACTCGACCTGGCTGAGAAGGATCCGGTCGCCCGCGGCCAGTGGCACCGCGGACATGCCGAGCAGCCAGGACCGGGTGGCGCTGTCGGTGAAGGCGATATCGGTTGGCGCGCAACCGAAGAAGTCCGCGGCGACCTGGTATCCCGCGTCCAGGTCCGCGCCCCGTTCGGCCGCCGCCCGGTAGCCGCCGACCTCCGCTTCCCGTTTCAGGTGACCGACGACCTCGGCCAGCACGGGTTCGGGTGGCAGCGAACTTCCCGCGCTGTCCAGGAAAACCTGCTCCTGGCAGCCCGGTGTGTCCGCGCGGACCCGGTCGAGATCGATCACTGTTCCTCCCCTGTCATCTGCCACCGCACCACCCGGTCCGCCCACACCGACAGCAGCGGCTCGTCGTGGCTGATCGCCAGCACCCCGGTTCCGGTGGAGTTGCTGTGGTCGGCCACCACGCCGACCAGTGCGGCGGTGGTGGAGGCGTCCAGCATCGCGGTCATCTCGTCGCAGACCAGGTAGCGCGGTTCGAGGGCGAGCGCCCTGGCCAGGCAGGCCCGTTGCAGTTGCCCGTCGCTGACCTCGTGCGGCCGTCTGCGCAGCAGTTCCGCGGTGAGCCCGACCTGGTCGGTCAGCTCGGCCACCCGCTCGTCCACCGGGTGTTTCCGGTTGGCGCGCAAGGGTTCGGCCACGATCTGGTGCAGGGTGAAGCGCGGGTCCACGCTGAGCCGGGGCTGCTGGAAGACCACTCCGATCGCGGTCCGCTGGGCCCGCGGCGCGGCGTGCCGGAACCCGCGCACCGGCTCGCCGTCCACGCTGACCTGCCCGGCCCACGGCGCCATCAGCAAGGTCAGCACCCTGGCCAGGGTCGACTTGCCACACCCACTGGGCCCGGCGAGCCCGACCACTTCACCGCGCGCGATCTGAATGTCCACTTCGGACAGCACGGGCACCCCGACGCGGTATCCGGCGACCAGGCCGGTCCCGCTCAGCACGGTTGCCCGCAGGCGAGGTAGCGATCTCCGTGCCGTACCAGCTCCGGGTTCCCGCCGCAGTCCGCGGCCACCGGACACCGCGGCCGGAACGCGCAGCCCTCGGGCAGCGCGGTCAGCTCCGGCGGATGTCCAGGAATAGCCCGGAATCCGCCGGTGGGCAACGCGCCGAGCAGCCCTTCGGTGTAGGGATGCCAGGGCGTGCCGAAGAGTTCGGCGGCCGGGCCGCGTTCGACCAGTCTGCTCGCGTACATCACCGCGAGGTCGGTGGCCACCCGGCTGGCCGCGGCCAGGTCGTGCGTGATCAGCAGCACCGCCCGGCCCTCCTCGGCCAGTCCGGCCAGGAGGTCCACGGTCCGCTCGACCAGGGGGCGGTCCAGTCCGGCGGTGGGCTCATCGGCCAGCACCACCGGCGGGTCCCCGGCCAGCGCGAGGGCGACCGCCACGCGTTGCGCGGTGCCGCCGGACAGCTCGTGCGGATACCGCTTCAGGAACACCGGATCCAGCCCGACCCGCTCCGCCAGGCCCTCCGCGATCCAGTGCGGGTCGGGCTCCTCGGGCCGCAGCACCCGCACCGCCTCGACCAGTTGCGCCCCCGCGGTGCGCACCGGTGTCAGGTGCGCGGCCGCAGACTGCGGCACCAGGCCCACGAGCCGCCCGCGCACTCGTTGCGACAACACGCTTTCCGGCGCGCTCACCAGTTCGACCGGCTGCTGCCCTGGGGTCGCTAGCACCGCCTCGCCCCGCAGGATCGCGTTGCCCGGCAACAAGCCCAGCAGCGCCGAGGCCAGTACCGACTTGCCGCACCCGCTCTCGCCCACCAGCGCGAGCAACTCGCCGGGGGCCAATGCGAAGGAGACGTCGGTGACCGCGTGCACCTCGGGCCTGCCCCGGCCGAGCCGGAACCGCACGGACAGCGCACGCACATCCAGCAGGGGGCTCACAGCGCCAGCTCCGATCGTCGGCGCGGGACGAGGCGGTCCCGCCACACCGCGGCCACCCCGGAGACCGCCAGGGTGGCCACCACCAGCACCACCGAGGGCAGGGCCACGATCCACCAGGCGCCCAGCAGCACGGCCTGCCTGCCTTCGGTGAGGATGTTGCCGATGCTGGCCAGGTGCGGTGGCAGGCCGAGGCCGAGGAAGCTCAGCGCGGTCTCGTGCCACACCGCGTGCGGCAGCAACAGCACCGCGGACACCGCCGCCTGCGGCACCACCGCGGGCAGCAGGTGCCGCCGCAGCACCCGCCACCGGGAGGAGCCGCCGGAGATCGCCGCGTCCACGAAGGGCCGCTGCCGCAACGAGAGCACCTCGGCGCGCACGATCCGGGCCACCGTGGTCCAGTGCGTCAGCGCGATCGAGGCGACCACCGCGGTCAGGCTGCCCCGGTAGAGCGCGACGATCACGATGCCCAGCAACAGGTGTGGCACCGCGTTGACGGTGTCGACCAGTCGCATCAGCAACCGGTCCGGCCAGCCGCCGAGGAGTCCGGACAGCCCGCCGATGAGCACCCCGAGCACGGTGGACAGCACCGCGCACAGCGCCGCCACGAGCAGCGAGACGCGCAGTCCGGCGAAGGTCCGCAGCAGCAGGTCCCGCCCACCGCCGTCGGTGCCGAAGGGGTGCTCGGCACTGGGGCCCAGCCGGATCGAGTGATAGTCCACAACGGACTCGTCCAGTCCACCCAGCCAGGGCAACAGGATCGCGCCCAGCACCAGCCCCAGCATGGTGCCAAGGCCCAGCCACAACCGCAGCCGGGCCCGTCCCGCCGCGCCTTTGCCCCGCGGCGTACCGGCCCGCTTGCGCGCGGCCGATCGCCATTCCCGTTCCAGCACTTGACCTTCAGCCATCGGTGGCCACCCTCGGGTCCAGCAGCGCGGCGGCCACATCGGCCAGCAGCGAGCCGATCAGCACCGCCGCGGTCGCCAGCAACGACAACGCGACCAGCAGCGGGAAGTCCACCGCCAGCGCCGATTTCACCACCGCCCCGGCCACTCCCGGCCAGGAGAAGACCTCCTCGACCAGCACCGCCCCGGTCACCAGCTCCGGCACCCGCGCCCCGAGCAGGGTCACGAACGGCAGCAACGCGGTCGGCAGCGCGTGCCGCAGCACCACCATCGACTCGCCCAGCCCGCGCGCCCGCGCGCCGGTCACGTGGTCCTCGGCCAGCACGGTCAGCAGCGACTGCCGGATGTGCAGGATCAGCCACGGCGACTGCGACACCCCGAGCACCACCGCGGGCAGCACCAGGTGCGCGGCCACCTGGCCGGCACTCGCCTCCGCACCGGCGTCGGTGAGCCCGCCGCCGGGCAGCCAGCCCAGGCCGAGGGTGAACACCGCCACCGCGACCAGGCCGAGCACGAACGGCGGAATCCCTTCCAGCGCATGGCCGGTCGCGGTCACCGCCCGGTCCAGCCAGCCACCCTGCCGCCAGGCCGCGAGCACCCCGAACACCAGCGCGATCAGCACCGCCAGCAGCAGGCCTGCGGTGACCAGCAGCAGGGTCCAGGGCAGTCGTTCGGCGATCACCTCGGCCACCGGCTGCCGGAAGGACCGGCTGGCGCCCAGATCCCCGCTGAGCAGGGTCCCGGCCCACCGTCCGAATTGGACGAACACCGAATCGTCGAGCCCGAGCTGGGCCCGCGCCGCGGCCAGGTCCGCCGCGCCCGCGCCGAAGATCTGCACCCCGTAGTACTGGTACACCGGGTCGAACGGGGAGGCGGCGCCGAGCAGGAACACCGCGACCGCGACCACCAGCAGCACCGGGATCGCGAAGGCCAGCCTGCGCAGGGCGAGCAGCCCGATGGCCCTGGCCCGGCTGGGAGCGCCGGCGCTCACCCCTGCGGGGTCCAGTCCTGGAGGTTCCACCACGGGCCCCAGGTGAGGCCGTGCGTGTGCGGGTCGACCACTTCCTGGTAGCCGGTCCAGCCCTCGCGCACCACGTAGGTGTGGTCCAGGAAGGCCAGGAACACCATGCCGGGGTCAGCGGCGTAGGCGCGCTGGAACTCCCGGTACTGGGCCACCCGCTGGGCCGGATCGGCCTCGCGGCGACCGGCTTCCAGGGCGCGGTCCACGGCCGGATTCGAGTAGCGGCCCGGGTTGTTGAAGCCATCGCCGCCGAAACTGCTGTGCAGCAACGGGTAGGACTTCAGGTCCGGGTCGAACGGGTTGCCACCGCCCAGCACCAGGGCGTCCCGGCCCATCCGCGGCTCGATCGCCTCCCAGCCCAGGCCCTCCAGCCTGACCTCGATGCCGACCGCCTTGGCGTCGGAGGCGAAGGCCTGCGCGAGGTCCTTGCGCACCGCGTCGCCCACCGGGTACATCAGCGTGAAGCTGGCCGCGAGGTCGCCGCGGGCGCGCATTCCGTTGTCCCGCTTGACCCAGCCGGTCTGGTCCAGGATCCGCTCGGCCTCGGGCCGGTCGAACCGGAACTGCGCGGCGGGCTCGACGAACTCCGGCAGCGCCTGCGGGATCGGCGTGGACGCGGGCGCGCCCTTGCCGGCCAGGAAGGCGTTGATCATGCCCTGCCGGTCCACCGCGTGGTTGAGCGCCAGTCGCAAGCCCTTGTCCGCGGTGACCGGGTTGGCCATCGGCATGGTGACCGTGCGGTAGTCCGCGCTGCGGTGGGTGATCTGCCGGTAACCGTTGCCCTCGAAGGTCTTGGCCAGCGCGGGCGGCAGCGCGGTGCCGTCGAACTCCCCGGCCTTCATCCGCTGGGCGCGCGCGTTGTCGTCGGTGGCGAAGACCACGGTGACCTTGCGGACCTTGGGCACCCGCTCGAAGTAGGCGTCGTTGGCGGCCAGCACCATCTTCTCGCCCTTGCGCCACTCCTCCAGCTTGTACGGGCCGGTGCCGACCGGCTTGGCGCCGAAGGGGTTCTTGTCCAGCGGGCCGGGCTGGGCGAGGGCCTCGTTCGGCACGATGCCGAGCACCAGCTTGTGCGCGAACGGGGTGTAGGGGTAGGCGAGGTCGAACCGCACGGTCTCCGGGTCGACCTGCACAACACCGGTGAGCATGCCGAAGGAGGACTTCACGGTCGAGGCGTAGGCCGGGTCGAGCACCGCGCGGTAGGTGGCCACCACGTCCTCGGCGGTGAACGGGGTGCCGTCGTGGAACTTGATCCCGGTGCGCAGCTTCACCGTCCAGGATTTGCCGTCCGGTCCGGGCTTGGGCAGGTCGGCGGCCAGCACCGGGCGCACCGAGCGGTCCGCCTGGTGCTCGACCAGGCCGTCGAAGAGCTTGGACACGCCTTCCTCGCCGTAGCCGAGCAGCGGGTTGAGGCTTTCCGGCTCGTAGCCGTCGGCGAGGGTCATCGCGGTGCGGTCCGTGCCCGCCTTGCGGTCGGGCGCCGCCGTCGGCGTGGTGCAGGCGGCGGCGACCGCGACGGATGCGATCACGGTGGGCAGCAGGAGGGCAACCTGTCGGCGCTTCACGCCGCAGACCCTAGCTGCCACTCTCTTGCATTAGCACCCCCGGTTCAGCCGACTGGCGCAGGCAGCCTTCGCACGGTGTAGGCACAGGAAATGCGCGCGCCGGTGTCCGGATCGCCCAGCTCGACCCGCCAGGCGTCGGCGAACTGGTCCACGCCGGGCCGCATCGGGATGGTGCCGGAGAGCAGCACGGTGCCCGGTTCGGCCAGTCCGTCCGCGCGCAGCCGCTCCAGCCAGTAGGCCGGGGTGAGCAGATCGCCCATGCTGCCCTGCTGGATCAGCCGCTCGACGCCGTCGGCGCCGGTGACCCAGGCGGTCAGGGTGAGCCGGTCCACCCGGTCGGCCACCTCGTCCAGGCGCCAGGCCTGCCTGCCCAGCACATCCGGCCCGGCCTGCTTGCTCCAGGCCACGCCGTGCACCTCCAGGGCGCGGTCGGTGTGGTCGCAGGCCACCGTGAGCAGCACCCCGGCCTCGGTGATGACCAGGGCCCACTCGGCCTCGCCGGAGGTCCGCTCGTGCTGCACCGGCACCTCGCCGGTCTGCTGGGCCAGGTAGGGCGCGACCGGGTAGAGGCACGGGGTGACGCTCGGCGCGGGCACGCCCAGCTCGGCCAGCTCGGCCACGTGCGCGGCCACCTCGGCCTGGCTGCGCCCGGCGTACCCGGCGTTGAGCAGCGTGTTCACCGTGGTCCGGACGGTCTCGCCGCCGGGCAGTTCGAAGCTGAGTTGGGTCATCGTGCCTCTCCGCTCTTGCGCATACGTCTTGTATACAGCAAGTATTAGGCATGCATAACCGGCGATCCCTGATCAGGGCCTTCACCGCGAGCCTCAGTGGCACTGCCCTTGAGTGGTACGACTTCGCTGTGTACCGCTTGTCGTAGAAAGCCGGGCGTCAAGCGCCCCTGACACGTCGCTGACCTGCACAGGGCCGCGCGTGATGCTGATCTTCGAGCGGGTTCAACTGGGTGGATTTCTGGGACGAACGAGCCTCGGGCGGCGCGCCCCTGGGTAGCTGCTTGGCAACAGTCCGTTGACGGCACCTGCCCGGGGCGTCGCCGGGGGCGCTATCGTGAAGGCCACGTTAGGCGCGGAAGGGGACACCCGTGCACGAACTGACAGATGGTCAACGCCTGCGCGAACTGCGCGCGATCCGCGGCAAGAACATGCGGCAGATCGCCGGGCTGGCCGGAATCAGCGCCTCCTACTACGGACGCCTGGAACGAGACGAGCAGCCGCTGAATTCGCGTAGCACGATCTGCGCGCTGGCGGCCGCGTTCGAAGTTGCGCCGTCCGCATTGACCGGCCAGCCTTCGCAGTCGACCGACCCGGCCATGGCTGAAGCGCAAGCCACACTTCCAGCGCTCCGGGTCGCCTTGGTCACCACAGAGTTCGGCAAGCCTGCCGAGGGGGCCAGGCGGCCGGTGCGGCAGTTGGTTGCGGAAACGCAACAAGCGATCGGGTACCGAACCGATTGTGATTTCGCCGCGCTCGGCCGGATTCTCCCCAGCTTGGTGACTGGACTTCACACGGCGGTCGTCCAGGAACGAGGCGAAGAGCGTGTCGAGGCCATGCAGGCGCTGATCCACACGCTCGTTTCGGCGTCGGCGCTGATGCACGCCTTCTCCTATTCGATGGAGGCGTACACCGCATCAGATCGCGCGGTTCAGGTTGCGACCGAACTGGGTGACGGGTGGACGGCGGTCGCTAAGTTCTCGTTGGCTCACGCTCTTCTGCCCATGGGCAACGACGCGATGGCGCACGCCTATCGCATCGCGTCCGAGAGCGCCGACGTGGCCCGGTCGCTCACAGGCCGGATCGAGGGTGACCCAGCCATCGCCGCATACGGCTCGCTGTGCCTGGTCTCCGCGCTCACCGCTGCGGTCACCGGCCGTGCGGCCGAGGCGGACGAGCGACTGGCCGCAGCCGCGGAGGTGGCCAAGCGGGCTGGTGACTGTAGTCCGACTGTCGCGACCTTCGGCCCGACGAACGTGCTCCTCTACCAGGCGAGCACGGCTCTGGAACGTGGCGACTACGAGGAGTCGATTCGGTTCGGCGACAGCGTCAACCTTGCCGCGATCACCAACCCGGAGCGCGCGGCGAAGTTCTGTATCGACCGCGGCCGGGCACTTGCCGAGGTGCGTGGACGTGAGGCCGATGCAGTTGCGGAGTTCCGCAAGGGCGAGGCGTTGGCCCCGCTTCGGGTGCGGTCGAACAACTTCGCGAGGGCCACCGTCACGGGGCTGCTCAACCGGGTGTGCCGAGAAGCTGTCAGTCACGATCTTCGGGGTCTCGCGTACCGCATGGGGATGACCGCTTAACCCGTCCGAGCGAACAACGCGCTTGTGCCCTTGTAGGGCACAAGCGCGTTTTTGCTGGTCATACCGTTCGTCGTGACAGAAGGAGAAGTCGCGATGGACGGAAATTCCAGCTTCCCCGTCGAGTACGGCATGCTGTGCTCCGACACGGACTGCCTGTGGCCAGGTGCTCCGGTCCCCACCGACGTGCTCGCCGATGGCGGAGGCTCTGCCCCGCACTCCTGAGACGGGCCCCCGGGTCGCGTGTCCCCACATAGCGACCCGGGGGCCTTCCTGTTCAGCCGACAGGTGGGGAGGCAGGGCGATGACAGAACAGCAACTTCCAGGCCCGGAACGGCGGGCTGTCGGCGTCGGCCGACAGGGACAGCCGCGGGCCATCACCACTCGACAGCTTCCCGACGACCGGCTTCATCTCCAGATCGGTGCGGACGAGCCCGTCATCCTCTCGGCGGAGGAGGGGGCGCGGCACCGCAATCACGTGATCGCCGCGCTCCCGAAGTCGTGGTCGCACGGTGCAGAAGAGCCCGGCGAGGGCTGGGCACCCGACTTTGACGGCCGGGGCAAACCCAAGCGGCGGCCGCGATGAGCGCGGCCCTGTGGTTCGTCGCCATCACGGCGGCGGTCGGGGTGCCGCTGTTTGCGGTGCTGGCGATCCGCCGCGGCGGGCGGCCCGCTGTCTTCCCCGGCTCGGTGTCGGTGGCCGAGCTGCTCGACCGCGAGGACGCGACCTCCCTGCCGATGTATCCCAGCCCGGTCCGGCGGGAGTCGAACAATGGATGAGCTGGTCTTCCGGGTGGCGGTGCTGCTGCCGGTCCTCGCGCTGGCCTACCGGGCGTTGGTGTCCGAGCCGGTGCGCGCAACCCTCCGGCGCGCGGCCGCCCGCCATGCCACCCGCGTCCTGCGAGGACGTGACTCGACGCCGAGTCTGGTGCGGCAGTTCCGCGAGGCTGGCCTCACCGCCAGCACCCAGGTTGAACAGGATCCGGTCCCTGCGTTTTGTGTGGGCGCAGGGCCGGTAGCGGGATCCCAGGTCGTGCTGGCTGGGTCCCGTGTGGTGGTGCGCCGTGCTGGCCGGCGCGGCGCATGGGTGGGGACGGTCGAGCGGGGCGGTGGCCTGCCTGCTCCCGTCTCCGCCCCACCAACCCCGGCGGCATTCCCCCCTCGGCCGTCGGATCCGACCGCAGCACACGGGCACCACCCCGTGCGGCGCGGTCGGGCAGTGGAGACGGCGGCGGCCTCCGGCCCCCCACCCGTCGCCGTCTCCGCGCGGGGGTCAGCATGAGCACACCGACACCAGCGCCCGTGCCGTGCGTGTGGCGGCGCAGCACCTATGACGGCCTGGCCCACGCGATGATGCTGACCGAGGTCACGGACTCGACGAAGAAGAGCCTCAGCGCGGTCTGCACACACACCGCGCCCACGACCTGCTGGACGGTGCTGACCGGCCCCGTGTCACCGGGCTGCGGGGCGTGCATGGTGGAGATCGGGTCACTACTGCCCGACCCGGCCGCGCGGCCGCGCGGCGCGCGCGAGCAGCCCAGCACGCTGTGGCGGTACGGGTGACCAGCCCGCTGTACCGGTGGGTACGCGGCAAGTCCGGCACCGTCGAGCGGGCGCACCAGGTGTACTCGGCCACGCTGGACAGCGCCCTGCCGGTGGTCTCGGCGCGGTGCTGCTGGGTGGTGTCGGTCGTGGAGCTGCTCGACCGCAGCCCGCTGACCCCGCCGCTGTCGGACGCGCCGGTGGTGGAGGTGTGCGAGGACTGCCACCGGAAGATCGAGCAGGACGAGGCGGAGCAGCGTCAACGCTGGCGGTAACACCAGGCCGGTCTGACCCGACAGCCTCCGGCAGGCGGTGCCAGGGCAAGTACCGATTCGCGATTCGCGATTCGCGATTCACGAGGCAGGAACCATGGACCAGACCGTCCCGGCCGACCAGGTGAAGATCGACGCCGACCGGACCTGATTCTGGGGCAGCACAAGAAAAAGCGCGCCCCACCCTCCCGGCGCGGGAGGGTGGGGCGCGTTGTTGTGGGACCGGCTGAGGAGCAGCCGGGCCTACCGCTGTGCGGTGCGGTAGGCGTCCAGGGTGCGGTGCAAATAGGCCACCGCGGTCGCCAGCGCGGTCCGGCCGACCGAGGCCAGCACCAGGGACCAGGCGATGGTCTCGGACGAGATCAGCGGCAGGGCCACGACCAGCACGGCCAGGCCGACATCGATCAGCAAGTTCTGGCCGAGTGTGCGCAGCGCGCGGGACCGGGCGTCCCCGGCCGGGACGGGCTGGGTCATGCCGGGTCCGCCTCTCCGGCGGGACGGCGGCGGGCGAGTTCGTCCGCGGCCGCGCGGTACAGCCCAGCCAGCACCTGGTCGCCGAGTTCGGCGAGATCGAGGGCGGCGGCGATCTCGGCTTCGTCGACCTCATCGCGTTCGGCGGCCGCGACCAGGAGCGCGAACGCGCGCCCGTGGTGGCGGACCCCCTCGATGCCGGGGCGGAACAGCTCCAGCAGCTCGTCGATCTTCTCGGCCACGTCGCGGTTGCGGACCACGAACGCCGAGAGCGAGTCCGGGTCGGCGCCCGGCCCCAGCGGCATGTCCAGCGTCGCGGCGGCGACCTCTTTCGGTGTGGGCAACTCGTCCTCCTCGATGTGGCCCCCGGCGGCCAGGTTCAGCACCAGGTCCCAGGGGAAGTGGGGGCCGGGATCCCAGTGGGAGCCCTCGCGTTTGCCGACTGTCCAGTCGTGGTGCCCGCACACTCCGGACTCCCCGGCGGCGACCTGCGCGGGGGTGAGCTTGCGCAGCGGGATGTTCCGCGCGCGGCAGCGTTCGCCGATCCACTGCGCGGCGAGTTCGAGCATCCGCGGGCGCTGCAACCACTCCGCCCGGGTCCACTTGGCGAAGCCGCACAGCTCGGCGTTGTCGCTGACCGGGTTCCCCGAGAGCAGGGTCCACGCCGCGCGGTCGTAGGGCACGTACTGCTCGATCCGGTGGTCGTCGATGCCCACGTGGCTGGATGCCGGGACCTTGCCCTGGAAAAACCGGCCGAGATCGCCGACGGTGCGGGCGCCCTCGGCGGTGTGGAGGACGACCAGGCGCACGCGGGCGCCGCGGCGGCTGCTGTGGTGTGGGGACGCGATCATGTGGCCTCCGATCAAGTCGCGAAACCAGAAGTCCAGACGTCACCTGGTGCGGGTCGGTGCCGTCGTCGGCCTGGCCCTCGGTGTCGAACTCGGCACGGTCGTGGGGGTGGCGGTGGCGCAGGCCGGTCCCGCGTCCTCGGTCTCGCCGGTGGAGTACGTGACGTACCAGCGGCACTCGCGCACCTCGGTGCGGGTGATCCCGCGACCCGCCGGTCCGGGCGGGCCCGGTGGGCCGGGCGGCAGGGCTCCCGCGTCCTGGGTGGTGCCGTCGTCGTAGGTGACCACCAGGCGCCCCTCGGCCACGGTCACCGAGCGCAGGCCGCGGCCGGTCGCGCCGGTGGGGCCGATGACCCGGCCGAGGATCTCGGCACGGCCATCCGACCAGCGCAGCACCAGCACGCCGTCGAGCAGCTCGGCGCCAGTGATGCCTGGCGGGCTGACCCCGTCCTTGCCGTCCTTGCCGAGGATGCGGCCCTTGTCCTCGGTCACGCCATCGGAGTAGGCCACCAGCAGGCGCCCGTCGTTGGTGACCGTGGTCCCGGCGATCCCCCGTGCCGGCGTCGGGGCGGGCGGGTCCGGGCGAGGGGTGACCACCGGGGTCTGCCCGAGCGCGCGGATCTGCTGATCCAGGGCGCGGGCCGCGGCGTCGGCTGCGGCCGCGTGGGACTGCAACACCTCAGCCCGCGCGGAGAGGCTGTCCACTTCGGAGCGCAGCCCGGCGCGGTCGGTGAGGTACTGCACGGCGAAGGCCACCATGGCCAGGGCAGCGAGGCCACCGAGGATCCAGTTCCAGCGGTGGCCGCGGCGGTCCCGCGCGCGTGCGGCCGCTGGCTCGGCGACGGCGCGCAGCTGGTCATCGGTCACGACTCGCCCTCCTCGGGCTCGGAGGCCAGGCGGTTGATGATCTCTTTGAGTTCCTCCGCGGTGATCACACCGTCCTCGGTGGCCGTGCGCATCGCCTCCAGCACCGAGTCGGTGGTGGCCGTCGATGCGGTGTCCGCGGCCCGGCGGCGCTCACGGCGGCTGGTGCGAATGGTGTTGTACACCAAGGCGAACGTCGCTCCGAGCGCGGTGATCAAGGATCCGATCGCGGGGAGCAGCGCGATGAGGTCACCCATGATCACCTCAACCGGTCGGCGTCCTGTTAGGACGAGATCCATTGCGCCCGGAAGTGCGGGGCGACGTCCCCGCCGGAGACCTCGGTCCCCCAGGCCGCACCCGCGTCGTGCCAGGCCTGCACCTCGACGTAGTCACCGATGCCCAGGTAGACGATGTCGTCGGTGCGCGCGGAGCTGAAGTTGTTGTTCGACTTGCCGTGGAACTGCGCGCTGCCGTTGACCGCAGTGCCGTTGACGGCCAAGCGGGTGGCCACGATGGAGGTGCCGGTGAAGTTGAAGGTGACCCCGCCGTTGACGCGGTAGCGCCCGGCGGTTTGGGCGGTGTAGCGGCTGGTGTTGACGCTGGTGGAGTGTCCGTTGTCCCTGTCGATGTCCTCGGTCGCGAACGTCAGGCTCGTCCACGTGGTGTTGTTGATGACCTGGGAGGCGGACTGCACCGCCCGGAACAGCGGGAATCCGGAGATCAGCCAGGTGATCGCGGTGTTGATCTCGGTGTTCATGTGCCCGGCGTTCACGGTTTCCCCGGCCAGCCAGGTGCGTGGTGCGGGAACTGCCATCGCTCAGCTCACCTCCCCGGGTGTGGTGGCCGGGCCGGGCGGCGCGGCGGGTCGATGCGTTGCCGCACATCCCGGGCAGCGAGCGAGGGGTCCTGGGCGTGGGCCCACATCACTGGGCCGGAGCGGGCCTGCGCCTGGGTCTCCACCTCCGTCCGTTCGGCCGGCCACACCACCGGCCACCACTGGCCGCTGCCGCGGTTGCCGCAGTTCACGCAGTAGAACCGTGGATCGCTGTGCGCGGCGTGCTGGGCGCTGGCGCAGCCGGGGCACTGCACCAGCCACCGGCCGTGGTCCAGGCGCGCGTGCACCTGCTGGGTCTCATCCATCCCGGTTGGCCTCGGCAAACCATTGCGGGCCAGCAACTCGCGCATCACATGGAGGTGGCGTTCGGCGGCCGGGGTGGTGCGCCAGTCCTGTGTGGACCAGCCCGGTGGTGGGTCTGGCCACCGGCTCTCAACGGACTCGATCGGGGGCATGCCGCCTCCGTTCTCATAGGGCCAGCCGGGTGGAGGTGCCCAGCACCGAGTAGGTCGAGGAGTCCAGGACCCACACCTGATCCACCACGCTCGGGGAGGTGTCGAAGGACCAGAAGTGCTGGCCGGGTTTGATCAGCTCGGTGTAGCCCTCGACGGTGACCGTGGCCGAGGAGGCGGGGGCCTGGGATTGCAGGCCGGTGACGGCGATGACGTCGCTGATGGTCACCTCCAGCAACGCCCGGTAGGTCGCGGTGGGCAGGCGTGCCCCCTCGATGGGCAGCCTGTTGAGCCGTGGTGCCGGATCGGCGTGCCGGTTCAACCGCCAGTTGACCGCGTCCAAAAGGTTGGAATCGTTGTAGTGCAACAGATTCAGGTCGGATTCGTAGGTGCCGTTCGCGGTGATCGAGGCGGTGTCACGGACCCGGATCGCCGGTCCGTTGGGGCGGGAGCCGTTGACGACGTTGAACAGGAACTGATCGTCATCGGCCCAGGCGATGTCGGCTTCGAGATCGACCGCGGCCAGGGTCACCGAGGCGGCCCGGTTGTAGCGCACGTCGCGGGATTGGTAGGTGATGCCGTTGGAGCGGGCGGCGAAAACCTGTGCGGACTCGGTCGCGGCGGCTTCCTGCATCATGGCCAGCACCGTCTTGCCGCCGGCTCCTTGGGATGCCAGCTGGGTCCAGGTCGATCCCTGGGTGGCCACGCTGATGGCGCCGGCGTAGGCGGCCAGCCGCGGTGCCCGAGCGTTGCCGCCCTCACCGGCGAAACCGTTGGCACCGGCGGTGTTGTGCGTGCCGATGCGTGTGCCGCCCAGCCCGCCGCCGGTGGCGTAGATCGCCACGTGGCTGATCCCGCCCCCACTCCACAGGGTGACGCCGTCGGTGCCGCCGATCTCCAGGCGCCGCAGGTTGGCCAGCAACAGGACAGCGGCGTCGAGTCCTTTGTCGACACCGTCGACCCACACCCGCCCGCCGGATCCGGACTCCTCGTAGACGACGTGGTGCACACTGCCATCGGCCAAGTTGCCGGTGTTCCACACCACCGTGGCGCTGGCCAGTTGCTGACGGAAGACGATCTTCAGTTTGCCGGTGCCCGACTCCAGGCTGAGGGTGGCTTTGAAGGCGTGGTCGCTGGAGCGGACCATCATCAGCGTCCGGCCCTGGGTGTCGGTGGAAAGCCAGCACTCCAGGCTGATGTACCCGGTGGCGGTGGCCGCCTCGATCTCACTGGACAGATCAGCGAAGAAGTACATCCCGTTGTTCGCATCGACGGGGGTGAACTTCGGCGCGGCCAGGCCGTCGGCGGCCGGGCCGGTGGAGCCGCCGAACTCCAGGGTGCCGCCGCTGCCGGCCTGGACCAGGCCGAGGCTGGCGCCGCCGGCGTTGCCGGAGATGTCGCCGCAGTACAGCGAATCGCGGGGCTCGGACATCGGGTAGTAGGCCAACGGCGCGTCGACCAGGACCTCTTCCTCCAGCAGGCTGCGGAGCTTGCGCTGGTTGAGGCGCCGGAACAGATCGGCGGCGCCGAGGTCGACCGCGGACATGAGCGCGCCACCGGGCCAGTGCACCGGCCAGCCGTTGACGAACCCGTTGTAGCGGGAGGAGACGAGCGCGGCGGTGGCGGAGAAGGTGACCGGGCTGGACCCGGCGCCGACCATCACCTCATCCAGCCAGACCTGATGCCCGGAGGTCGCCGCGGTGGCCGGGGTCAGCTGCAGGATGTGCTGGACCGCGGTCGCCGTCCAGGTGTAGCTGATCTGCTCCCAGGCGCCGGTGGTGGTGCTGGCGGTGCCGGTGGCGATGCCGGAGACGCCCAGGCGCACCGCCACCGAGCTGGCCGCGACCCACACCCACGCGGTGGCGGTGTAGGCCGTGCCGACTTCCAGGCCGAGCAGGGTGATCTGGGCGGCCGGGCCGGTCCCGCCGGTACCCCAGGTGACCAACAGCGACTTGGTGCCGTGGTGGGCGCGGGTCGCGGACTGTGCCACGGTGGGCAGCACCGTCCCGGCCGCGCTCCAATCGGCGGCGTCGGTCTCCATGCTGGGGTTGGTGATGTAGTTGGTCTCGACGTGGACCTGGCGCACGCGCATCCGCCGGCCCCGGCGCACATACGGGTAGTAGGGGCTGGAGGAGTTGCCTGGGGTGAAACGGCCGTCGCGGTTGCCCAGGCTCATCCGGCAGGTCCCTGCCTGGATGGTGGCCAGCTCGTCGCTGCGGCCCCGGCGGATCGCGATGCCCTGGTCCAGCAGGACATGCCGGGTGATGTCGGTCCACACCGGAGTGACCGAGAGCGGATCGGTGGAGAAGGCGACTTCGACCACGGGCACCGACGGCATCAGCTCACCTCCCCGCTAGTCGTCGAAGCCCAGGCCGGCACCGCCGAGTTCGCGGCGCAGCTGCAGCAGCGAGCGCCGGATCTCCTCGGCGACGGCCCTGGCGTCGGTGGCGCCGTGGATGTTGATGGTCACCGTCATCGCGCCAGTGCCGGACGGGGTGCGAGGGGCGGGCACAAGCACCTGGGTGGGGGCACGGCCACCCAGGACGCGCTCGGTGGCGTCGTTGGGGATGATCGTGCCGTTCTGATCAGGGCGGAATAGCTCCACACCCTGCTCACCGACCATGTACACCTGGCCGGCCTTGACCGGGCCACCGGCGGCCCGGCCCCCCGCGATGCCGTTGCCGGACTTGAGCGCCCCGGCGTGCACGGAGGCGTAGTAGTGGATGGTGCCCTGCAAGGAGCGCGGGATGTTGCTGATCGCGTTGAGCGCGGGCCGGGTGTTCGCGGTGACGAGCACATCGCCGTCCTTGAGGCGTTCCACCGTGCCGCCGAAATGCTCGACCATCCGCTGCGCCTCTTCGGACAAGCTCTTGATCCGCACCGGCTTGTCCGGCGGGATGCCCTTGAGTAGCGCGCCCAGCACCGTCAGCTCGCGCTGGGCTTCCGGCATGCCCGGCTGCTTGATCAAGGTCGCGATCAGCTCGGGGTAGATGTCGTACTGGTCGGCCAGCAACTTGGCTTCGTCCTTGTTCAGGCCCAATGCCTTGGCATGTTTGAGAATGCCGTCGCGGCTGGTCTGCACCACCTTGGTCGCCTTGTCCATCGCGACCGGGATCGAGTCCCCCTGCGCGATGGCCAGATCATAGGTTTTCTGCGCGGCCTCGGCGGTGGAATCGCGCAGCCCGGTCATGACGTCCAGGAGGCCCCGGCCGTTCTTGGTGGCGGTGTTGACGTGCCCGTCCTGGGTGATCAGCGACTTGCCCCACCCGTCGGACTTCACCACGCTCTTGTCGAACATGTCGCCGAGCTTGGCCAGGCCGTCGTGGATCTTGGCGGTGCTCTGCTCCAGGGAGATGTCCGTCCCCGACAACGCGTTCAGCGCGTCCACCAGCGCCCTGGCTTTCTCATCACCAGTGGCCATGGCATCGGAGAGGGTCTTGATCGCCGCGCCGAACTGTTTGCCCGCGCCACTGGACTCCAGCAGGGACCGGCCCACGGTCTGGGTCGCGGCCGCGTACTCCTTCTCGGCCGCCAGCTGCTCTTTGGTCTTACCGGCCAGCGTGCCCAGTTCGGCGGCCAGGGCGTTGGCCGCCTCACCGGTCTTGTTGTAGCCGCCCATCCACACATCGAGGCCGGTCTCGGCGTCCTTGCCGATCAGCTTGTTGGCATTGGCGATGCCTTCCAGCTTGCGGCGCAGGTCTTCCAGGGCGGTGCCCTGCCCGGTTACCGCGTCCACTACCTGGCCGCTGGCGATCCCGAACTCACGGGCGTTCTTGATCGCCTCGGTGGTGCCCTCGTTGCCGGCGACCTGCTTGCGGACGTTGGCATCGATCACTCCGCCGGACTCCCGCAGAGCGGCGGAGAGTGTCTGGGTGAAGGAGGCGTGCCGGCTGGCGGCTTCGGCGCTGGACTCCTGGGCGCCGCCGAGCAGCCCCAGGCCCACCGTGACGCCGGTGATGGCCAGCCCCAGCGGGCCGCCCAGCATCCCGGCCACACCGCGCAACCGGCCGAAGAAGCCGCTGGCACCGGTGGTGGCCGCGGCCATCTTCGTGCGCACGCGGTCGATCCCGCCCACGAGGGTTTCGATCCCGGCGGAGGCGGCGGTCCAGATTTTCCAGGCTGCCGCGCCGGCCAGGATCGCGCCGGTGACCGCGCCGAGGATCCCGGCGAAGGGGGACAGCACCGAGGTGATGCCCTCCAGGACGCTGGCCGCCGCGGTCAGCGCCACGGACAGCACCGGCAGCGCCCCGCCGGAGAGCTGCCCGAAAACCTGGACCGCGCCCAGCACGGCACCGCTGATGGCGCCGAAGCTGCCGGACGCGGCGTCGGAGAGCTGGCGGATCAGCGCCCCGGCGGCCGGGAGGATGCTGCGCAGCAGCCCGCCGAGTCCACTCAGGACAGTTCCGGCGCCGGTCGAGCCCTTCGACAGCTCATCCAGGAAACCCGACACCCCGGAGCCGACGTCGGCGAGCAGATCCCGCAGGCCCTCGAATACCGGTCCGGCGCGCTGGACGCTGCGGACCATGCCGGGCATGGCGTTGAGGGCGAACGCGCTCACCCCGTCGGTCAGGGTTTGCAGCTGGGGCCCGGCGGCGTTGAACGCGGTCTGCAACAACGGCTTGAGCTGACCGAAAGTCGTGGTCAGCTTCCCGGCCACCGCCTCCAGCTCGGGGGCGATGTGGGAGGTCATGGCGGTGATCTCGGTGCGCACCCCGCCGCCGAGTTCGGCGAAGCTGGACCGTACGCGTTCGTTGCTGGCCTGCGCGGCCACGGCCATGCCCAGGAACGCCAGCGAGGTGCCGGCCATGGCCCCGCCGATGAGCACCGAGGACGCCGTGCCCGCGGCCGCGACCCCACCCAGGGCCTTGATGCTGACCGACCCGAGATTGGCCAGCCGCTCCGCGGCGCGGTCCACGGACTTGGCGACCCGCTCAAACGCTGGGCTGCCCCGGTCGATGCCCAGGATGGTGAAGACGAGATCAGTCACGACTCACCCCCGGATCTGGTTGGTGTGTCTAGGAATCCGGGGGTTGTTCTGGTGCGGTGAACTGGTTGCGCCAGGCTTCGGCGAACTGCCGGTGCCGCAGCCACGCGGCGTAGGAGAGCCGGCGGGTCTGGGTGGGGGTGAGGTGGAACAGGTGCCGGAACAGCGGTTCGTAGCGGTCTATGTCGGCGCTGAGACTGGGTCGGTCTCGGGGTGGTCCAAAGGGTCGACGGGCGCCGCCTCGTCCTCCTCGGCTTCCGGGAGGATCGTCATGATGGTCTTGACGATGTTGAAGGACAGCTCGCTGTACTTGATGTTGTAGCCGTTGCGGCGCGTGGCCAGCCACACGAACGCCCGGATGCCGGAAGCGCGGTCCTGCTGGAACTCCTTGAACACCGCGTTGACGGGCTTGCCGGTGACCTTCTCCAGGTCCTCAGCTTCCTCCAGGCGCAGCTCCTCGGTGTCGAGCAAGACGCTCTTGCCGGCCAGTTCGGGGTTGGCGGTGTCGTCGAAGGTGTACTTGAGCATGGCCATGGCGACCCCCTCTCTCCTTGCCCTAGATGGATTTGATGGCGGCGGTGACCTGGCGGTCGATCTCGCGGTGGATGCCGGGGCCATGGCGGCGCAGCGTCCCCTTGAACCAGCCCGGCGTGGAGGTCTGGCCGACCCAGTTCTCCTGGTTGCCGAACACCGGATGCCTCCAGCTGCCTTTTTCCATGTGGCCGGGCAACTTCCGCTGATCCGGCGGCAGCAAGTTCCGCTCCACCTTGATCCGCACCGCGGCGGTAGGGCGGCCGCTGGCGCGGATGTGGGTGCGGATCGCGCGGCTGACGGAGGCCCGCAGGCCACTGCCCGCCTGGGCCTTGGCGCGGGCGGCGTCGGTGAGCCGCTTGCGTTTGGACAGTGCGTGTCCGGCGCGGGCACGGGCACCGCCGCCGCGGCCACCGGAACCCTCCCCGTCGATCTGCAGGGTCTCCACAGCTCGCTTCACGTCATCGACCGCGGGCTTGGTGGAGACCCGGATTGCCTTGGCCAGGCTCCGGTAGATGTCGTTGTGGCCGGCCTTCTTCAACTTGGCGGCCACGACTTTGAACCGGTCGGCGCCGAACACACGCATGTCGATCATCGCACGGCCCCCGTTCTCACAGCGCGGTGTCCACGCTGATGATCTCGATGGTGGCCGGGGCGTTCGTGCCGTCGTTGAGCGTCGTAAATTTGAGCGGCATCTTCACGATCCCGGGGCCTTCCGGGGTGGGCGCGGCATCGTCGAGGAAGCAGGCGGGCAAGGTGAAGCGCAGCGTTTCGCTGTAGCTGGTTTCGATGACGTCGCCGACGAACTCCCAGACCAACGCGAACTGGGTGTCATCCCGGAACCGGTCGGCGAAGTCGGCCTTGGTGATCAGGTCGGCCTCGATCGTGCCGGAGATTTCGGTGTGATCGTTGAGGATCGGCTCGTCCTTCAATCCGCCACCGCCGAAGTACTGGCGCTCGGTGTCCTGCTTCCTATCGATCTTCAAACTCATCTTGCGCACGCCGTCGACCGCGGCCGCCGCGCCGACGGTGGCACCGACCTTGATCGTGCCCAGGCCGAAGTGCCACGCCTTCACCGCGGTGAGATAGCTCGGTGCGACAAGGGTTTCAGCTTCGGTGACATCGCGGGAGTCGATCTCGAAGGCGCCCATCAGGTACTCATCGATCCCGCAGGAGAACTCCGCCGAGGTCAACTTCGAGCCGAGGAAGGTGAACGGGCGGGCCGTGCCCCCGGCATCCGGGGTGCCGAGCTGGAGGGTCAGGCTCTTACCGAAGGGGTCCTGTGTGGCGGTGAGCGCGTGGGTCTGGAGGTAGGCGGCGGTAGCGGCCTGCTGCGCTGGTGTGACCGTGCCGCCGATCAGGGTGTTGAGCAGCAGCCCCAGCCCGCCCTTGCGCGCGATCTCCATCTCGAAGGAGCCGCCACCGGCCTTGGTGGTGACCGCGCGGCGGCTGGCCGGCGACACCGTGCGCCCGGCAGCCAGGGCCTTGCTCATCACGACGTTCTTGGTCTTGCCGAGCTTGACGCTGTTGCACTCATACCAGCGCAAGTTGGGTGCCACGTAGGTGCCGTAGGTGCTTTCGGCGCGGGCGCCCAGGCTGCTGCCCAGACCGGATCCGATCCCCATCTCAGCCCTCCTTCACAGTCTCGACAGCGGCCGTCTTGCGCGCCGCCGTGGGCTTGTCGGCCTCGGTCCACCCCGCGGCCAGGAAGTTCTCGACGCAGGCGGCCGGGACCTCGGTCACTTCGTCGGGGGCGACGTCGCGGCCCAACCACGGGATGTGGCGTGGTTCGTCGTAGGGGCTGCGCATTCGGGGCACGGTGCCTCCAGGGCGTGCGGCAGCGCGCCGGGTGCGATCCGGTCCAGCGCTGAAAGGGTTGGGAACAATCAGGTCAGGCGCGACTCGAACTTCAGTTCGTAGGTCAGCACGCTGGTGGCGCCGTCATCGGTGAGTTCGTAGTCCAGCTCCACCGAGTCCACCCCTCCGTAGAGCAGGCCCGCCGGGTCGGTCAGGTTGGCATCCCCCGCGACGAGTTCTTCCAGAACCAAACCGAGGGCGGTGGCGCGTTCGTCGGTCTCCTCCACGCTCCCGCCGGGCAGGGTGACGATGATGTGCACGGAGACCATGAGCGTTTCGTGCCGCGGGATCCTGCCCGTGGCCTTGAACGCCGCGTACTCCTGGCTGGCACGCACCCGGCCGAGGTGGATGAGTTCGCGCTCGGTGATCCGGCCCGGCCACTGGTAGGCCACCTGCACCGTGGCCAGCGACGGTGCCGCGGCGAGCAGGGTGACCAGGGCTTTCTTGATCACTACCGCGTTGGTGCCGGGCATCAGCGCCTCCCGCCGTGGTAGAGGGAGTAGTACTGCGGATCGAAGTCCAGCGTCCGCGAGGCCGGGCCGCCGCTGGTGCCGCCGTCCCCGTCCTCAGTGGTCGCACGCCGGGAGTAGCGGGCGTAGATCGCGTCGACCTCCGGCAGCCCAGTCTGATATTTGGCCGGCAGGGTCAGCCGGTAGGTGCCGCCCTCACTGCTGACGAAGCTGGCGGCGCGGTCGGGAATGTTGGTGCGCGTCAAGTTCAATCGACTGCGAAGGCGTTGCAGCGCAGCCTTTTTCAGGTCCGCCGGTGGCGCGTCCCAGCCGTGCTCGTACTCCACGATGACGTTGGCCAGGCCCTCGGTGAACAGGTTGCTGTCCACCCGGCGCAGCACCTGGGCCTCAGTAGCGACGAGCGCGGCCAGCTCGGAGGCGGTGAACGCGGTGAACGTCCCGCCCGCCCGGGGCGCCATACGCACCGCGCGAATCGAACGCACGTCGCTGGTGGGCAACACCAGCTCGGAGGAGCCGGTGCCATCCAGCAGGGCACGGCGGTAGCGCGGCACGAAGGCCCGGTCGCAAATCTCTTCGCACTCCTGCTCGACCTCCAGCCGCGCCTCGACCAGCTTCGCTGTGGAGTACTTCGCGGTCGAGGTCAGCGACTCATCCGAGCCACGGCCCTCGACCAGGGTGAACAGGAACCCGCCGACGATCTCCACCTGGTCGACCTCGGTCACCGCGGTGGCGGCGATGGTCGCCGACCAGGTCACCGTCAGCAGCCCCAGCAGGGCCTGGCCGGGCAGCGCGAAGGTGTAGCGGCCGGTGCCGACGCCGGCCGAGCTGGCGTTGCCGGAGATGACCGCGGCGCCGTTGGCGTCGGTGACGGCCACGGTCACCGTGGTGGTGGAGTCCGTGGCCGTCTCGCCCACCAGGAAAACATGGTCCAGGGTGGCCGCGCTGGTGCGGGCAACACGGGTCAGCGTGGGCATGGCTGCATCACCCCACCCTGACCGAACCCTCGACCGCCCCGGCCACCACCGAGAAGTAGATCCCGGTCGTGGCCCGCACCCCGTCGGGCAGGTTCTCGGCGAAGGAGCCGTTGGCGGGCAGGGAGATCACCGCGAGGAGGGTGCCCGCGGCCGTGGTGCCGTCGAAGATGCGCACCGAGGCCACCGCCCCGGCGGTCTCCCGCACGGACACTCCCTTGTAGACCGCCGCGCCGGTGAACACCAGCGCGGAGGCGGTCACCGGGGCCGCCGAGGCGGGGGGACGGTTGGCCATCTCAGCGCACCTGCAGGGCGACCATGACCACCCCGGCCGGCATGGCCAGACCGGTGCCGGTGACCAGCTTCTCCACGCTGAGGTGATCGCCCTCGGCGACGTTGAGGTCAGCCGCGGTGCCCGAGAGGGTCATGGCCTCCGGTGCAAGCGCGGTGGAGTTGGTGGCGATGTAGGAGCGGCTGGCCGGGAGCGCGGCGCCCGCGCCGGTGGTGCGGTTGCGCAGAGTCAACGTGAAGTAGTTGGTGCCGTTGGCGGTGATGGAGGACTCGGGCACCCACTTGGCGGAGGTGACCTTGGCGTTGAACGGGACGACAAACCCGGGGAACTCCGCCGGAGTCGAAGCGACTCCGGCACCGGCGACGCTGATCCGGAACCACTGGTCGCCCCGGATTTCCTTAAGCTGCGGCATAGTCCTTCTCCTTGCACGACAACGGTTCTGGGGGTGTCCGTGCTCCGCCCCGCCCGCAACCGGATGGGGCGGAGCACGGACTTGTGGGGGGTGGGTCAGTTGGCGCCGCGGTAGAACCCGCGGTGGTCCAGGACCGCGCCGGAGTAGATGTGCCGCAGCTTCCACGTGATCTTGTCGGCGTCGAACATCGAGCCCATCTGCGGATCGCTCTGGGTGAACAGCTCGGGCTCTTGCTTGCCCTGATAGAAGCCCATCTCGATGGTGGGGCACTCGCCCGTATCGGCTGCCAGGAACCAGTCGTTGGTGTCGGCGTAATAGTCGATGACGACCATCTGCATGCCCTGGTGCAGGTTCGGGGTGTCCGACGGTCCGGCCGGGGTGGACGGGATCGCCACCGCGCTGGTGACCAGCTGGTAGCCGATCTCCTCCAGCGCGCTGGGCACGATCAGCGTGCGCGGGATGATGGAGAGCACGTCGGAGGAGTC
This sequence comes from Crossiella sp. CA198, assembly GCF_052078295.1. NCBI lineage: Bacteria > Bacillati > Actinomycetota > Actinomycetes > Pseudonocardiales > Pseudonocardiaceae > Crossiella > Crossiella sp. CA198. The sequence goes on from NZ_JBQJIM010000003.1 coordinate 172,119, forward strand.
GCCGTAGGCGGCCTGCTGGCGCATCTTGCGGCGGCCGGTGGCCAGTGTGGACTGGCCCAGCACCGCGGGGTTGTCGGTGTTGCCGTGGTTGGCGTGGAACAGCGCGGTCGCGTCGTAGGTGGTGGCGGCGTTGGTGACCAGGATGTCCCAGACGTAGCGATACAAGGTCTGTGCCGCGGCCAGGCCCAGCTTGATCGGGATGCGCTGGATGGAGCGGATGTCGTCGTTGGCCAGCATTTCCAGGGTCAGGTCTTCGGTGCCGCCGCGCTTGGTGATCGCGTAGGTGGCTTCCTCATCCCCGGGCGAGGTCAACGGCTGATACGGGGCGCCCTGGTTGACCGCGGGCAGGACCCCGTAGCCGCCGAGCCGGTCGATGCGCTGGGTACGGAAGTCGTTGACCGGCACGATGCTGGAGACGATGAGCTGCCAGGTCTGCAGGTTCGGCCGGCCGTACTCGGCGCCCATGCGGCGGGTGATGCTGTCGCCGAGGATGGCATCCCAGCTGGAGGTGGTCAGCGACTCGGTGGATCGGCGGGCGGACTCGAACCCGCCCGCGCACATCGACTCCTTCAACATGGTGCGGTTGAAGTCCTCATCGAAGCCCTTGGGCCTGCGCCCGGTGATGTCGATGAAGGCTTCCCGGAAGCTGCGGTAGCCCTTGCGGTAGTCGGCGGCGAAGAAGGCATCCAGCGCGGCGACCTTCTTGTCCAGGGACTCCTGGGTGACCGTGGCCGCCCCGGCGTGCTGCGGGGTCAGCCCGGCACGTTCGATCAGGCCCAGGCTGGTCTTGATCGCGGCGATGTGGGTGTCCACTGCGGACTCGGTGACGCGCTCGGGCAGGGCCTCGGCCACCGACTCCACCGCGCTTTCCGGCATGCCGGCGTCGATGACCTTGGAGCGGATCAGCAACCGGCCGAGGAAGCTGGTCTTCAGTTCCCCGTCCGGCTCGGGCGCCGGTGCTGCCGGGGCCTTCGTGGCCTCGGTGGCGGGGGCGGTGTCGGTCGCCTTGCGCAGACCAGCCGCGGCGAGCTGCTCGTCCGTGGCGTTGGTCAGAGCGGCGAGCACGCTCTCGGTGGTGGTCACGCTGTCCTCCTCCGTGCTGTCTCCGGCTGGCGGGGTGCCTGCCGGGTCGGGGTCGATGCCGCCGGCCACCGCGCGGGTGGCCTGGCCGCCGGCGGCGGGGCTGGCGACGATGTCCACCGAGTTGACCTTGCGGATCGCGGTGGCTTCCTGGATGCGGCGGCCGCCGATCTGCAGCGGCCGCCACTCGGCCATCACGTCGTGGGAGATCCCCACGACCGGGGCCAGGCCTTCGGCCTGCGCGGCCAGGCTGGCATCGAGGGCCTCGGCGGCGTGGGCCGCGGAGGGCAGCAGGTGCAGGTCGGCTTCGAGGCCGTCGGCGGTGGCCTCGACGCTGCGGTAGTGCCCGACCAGTCCGGCGATGGTGGAGGTCCGCAGCTCGGCGTCGTCGCGGTGGTGGTCATAGGCCCCGGCGCCTTCGTAGAGCGCCACCGCCTCGCGCAATACCGACTCGGGGTAGCGGCGGCCGTTCTTGCTGTCGCCGTAGGCGATGACCCGGACCCGGAAGATCCGCCCGCCGCCGGCGGTGTTGCCCTTGGACTCGATGACGCGGCCCAGGATGTGGGCGCGTTCCTCGGTGACCGCCTCGGTGACCGCCTCGGTCTCGGTGTCCGAAGCGGACAGGGGGGCGTAGGTGCGCGCGACCTCGACGGACTCGCCCAGGGTGACCGTGGTCTTGCCGTCCGGGCCGGTGCTCAGGGTGTAGGAGCACTGGTACAGGCCGGTGTCATCGGACTGGTAGACGACCTCGGTGCCGGTCAGGTCGACCACCCACACCCAGCAGTACCCGCCCACGGCCGCCTGGGCGCGTTCGCGCAAGGCGGCACCGAGCAGTTCCTGAACGTCGCTGTAGGAAAGCTGGCCGTTGATCAGCGCTTCGGCCGCGGCCTCGGCGAGCTGGATCTTGAAGCCGCGCGCGGCGCGCTTGATCCGGGCGCGGATCCGGTTGAGGTCGCCCTTCTTGTACTTCGCGGCGTTGGCGGGCCGGGAGATGTAGGACCAGGCGGCCTTGACGTGCTTGGCGGTGTCGATCGGGTACCGCTTCTTGCCGTCGGCCTGGTAGCCCGGGTCGGCGTACTCGACCTCGCCGTAGGGCTTGTCGCCGTCCTCGGCTTCGGTGGCTCGCGCCAGGCGGTCCGGGGTGAACCGGGTACCGCAGCTGGGGCAGGTGAGCTGCTCGGGTGTGGGCTGGGTCAGGTGGGACAGCTCGCCGCGGAATCCGGCCTGCAGGGACTCGTGGCTGCACGGGGCGCAGCGGCCCGGCCCGCCGCAGTTCTCCCGGGTCCCGTCCGGGCGCGGGGTGACCCAGCCGTGCCTCTGCTCGGTCACGGGGTCGCCAGCCTCTCCAGTTCCTTGGACAGCGTCACGCGCGGACGCTCCCGGGCCTGCTCGTGCTCCAGGGCCAGGCGGGCGCGCTCGGTGTCCTCTCCGACCCAGGCCAGGACTTCTTCGGCGGTGCCTTCGGGAACCGGGTCCTCGTCGACCTCCTCGCCGTCGGCAGCCGGGTCGGTCTCGGCCGGCGGAACGGGTTCGCTGTGCTCGCCGAGCAACTCGCCTCCGGTCAGCGGCACGGCCTGGCCCTCGGGGGTGATCAGGGTGCGCTGGCCGTCGTGGGTGGTGACCACCTGACCGCTGGCGGTGCGCTGCACGTCGGTGATCTCGCTGACCTTCATGCCGAGGATGTGGGCGGCCAACTCGTGGTACTGCGTCATGACAGAGCCCTCCGGGGCGGTGGTACGGATCAGGTCACCGCGCGCAGCGGCGCGGACGCGGTGTCGTCGATGTGGGTGGCGATGTCGTCCCGGTCGGCCTCGGGGCTGTCGAGGTCGTGGTGATAGGGCACCCCGACGTAGTCCTCCCAGGCGCGGCGGGCGGCCATCTGCGCGGCCTCGGTGCTCAGGGCGCCGGTGGCGACGAGCTTTTCCAGGCCGGTGGACAGGTTGAGCAGGACCTGGGCGGTGATCTGGGCGTCGGCGGCGGCGACCTCGGGGCCGGTGACCATCACCGACTGGCAGGCCGGGATGTCGTAGGTGGTCCCGGATTTCGGGTCGGTCGCGGTCACCGTCTCCGGCAGACGGCGGGCGGCCACGGCCTTGTCGACGGCGTAGCGCGTCATCTCGGTCTGGTTGCCCAGCCACACCTTCTGCACCCCGGCGACCCGGCGGCGCACCGGCTCGGCCATCGTCAGCGAGGTCGCCCGGTTGGCGTCCTCGGGTTCGGCCAGCCACGTCTTGGCCAGCCCGGTACCACCGGCGACCAGGGTCAACACCGCCTTGGCGGCCGCGGAGTCCTCATACGCCCCGGTCTGGACGTTCTTGGCTTCCCACTTCACCGCGGCGTTGTGGACCTCGACCCCGCCGGAGCGCGGCACGTGCAGCCCGCCGCGGGCGCGCACGAACGCGTCGATCTCCTCCTGGCCGCCGTCGACGGTGACGTCCCAGACCAGGTAGCGGGCCAGCGCGGTGCGGTCGATCAGGTTGGACAGCACGGTGTCGTAGGAGTCCAGCCAGTCCAGCACCGGTTCCAGGAACGGCTGGCCGCGCCGGTCGGACATCAACGCCTTGAACGGGGTCCACCACATCGCCTCGCCGGTACGCAGGCCGGTGCTGTCGTCGACCTGGGCGACGGTGAGTTCGCGCCGGTCCTCGCCCGCACCGATGACGACCGCGCGGGGCCACAGCGGATTTCCCTTCTCCAGCAACACATCGGTGACCGCGGTGGTGTCCACCGGCGAGAAGCGGGTCACCCCGCTGACCTTGCCGGTCAGCATCTCCAGCAGCGTCTCGCCGGTGAGTAGCTGATCCCGCAGCATCGCCTCCTGCCGGTCACCGAGCCGGTTGCGCGGGTCGTTCCAGAACTCCGCGACCACCTGGCCGACCTCGGCGTTGGTGGCCACAGTGGACACACCGGAATCCCCGACGCAGAAGGAGGTGTAGGTGTCGATGATGGCCCTGGCCATGGGGTTGGCGCGGTAGGCCGCCACCGAGTAGATCCGCGACTTCTCCTGGGTCCAGGGCGGAACCTCACGGCGGCCCGACCCGGCGGGCTTCCAGCCGCGGTCCTCGTCGAGGGGGTCGGTGCCCCAGGCGCCGCCGGCCGCGCCGGTGGCCACCACCTGCGCCAGGGTCGCCTCGGTCGCCCGGGACGGGAACAGCCAACTCTTCACACGCCACCTCGCCTGGGTTCGGGCGCCGCGGCCGCGGCCGCGGGCGGTGTGTTCGGCGCGGGGGCGGCGGGTGGGGTGTGGGTGTAGATCGCGTAGGCCACGGACAGCAGCAGCAGGCTGGCCAGCAGCAGCGTCCACCACGGCGAGCCGGTCAGCATGAACACCGCCAGCACCAGGCCGGTCAGCCCGGCCACGCCGAGCACGTTGGACAGCAGCACCGCCTGTCCTCCTTAGAGGCTGAGTCGTTCGGTCGGGCGGAACAGGTCGCTGGTGTCGTTCTCGGCCGGGGCGTTGTTGGCCGCGGCTGCCGGTGGGGCCTCCGGTTCGGGGACTTCGTGCAGCACCCACACGCCCATGCACATCGCGATGCAGGCATCGATGTGCCGCTTGGACCGGCCCTTGGACAAGGTGAAGCCACGTTCCTGCAGCCGCTTGGTGGCCGAGAGCACGTGCGCGGCCAGTTCCTCGTCGCCGTTGTGGACGATGGTGGCGGCCAGGATGAGGTCGAAGGTCAGCCCGCAGGCCGGTGACATCCGCACGGGGGTCTGGTCGAACTGGATGACCGGGACCCCGGCGTCCTCCAGCAGCCGGGCGGGTACCTCGAAGAAGCGGGGGTCATAGACCACGCCCCGGAAGCCGGGACCGCGGGCGTGCTCGCGGATGTAGTCCCACACCACGGCGTGGTTGATCCGCTGGTCCTTGGACTTCTCCGCGGTCCAGATGATTGTGGTGACCGCGATCCGCCCATCGGGCAGCAGCTCGACGCGGGCCACGGCCACGCTGTCGTGCTTGAGCGCCATGTCCACCGAGAGCACCCACGGGTTGCTGTCGGAGGAACTCCACGGCCCTTCGCAGCTGGCCCACGCGCTGGGGTGGTCCTTGAGCCAGGAGTCCTCGGTCATGGGCACCCACCGGTTGGCGAAGTATCTGATCCACTCGTGCGCCGGATATTTCGGCTGGCCCCACTGGGCCACCCGGTCGGCCACCGACCACTGGAGGTCCGCGGCCTGGGAGGCGGCGCGGACGGCGATCTCGCGGTGCTTGGCCAGCTTGTAGTCCAGCCCTGCGGGTGCTTCCTGCCAGTCGAAGAGGAACCGCGGCGAGATGCTCGGTTTCTTCAGGGCCTTCTTGCCGAGCTTGTACATCGCGCCCAGCAAGCTGTGATCGACGTCGAACCCGGCGGTGGACAGGCTCAGGATGCGACCGGACCCCCGGGGCATCCGCCGCTTTTTTGTGCTCTTGCCGATGACCGTGGCGACCCGGGCGCGGGTGGACTCGACATCGCCCCACTCGTGCAGCTCGTCGCAGACGAACAGCGAGGGGAGGCCGCCCTCGTTCGTGCCCGCCACCGCGGCGACCCGGTGGATCTGGCCGGGCTTGCCTTCCCGGAAGGTGATCAGGGTGTCGTAGACCTCGAACATCCCGCAGAGCGGGGACTCCTTGGCCATGTTGTCGCGGCCGCCCAGCATCGTGGCCACGACACTGAAGAGCAGGTTCGCCTGTTTGAACGAGGCCGCGGCGATCGGAATGTTCGGCGAGGGCGGTGCGATCGAGGGCGGCCCGGCGAACTCCAAACAGACGATGGCCGCCACGAACGCGGTCTTCCCGTCGCCGGTGGCGGCGCCGCGCAGCGCCTCGTCGTAGCGCCACTGCCCGCACTTGCGGTTGCCGCAGTGCTCATACCAGCGGTAGAGGAACAGCTTCTGATCACGGCGGAGCGTGAACTTCTGCCCGTACCAGTCGCCTTCCCCGTGGATGAGGTTGTCCTGGATCCAGCGCACCGCGGTGCGCCCCTGGGAGGGCCACAGTTTCCCGGTCGCCGGGCGCCAGCCGCAGGCTTGGCAGGCCGGGTCAGTCCGCCGCGCGGCGGGGGTCCTCGTCGTCGGCTTCTTCGGGGATGTGGTCGGTGCGGCCATCCTCGCCCCCGTACTGCGCGTTGAGATCGTTGAGCGTGCGTTGCTGCTCGACCACCGCGATGCCCAGGCCAGCCCTGTTTTTCGGCCCGTAGCCCAGCTGCATCTCATCGGCGCGCAGGCTGGCCTCCAGCTTCAGCGCCAGGTCGTAGGCGGGGTTGAGACGCTGCTGGCCCATCGAGCCGAGCACCATCGGCTCGGCATCGGCGGCGCTCATGAGGATCTGGTACCGGTTGAAGTTGCTGATCCACCGCCGGACCAGCCACAGTTCCGAAGGCTGGCAGACCCCGGCGATCACATCCGCCCAGTAGGCCCGCCACAGTTTCATCGCATCCGCGCGCATCCCGCGCGGCGCCGGCGGCGTCTTGGCGGGGGTGTCCCCGCCGGTGATCACGATCAGCTCGGCGCGCTGCCCGTTGCGGGAGTCGATGGCCTGACCAGCGGGTTTCTTCGTCCGCGGCATCCCAACCCCCCTTCACGCTGAGTGATGACTCCTCACGGAAAATGGGCCGTTCGGGGAAAACGGGGGCCGGTGGTACCACCAAAAAAAGGGAGGCTGTGGCGGGGTCACGTATCCGCAGGTCGGAGGGACCGAGACCCGGGGGGTGGCATTCGGACCAACCCGACCGTGATCAGCCCCGATGTCACTGATCGTGACGGTCAGGCCGTGCACCCTTGCGGCCGTTACATGATCGACAGAGCACACCGAGTGCCCCGCCCTCCTGTCCGCCTGCCCCCACCGGGGTGTGGTGGTCGGCGGTCAGGTCGCTGGCCCGGTGGGCTGGCACCTCCCACCCTGGGCAGATGTCCCCGTGCTGTGCGCGGTGAGCGGCGACCGCACGCGCGCGGCGGGTCCGCTCGGCCGCGGTGTAGGGGCGCCGGGTGCGCTTGCCCTGGGTACGCACCAGCTCGACCTCGGCGGCGCAGGTGCGGCACCGCGCGGCGGGGGTGAGCTGGCCGCAGCGCCGGGCCGGCGTGCCGAGGCAGGGACGCAGCGGCATGGCCACCCCCTGACCACCATCGGGTAACGACCAGTAACGCGCGGTAGATCAGTTGCGACGGTGCGGTCATGACGCAGAAGAGCATGGCCGTGGTCGCGAGCCTGGTGCTGACGCTGGTCGGCGTGGCGCTGGGGTTGTGGCCGGCCTCGATCGTGGTGGCCAGCGAGACGGTCAGCTGTGGGTCGCCCTGGTCACCGGATGACACTCCGGCGCGGACGGCCGATTTCGGCCGGACGCTGGGTCACGCGTTGCGCGGCGAGCGAGCCACTGCCGGGACGGGAGTGCAGCGCTGTAGTGAGGCGCTGGGCTCACGCGGATTGTTCGGCGGGATCATCCTCGGGGTGGGCGTGGTCGCGCTGATCGGCGCGCTGGCGATGCGTCCCAAGGAGCAGGCCATCTCGGCCGCACCGAGCCTTGCGGATCAGGACGTCCAGGGCACTGGGTCGGCTGGCGGGTAGGTAGGCGTGCAGGTGCATGCGGGCGGGGCCTGGCAGTCCGCGGCGTGCAGACCGGCCGCTGACTGGTCGTCGATCTTGTGTTCGATGCAGCCCAGCACCAGCACGGCCGCCCGGCCCTCCTTCTCGCGCAGCGCGGGCAGTTCGGCCAGCTCGGCCTCGGTCGCGGCGCGCTGCCAGCTCAGCTGAACCGGGCGGTCACAGTCGCCGACGTGACAGACGAGGATCGGCACGGTGGTCCTCCAGCTACAGCAGGGCGCGCACGGCGCAGTCCTTGGCCTCCAGCATTTTCCGGAGTGCGGTGGTCAGCTCCGGCCCGTCGGGGACCAGGGCGAGCAGCTCGGCCGCGGCGTCGTGGATGACCTGTGCTGGGGCCTGGAGGTGCTCGGGCAGGTGGCTGTAGGCAAAGAACTGGGCGAGGTGGATGGTGCTGGGGTGGCGGTTGGTCAGCTGCATGGTCTCTCCCTGCTACGCCGAGACCCCCACACCGTGTCCGGTGCGGGGGTCTCGGTGATGAACTCCGTAACCACGCCGAGTCTGCCGCTGCCCGCAGCAGTTCCAGCAGAGCACACGTTATGTTCGCCGCAGGTCAGCGGCAAGTACCTAGAGATTTCGCGGCGTGTCGCACAGCGACCCCGCGGTCCGCGCGTCGTGGGCGCGGGTGAGTGCCGTTCCGCCGTTGACGGCCGCCGCCGATTTTCCAGCGGCGGTCGTGGTCGTCATGTAGCCGTGCTCGGTGCACAGCTCCCTCGCGTGCATGATCGCGGTGGTCAGCTGGTCGACGGAGAAGCCGTGCGGGACGCGGGTGAGGACGAACTCAACCGCGGTGTCGAAGGAACACCCGCTTGGGGCGTCGGGGCCCAGGCAGTAGTCGGCGATCTCCTCGGCCTTCGCCTCGATCTCCTTGGTCAGCGGTACCGGATACCAGGCGCCGACCACCGCGGCCACGGCGTCGCGGACAGCGGTCAGCTTCCTGATCGCCTCATCGAGACTGTTGACCGCACGAGCACCGGAGACGTCCCGGGCCTCCTGGATCCACCGCTGCGCGCGGTCGGCCCCGGCCCAGTCCTCGATCCAGCCTGCGGCGGTCGTGGCGGCGGAGGCGGCCGAGGCGACGGTCCGCCGCAGCTGCAAGCGGTCTGTCTCCTGGGGGATGTCGGTCATCGATGTCCTTCCTGTGGGCAGCGGCGCGCGGTGTCCGTTGACCATCGTGGTGTGGGGGTCAGGCTGGCAGGTTGCCTGGGTCGGCGCCGTGGCGGCGGGTCCAGGAGGCCAGGGCTTCAGCGCGCAGCCAGGTCGCGCGGCCGCGGCCGCGTGCTGGGTCGGCGGTCCAGCGGTCTTTGGCGGCCCAGCGGCGCAGGGTCCCGGCTGGCACGCCCAGCCAGGCTTCGAGCTGTGCGTAGTCGCTGCGCGGGTCGCCGAGTGCCTGGCCGAGCTGGTCCCACTCGGTGCGGGGCCACACGGTGCGGCAGGCGGAGCAGCGGATCTGGTCGGCCTCGGGGCGGACCCGCAGCATCCGGCCGCACAGCAGCACCCGCCCGTCGGTGGCCAGGTCGACCGGGCAGGGGCCGATGGGCACCGGGCGGGCTTCGCGCTGGATCTGGTTGAGCAGGGCCGTGTACAGCTCCTGCATCTCCTGGGCGAACTCGTCGATCCAGGGCTGCCGGAACAGCCAGCGGCGCAGGCCGAGCAGGTAGTGGATGTCGTCGGCCACGGTGGCCGGGCGGGGCGGGCGGCCCCCGGTCTCCTCGGCGACCTGGCGCACCCACTGCGAGACCGCGGCCGGGACGGAGTGCGCGCGCAGGTCGTCCCCGATCGCGGTGCGCCGGTCGGTGAGCACGATCAAGTCGTCGTTGGCCGGGGACCTGCTGCCGTAGCCGGGGGCGCTGCGGTGCACGAGGCCGGGGCGTCGGGGCAGCAGCAGGGCCGGGCTGGTGGCCACGAGGTCGTAGGCGTCGGCGATCCGGCGCAGCGTGGTCACCAGCTCGCCCGCGCACGGGTCGCAGGTGAAGCAGCCCTCAGCCGCCGCGCGCTTGCCACAGAGCACGCAACGCACGGCCGCGGTCACTGCGACCACCAGGTGTCGCGGTAGTCCGGGTGGTCGGCCCAGCGGCCGACCAGCAGGCGGGCCGCGATGCCAAGCCCGACGGCGTGGCCGTGGGCGAACTCGTAGCCGTCCGGGTCGTCCGCGTCGGCGACGTCGGCGTAGAGGCGCAGGAGGCATCGCGCGGCGATCACGTCTCGGAGCACGCGGGCCGGGCTGATATAGACCGTCCGGTACTCCGGCGATGCTTCCAGGCCGGCGACTTCGTAGGTGTCGGCGGGAACACCGTCGAAGCGCCGGGCCTGCGCTTCGTCCTCGTCGAGGCGGCTGTCGATGAAGTCGATCAGGTTCACGGTCATGTCGCTCCCTGGCCGGCGTTCGAGGGGGTGGGAGTGGTGGTCGCCTGGTGTTTGCGGCGGCGGACCACTCGCGCGTTGGCGGTCAGGCCGAGGTGGTCCAGCAGGTCCGCGCACGCCTGGACCGCCTGGTCCCCGGTGGCCCCAGTCCCCAGGACCCAGGTAGCCGCGGCCAGCCCGGCGCGGCGTTCGTCGGTGGCGGTGACGGCCCGGCCCGGCGTCATGCGGCCGGGGACCAGCTCGGCCATCAGGACCACCACCGGCCGAGACGGCGGACCGCGCGGACCGGCAGGCGCCGCAGTGCGCGGACCTCGGTGGCCAGCTGGTCCACGATGGCCGCGCCGATCCGGCGGGCGAGGTGGAGCACCTGGCCGAGGGTGGGGGCCAGGCCGAGCCAGGCCCGGACCAGAGCGGACCGGGGCGGCACCGGCTTCGGCGGTGCGAGCTTGGCCAGCTCCGCAGCGAACTGGTGAGCCGTCAGGACCACGCCGTCCAGTCGGCCCAACGAAGGGCCGAGCATCGCGGCCAGGTCGGCCTGGATCAGGTCGGTGGTCCGGGCCAGGATCACGGGGTCCAGCTGGCCGCCAGCCAGCATCGGGGTCAGGGACCGGGCGGACCGGGCCAGGGCATCGGCCTCGACCTGCACCGCGGTCCGGAAGGCTCGGTCCAGGTAGTCGCGGCGGCCGGTCACGGGGTCAGGCTGGCGGTTCCCGGCGCGGGCCGGCCGGACCGCCGAATCGATGCCCAGCATCTGGCGGTGCTGGCCGTAGGGCGGGCGCAGGGCCGCAAGCGCGTCATCGGCGTCCAGCTCGTACCCCATGACCAGCGGTTCGCTGGTCTGCCTCTGGTGCTGCCGCTGGCACTGTTCCGAGCAGTACAGGGCGGAGGGCCCGGCAGGGTCCAGCGTGCTCACGCACCAGTGGCAGACCGGGGCCAGGGCCTCGTCGATGGCGGCCAGGACCGCGGGCAGGGCGGCGGTGTCGTCGGTCACTGCGGTCCTCCTGTGTGTTTGGCCAGGGCCCGGCGGAGCAGGTCCCCGGCGGCGGCGTTGCTGACCGCGTGGCCGGCGGCCCGGATCGCCTCGGCGGCGTCGCGGCGGCCTGGCGTGCGGTCCGGGGACCAGGCACGGACCAGGTCCTCGACAAGGGCCAAGCGCGGGTCCGGGTCCACGGTCGCCCGGACCTGGGTCCGCTGGACCGTGGCGGCGTAGGCCGGGCCCGGGGTCCGGACCGGCGGTCCGGGGACCAGGTCGGCGGTCCGCTGGTCCGGGCGGGTGGTCCGGTCCGCCGGTCCGGGACCGTGGTCCGGGGCCACCGCGGGGACCGGGACGGCGGTCCGGACCGGGCGGCCCGGCTGGTCCTGCTCCGGCCTGGGGGCCGGGGCCGGTCCGGACCGGACCGGGACCAGTGGCCCAGGGACTGGTGCCTGGTGTGCGGACCGGTCCGGGACCGGGACCAGGTCGGCAGCGGCGCGGACCTCGACAGTGGCCGGGACCGGGACCACGGTGGCCCGGCCGAGGACCAGCTTGGTCACGGCGAGCAAGCCGACCGCAGGGATGGCGTTGAGGGTCCAGCCCCAGGGCGACGGGTGCGCTTCGGCGACCTGGCAGGCCAGCGAGACCAGGACCGCCACGGCCAGGACCGCGGCGGCGAAAACGATGCTCTGCCGGGCCCGCAGGCGGCGGCGCAGTTCCAGGCCGGCGGCCGCGCCCATCAGCTCCACGACCACGGCGTTGGTCCAGCCCTGCCACTCCGGCAGGCCGTAGGACATCGAGAGGTCCCGCACGTGGGTGAAGGCGGACGCGGCGGCGCTGGCGGCGATGGCCAGCATGATCGCGTTCTGCACGGCCTGTTCCAGGCGTGCGGTCGGCGGCGGTGCGGCGGCCGCGGCGGCGATGGTCGTCATCGTCCGGAGTCCTGTCGGGGGTCGGTGGTATCGGCGGCGGGCGGGTCGGGCAGGTCCCCGGCGTGCAGGGCGTCCACGGCGATGGCCAGGCGTCGGGGGTGGTCCATGTGCTCCATGGGCACGCCGTCGCGGCGCAGGCACGGTGCACCGGGTGGGGCTTCGCAGCCGGGGTCAGGGCACGGGACGCGCTGGGCGAGGTCGCGGTACCCGTGGCGGCCGGGGAAGGCGCGGTCGATCGGGTCGCGGGGGTCCATCAGCCACCACCGGCGACGGCGCTGAGGTGACGCGGCACCTCCGGGACGAACTCGCCTTGCGGGTTGCAGTCCGGGCAGCGCACGGGCAGGCCCTCGTCGTTGATGCGGTGGCGGCCCTCGTGGTCGGAGCAGGGCGGGGGCAGTGAGGCGAGCAGGGCGGCCTTGGCGCAGGCGAGGCAGTTTCGGCGCGTTCGGTTGTGGCGTTGGCAACTGGGCGGTGGTGGGCTTTCTGCCTGCTGGCGGGGGGAGGGGGGGTCTTGTGGTGCAGGTGCACCAGCACCTGCACCTACACCAGGCCCCTCGCGAGGGGTTGCCGGTGGGGTTGGGGCAGGGGTTACCGGAGGGGTTCGGTTATCCCCTGCCGAGGGGTTGGCGGAGGGGTTCGAGAGGGGTTGGGGCAGGGGTTCCCCGGGGGGTGGCCCGGGAGGGGAGAACGGTGCGGTGGCGCCGGCGAGTTCGTAGGCCGCGGCGCGGTGCTCCGGGGTGAACTTGCGGGCGGCCTCTTCGGCCAGGGTGGGGTCTTCGATGATGCGGACGAGGTCGGCGCCGTAGGCCTGGCGCAGCGTCGCCGAGTGGATCAGCCGGGCTTCCCGGATGGAGCAGGTCAGCATGTGGGGCATGCGCCAGAGCCGGTCGGAGCGCACGAAGTCGCGGATCAGCACCTCCTCGGTGTCCTCATCGATGAGGACGAAGGCGGCGGTGTCGAGTTCGGCCAGGGCCACCCGGATGCGCTCATCGCCGAGCGAGCGCAGTTTGCGGGCCCAGCGGCCCATGGTCAGCGGCAGGACGCCGGCGTAGGACAGGTTGGGCTGCTCGAACAGGAAGTGCAGGAACAGCTGTGCGGGGCCGGTCCGGTTGCAGAAGTTCTCGTCGTCCCAGATGTCGAAGTAGAACGCGGCGTGCGTGCGAGCGGACATGTGGGCACCCCTCTCGTGGTCAGCGCGCCGGAGGGCGCGGAGGCGGTGGTGGTGGCTGCGGCCGCCTGATCGAGAGGGATGTGAGGAGGTCGGCCAGGCGGCCGCGTATGGAGTTGTGGCTGGGTCAGCCCCGGTCCGGGATCTGGCCGGGAATGGCATCGGGCGGGCAGAGCGGCAGGCCTCGGGCGGTGTGGCCGATCACGCAGTAGGAGCCGCTGACGATCATGAGCAGGGCGGGGCGGTGACACCAGGAGCACGGCATGCCGTACAGCGGGATCTCCGTCCACCGGCCGGACGGGGAGGCGGGCGGGTCAGGGCGGGCCATCGACCACCTCCCGTTCGGCGCGGGCGCGCTCGACCCAGCGCTGATGGCCGGCGAGGGCGGCGGCCTCGGTGGCGTACCGCTCGATCTGGTCGGGTTGGGCTGGGTTGTCGGACTGCACGAGCGTCTCGAAGATCAGCGGCGGATGGTTGCCACCGAAGTCCCGCTGGGTGCAGGAGGTCACCACCGTGGCGCCGTTGAGGACCGTCCGGGCCACGGACACATCGGCCGGGGTGCTCAGCAGGTGCTGGGTGTAGGTGATCTGCTCGCCGCGGCGGTTGTAGTACCGCGGTCCCCCAAGCTGGGCCACCATCTCGTCGAGCTGGGCGCACAGCTCGGCGAAGCGGGTGCGGGCGTGCTGGTCGCGATCGTGGTCACCGGCTATCGGACTCACCGCCTCCGGCGCGGCCGCGTGCCCCGCGCACCATCTGCCCACACATGTTGATCACCGCGAGGACGTTGTCCGACCACTGCTTGTCGTTGTCGGAGGGGACTGAGTTGATCAGCGCCTCGGCCTGGTCGCGGTCGTTGGCGGCGCGGGCGACCATCAGGCGCCCAGCCCAGCGCACCGCGGGGTTCACCTGGTCGGCGGTCTGGAGCTGGCCGGTGTCGGCACACAGGTACATCAGCTGGCGCGGGTGCTGGCCAGCCCGGTGGCCCGCGCTGGTGTTTGCGGCGTCGATCATCGCGAACAGGGCGGGCAGCCCGGCGGCGGAGCCGTACCGGTTGAGGAGTTCCTGCATGAGCCGGGAGGCCTCGGCGTGCCGGTTGTCCGCGGAGGCCGCCAGGATCCGGCGAGCTAGGGGGACCCAGGCCGGTGGGGCCTTCGGTGTTGCGTTCATCCACCACCTCCTGCTGTGCCGGAGACGCCGAACCCGCCGCGGGTGACCGTGCCCCCGGCGGCCGGGACCCCGCCGCGCTGCACCCTGGAGGTCTGCGGCGGCCGGGTGTAGCTGCCGTGGGAGACGTTGACGCGCTGGCCGACCCCGGGCGCGGCGTGGCTCGTGCTGGTGGAGATCCAGAACCACGCCATCCCGCCGGACCCGCCGTCGTCGTCCCCGCAGCGGCCGTCGTCGACGCGGTCGCCGGTGCGGGGGTCCACGCACACCGCGACGTGGTCGTATTCATCGGCCGCGGTTTCGGTGGTGCAGCCCGACAGCACCGCGGCGAGCACGGAGACCAGACCGGCGCCGACCGCGACCGACCGCATCCTGCGAGGCTCAGCCACGGTTCACCTCCCGACAGTGGGCGGTGATTGCGGCACGCACTGCCGGATCGCTGTACGTGCTGTACGTGCTGCCGCCCCAGTCGCTCGCGGTCTCGGCCTCGCGCTGCTCCTGGTCCTCGTCGGCGGCCGGAGCAGGCAGCATCTGGTCCAGAGTGACCTGAACCTCGGTCCACACCTGACCCGCCAAGGTGTTCACCTGGTTGTGGTCGCAGTACGGGAAGTGCCGGTGCACCAGACGACGCACCCGGCCAGCGAGATCCGCGCGCTTGTCCGGCGTGGCCGGGGTCTGGTCAGAAGTCGTCACCGTCGTCCTCCCTGCACTCCGGGCACCTGGTGCTGCCGGTGCAGTTCGTGCAGTTGCAGTTGTCCGGGTCGTTCTCGCCGTGGCAGTTCCCGTTGCCGGGGCACACTTCGCAGTCAGCCACGTGTGGTTCCCGGTGGCGGCGGAGGGCGTCGGCGACGGTGCGGCCGTTGACGCGGAGCTGCGGTGCGGCCCAGCGGGCAATGCGCAGCGCGGTGTCCAGGTCGAACCGGTGGCGCGACAACCAGTCCTCGGTGCGCGCGGAGGGGAGCGGCTCGTGGGAGCGGGTGCCGTCGGCGGCGTAGCAGGTGCTGAGGTAGCGCACGGCCCACCGGTCGTGTCCGGCGTAGGCCACGGTCACCGCGAAAGTGTGACCGTCCACTGTGGACAGTGATTCGTAGGGCAGGCACGACACGACGTACTCGGTGACCCAGGATGTTGCCTCTGCTGGGGACAGGTCAGCCATGGGGAGCCTCCTTGTGGGTTCCGCTCGGGCAGGTGCACCCCTGCACCGGGTCCCACGAGAAGCACACGTCGGCGTAGCCCTCGGTGTGGCCACACGGCAGCGACCGGGCAGGGCTAGTGCCGAAGTCCACGTTCGTGACCTGCCGCTGACACCGCGGGCACAGCAGGTACGGGTTGGCGAAGGAGTCAGGCAACGGGGGAATGACGTCCGGTTCGTCCTCTCCCAGGAACCAGTCCGGGCAGGAGAAGTAGGTCAGGTGGCCGCACATGCACTGCTCCGGCAGGCCACCGGTCGACGGCTCCCCGTGCTGGCCGTCATGCGGCTGGCCCTCGTATTCCCCGACGGGCTGAACATGGTCGGTGCCGTCGCAGGACAGGCGGTGTTCGGCGGACAGGTCAGCCACGGTCGGCATCACCGGCCCGGTGGTGCAGCTGGTGCAGGTGGGCCAGTCGCAGGACTCCGCGGTCGAGCGGTTCGTGCACGGGGCCAGCCGGGCGGTCGGGCGGGCTGGCCGGGGGGTGGGTGTGCGCCAGCGCAGGACCAGGCCGGTGAGGTTGGCCAGCCCGGCCCAGGCCAGCAGGATGAGGCGGTCCCGCCACGGCAGGCGGTCCCGGCCGTTCATCGCGCACCACCGGCGGTGTTGTCCTGGGTGAAGTCCGGGCCGCCGTGCGCGGCCAGCAACTTCAGCGCGGCCTTGCCGCCGTTGTGGCGGCGCACCTGGCGGAGCATCGTCTTCGCTACTCCGACGTGCTCGCACAGGCCACCAGCGAACAGGTTCACCAGCCGGGACACGTCGTGGGTGCCGGTGACGACGAGCACGACCACCGGGTCCGGCGGGAAACCGTCGGTGCCGGGCTTGTCGTAGGTGCGGGTCTCGTAGCTCACCAGGCACCTCCGGCGGTGTCCTCGCGCTCGGCGGCGGGGCAGTGGGTGGTGTCGTCGAGGTCGAGGGCCGTCCTCGTCATCGGCGCGCCTCCTTCGGGGCCTGCTCGCGCAGCCACTGCGCGACCGCGTACACCTGGTCGGGGGTCAGTCCGGCGGCGTCGGGGGCGCCGAACTCGAGGTCGAGTGCCGCCCGGTCCAGGGCGTGTTTCGCGGTGGCGGCGTTGATGTCCCCGCCGACGGGGTAGAGCGCCCGGCCCGCGCGGTAGAAGCGGGCCTGGGTGGTGAGCAGGGTGCGCAGGCGTACCGGGTTGAACGTCTGGGTCTCGTCGAGACGGCGGAAGTCCTCGGGGTGGTTCGGGCGCTGGTCGGTGGAGAGCTGGTCATAGACCTGGCGGGCCGCACCGGCGAGGCCGTGTGCCTTGTCGTGCAGGTAGTGCAGGTTTCCGTCGTCGGCGGCGCCGAGCACGCGGGAGAGGTAGTCGAGCAGCCGCACCAGGTCTTCGGCGAGCAGGTCGGTGATGTCGGTCGGTCGGGTGCGGGTCATCGCTGGATCTCCACAGTGAAGAGCGGGGTGGCCGGGGCGTTGTCGTCGAGGTCCCACCTGGTCGGCGGCGGGTCGTTGCGGAAGAGCTGGACGGAGGCCGTGGACAGCGGGCAGTCCGGCGAGGTCCAGTAGGGCTGGGTGACCGCGCCGTGGTGCTGGTGCACCGCGACCCGCCCGCCGGTGATCTCGACGTCCTGGTGGCAGGCCAGGCAGTTCCACGTCCACGTGGCCTGCGGGGCGGGCTCGGCCGGGGTGGCACGCAGGCGGGCCAGCTCGGCGCGGGCCTGGTCGCGCTCGCGTTCAGCGGTGCCCAGCGCGGCGGAGGCCACTTTGAACTTGCTGGCCCAGTTCACCGCGGCGGTGAAGTAGGCGGCGGCGCGGCGTTGGCGTCCGGCGCTCTCGTCGGTGAGGCGGACGATCCGCGCCCCGGCCTCGGCTAGGCGGGCCGCCAACTTGGCGGTCTCCTCGGTGGCGTTGCGCTGGCGGTGCAGCAGCCGGTGGAGTTGCGCGGCCAGCCGGGCGTGCTCGGGCCGGATGATCTCGCGGACGCGGCGGAGGCGTTCGGCGGTGGCATCCCAGCCCGGACCACGGCGCCGGGCCTCGGTCTCGGCGGCGAGGTCGACGGCGACCAGGGCATCCTCGACCGTCTCCCACATCGCCGTGTCCGACACGGCGGGCGGGGGCAGGGGGTGGCCGAGGACCGCGGCCACCTCGTGGGAGGGCTGGACCGGCCAGCCCGCCATGTCGAGATCGTCGGCGACGCACTCGCGCAGGTTGCCGCCGGTGAGGTCCCGCCAGTAGTAGCCGGGCCGCCCGCCGACGGGGAGCTTGATACGGCGGTGCGCGGTCGGGGACAGCCGGTCGGTGTCGGGGGCCAGGCGCACGGTGCCGATCGGGTCGGCGGCCGGCGACCCGTAGGCGGCGCTGACGTGGTCGGCCGGGCGGTGAACCGCGCCGAGCAGCAGGGCCAGCGTGGCGGTCGGCATCATCCGGCCTGAGCCCAGGCGCGGCGGCGGGGTCGGGGTGGTCACTGGTGCCCTCCCTGGGCGTAGTGGACGGCAGAGAACAGTGCGGCCGCCTGCCTGGTGGCCTCGGTGGCGGAGATCCAGATGCCGGTGGCGGTGGAGATCGGCGCGTCGTCGCGGCCGCGGTCACAGACGACGGGGCCGAACACAGCCAGGCCCGAGGCCGTGACCGTGTCGGGTGGGAGCAGCGGCACCGGAACGACACCCAGCAGGCCGAGGTGGAAGGCCTTGAGCGCCGCGGCCGCCCGGGTCCGGACGCCGAGGCGGTCCAGGATCGTGACGATGCGGGACTTCACGGTGTCGGGGGCGATGTGGAGCCGCTGCGCGATCTCGGCGTTGGTCAGTCCGTCAGCGACCAGGCGGAGCACGGCGATGTGGGGTTCGGCCAGGAGGCGGCCGTGGCGGGGGGCGCTCATCGGCGTGCCTGCCTGGCGTGCTGGGCGGCGGCCAGGAGCTGACCGGCCAGGGTGGTGGCGTGCTCGGCGGTCATCGCCCCGTAGCGGGCCAGCCAGACCGGTTCTCCGTCGGAGAGGGGGAAGGGGTGGTAGTTGACGGCACTCCACCTGCGCTCTCCGGTGTCCCGGACCTGACTGGGCGTGGGCAGCGGTACCAGGGCGAAGTCGAGCAGCCCCTGATGGGCGGCGATCATCACCGCGACCGTGCGGGTGTTCGCGCCGAGCCGGTCCATGCACTCGGTGATCCGGGTTTTCACCGTGGACGGCGAGAGGACCAGCTTGGCGGCGATCTCGTTGGTGGTCAGGCCCTGGGCGACCAGGTTGAGCGCGGTGCGCTGTGCGGGGGTGAGCCAGGTGGCTCCGCGTGAGCGTCGCTCGGTCACGGGGAACCGCCGTCTCCGCGGGCGGCCGAGAGCAGCCCGCGCCGGTGGGCCTCAGCGACCGCCCCGGCCCGGTTCGGCACACCCAGTGCCCGGTACAACCGGCTGAGGCGGGCCTTGATGGCACTGTCGGTGATGCCCAGCCGGGTGCCGATCTGGCTGTTGGTCAGTCCGTTGGCGGCCATGCGCAGCGCCTGGAGTTCACGCTCGCTGGGCTGGGTCGGCCGGTAGCCGCCGGAGGTCGCGGTCATGCCCGTGCCTCCGCGGCCAGCTCCAGCTTGACCAGCAGCGCCGACCACTCCGCCGTGCTTAGCTCGCGGGGCGGGTCGGCCGGGTACATCGGCTCGTCCAGGTCCAGCGGGAGGATGTCCCACAGGGTGACCATCGGCGAGGGCACACGACCCAGACGGCCGACGATCTTGACGGCGTACCGGCGGCCCAGCACGTGGGTGCGGTCGGAGGTGGTCGGCGGGTACAGCTCGATCTGGTCGATCGTGGCCAGCGAGGCGGCCCACTCGGCCAGCGGCCGGTGCGCACGGGGCTCGGCCACGAAGTGGTTCAGCGTGAGCCTGGCGCCCTTCCACGAGTCGAACTCGATCCGCGTGGGGAAGTACAGCCTGCTGTGACGGGTGAGGTGGCGTTCGATGCGGCGCAGCGTGTCGCGGCCACCGAACCGCGGTGCGTCGCTCACGCGGTCACCGCCGCGATGTCGGCGTCGGTGGGCAGGCCCTCGGCGGCGGCGTGGTCGACCAGGGCGCGGAGGAATTCCGGCTCGATCTGTCCGTCGGTGGCCGAGCCCAGCCCGGAGACCAGCAGCGCCCGGTCCGCGCCGAGCAGGGTGATGGTCACCGTGACCGGGATCGGCTCGCCCCGCTCGTCCGGGATGACGCCGTGTCCGTGGACGTAGGCGATGTGCGCGCCGGGCCGGTCCTCGACGGTGATCACCGGGTGGGCGAGCACGTCGGTCCAGGCCAGCAGCGCGGGCAGCAGGACCCGCGCCCGGGGGGCCAGGCCGAGGACGCTGTCCAGGGACTCCGCGTCGGGGTCGCCGATCTGGAGCTGGACGGCGAGCAGGTCCGCGGCCACGTTCAGGCGGGTGATCGGTGGCAGGTCGCGGTGGGTGGACAGCCAGGCCAGCACGCGGCCGGTGGGCTGGTGGACGGGATGGGTGGGCAATCGGCCCATGACGTGCTCCGTTCGTGGGTGGGGCATCAGGTGCCCCAGCCGGTCATGAGGGCGAGGACGGGCACGCCGGCCAGGACCAGGCCGAGGGCGAACCCGCCGAGGACGGGGAAGAACAGCGCGTGCAGGACCGCGCCCGCATCCGCCAGGCGCGCGCGGGCGCGGTCCCGGCTCACCGGGGGCTCCGGCGGCGCAGCACCCGGCAGGCCGCGGCGGTGGCGGTGGCCAGGACCAGCCCGCCGAGCAGCGCTTCGGCCGGGCCGAAGCCGTGCGGGGCCAGCACCTGCCAGGCGATGACGACCAGCACCAGCAGCAGGCCGGCCACCGTGGCCACCGCCCCGGCGAACTCCCGGGCCGGACGGCTGGACTCCCAGCCACGGCAGAGGGCCGTCCAGGTGCGGCGGGTGGCCATCCACCGTGCCCGGTCGAGCTGGGCGGCCAGCGCCTCGCGGTCGGCGGCCATCAGCAGCCACTCCGGCAGAGCCGGGATCTCCGGGCAGGCCAGCACCACCAGCGGCGCCAGCCCGCAGGTCGGCATCGCCGGGCCGATCCGGATGACCTGCGCGCTGCAGCCGTCCATCCGGCGGGCACCGGGCAGCTGCCCGAAGTTCCACATGGTGTGCGGGGGCAGCGGGATGCGGTCGCCGATGTGCAGCGGGGTGGTCATCGCGCCACCCCCGCACCGAGCTGGCGGGCCAGGGCACAGCCGTGACCGACCGCGGAGACCAGGGAGTAGGAGACCAAGCGGCCGCCGACCATCCTGGTGTCGCGGCGGAACAGCACCGCGCTGGTTCGGCCGCTGGTGCGGTGCAGGGCGACGGCGGGCACCGCGGTGTCCGGGTCCAGCAGTACCGAGGCCCGCAGGTCCCCGACGCGCAGGGTGGCGATCACCGCGGCCGAGGCGGCCAGGGTGCGCACGGTGTAGCCCGCCGCGCGCAGCTCGGCGGAGGCCTCGGCCAGGGTCATGGTGTCGGGCACGGTCCCGGCCATCAGGCACCGTCCCGCAGCAGCTCGAAGTACCAGGTGTGCTGCATGGACATCACCAGCATGTCCGTCTGCCCGGCCGTGCGGACGTCGTCGTGCCGGTGCTCGAAGCACCTCGGGCGGTCCTCGATGTCGAGCTGTACGCCCTCGCCGGTGCAGTCCGGACGGGCGCACATGGCGCAGTCCCGGCACAGACGGGTGCTCCAGTCCAGGCGCACCGTGCCGTTGCTGGTGCAGGTGGCCAGTGCGGCCACGGCCGGTCGCGGGGGCTGGTGGGCCACCGTGCAGAACGCCTCGGGGAAGTGGGTCAGCTCGGTGAACCACATCCCGGACTCGGGGTCGTGGTGGGCACGGCAGAGCACGCGGCCGCTGGTGTCGAGAATGGCGCCGAGCTGCCCGCAGTGCACGCAGCTCGCGCAGATCCCGCAGTAGGCCTGCACCCTGCTGGTCTTCGTGCGTGGCGACCTGGTCGTCGTCGTGGCCACGACCGGGAACCGGTGGTGGGCCGGGAGGGCACAGCGCAGGCCGTGCGCGTTGTCGGTGGTGGCGGGGGCGGTCATCACGCCACCCCCGCCGGAAGACCCTCGGCGGCCCACGTCCGCAGCACGGCCACATCCACCGGCTGGTTCTCCAACCAGCCGTGCTCATCGCGGGCGTCCAGCTCGAAGCGCGCGGTCGCGACCGTCGCGGCCGCACCATCCAGGTTCAGCACCATCCAGGTGTCCCAGCCCTCCAGCAGGGTGCGCAGGTGCAGGCAGGTGTGGCCGACGGTCCGGCTCTGGCCGAAGATCATGGCCCCGGTGAAGGACTCGTACCAGGCGGCCGCCATCCGCAGCCTGTCGTCGCCGTGGTGCGTGCCGATGACGATGTCGTCGTTGTCGGGGTGGATGGTGATGCTGACCGAGCCCGCCTGGTGGAGTTCGTGGCGGTCGATGTGCGCGGTGATCGCCCGCAGCCGGGGCAGCATGGTCGCGGTGGTCATCACGCCACCGCCGCAACCGGCGCGGTCAGCGCCAGCTCGCCGTGGTGGAAGGTGGCCGGGGCCAGGATCTCGCCGCGGCGGATGTGTACGGAGGCGTGCTCGCCGCAGTGGGTGCAGTTGTCGGCCTGGTCCAGGTGGACGGCGGGGATGGTGGTGGTGGTCTGCATGGTCAGACCCCCGCCCGGGTGGTCGTGGCCGCGGCGAACCACGGCGAGACGGCAGCGGCCGGGGCCGTGAGCTGGTCCCTGGTGCTGGCCTGGTGGAGAGCGCCGGACTCGTACAAGCGGCGGAGCTGCTGGGCCAGGGCGGCGAGCGGCCGGAGCGGCTCGGTAACCTTCGGGTTGTCCATCGGGAGGTACCTCTCCTGCTGGTCGGCGGGCCGCTCGTTCGCGCTGGTCGCACAGCGCGCGGGCGGTCCGCGCATATGAACGGGATCGGTTGTTCGGGGGCCGGTCCGGCTGCCGTCTCGGGGTGGCGGCAGCCGGACCGGAGATCAGGCGACGCGAATGCGTCGCGGTTCAGCGGGCTGGCCCTTCAGCCACCGGTCGACGGCCTCGCGCTGGATGCGCCAGCTGGCGCATTCCTTGTGCTGGTAGCCCTGAAGTCGACCCGTCCGAAGCGCACGCCGAACGGTCTGTTCGTGGCGTTTCGCGTGGGTGGCGGCTTCGGTAACCGACAGCCACTCGTCAGCTGGCACAGCGCACCTCCGCGTTCGAGAGGTAGGGCGCCAGCCCCTCGGCGTCCACGAGCTGGAACAACGCTCCCGCCTTGTATCCGAGGCACTCTTCGATTCGCCCGGCGAGGGCCAGTTCAACTCGCGGGCGGCGGCCTGTGGCGAGGAGGTTCAGGCGGGCCGCCGAGATCCCGATTCGCTGGGCGACAGACCGTTGGGTGCCAGCGTCGTCGATCGCCGTTCGGAGGACCTCCGTGTTGCGAATGGTGACGTAGATGGAACTCACAGTGCCTCCGCTGGCCGACGTCGTTTGCGTGATGCCGTCTGCTAGCTGTCTTCACCATGAAGACGGCACGCTGACGTTAACTCTCGCGGCGGATGGCGTCAACACCCGTTTAACGTCACGATTCGGTCGCGGTGTTTACTGGCCGTTGACGTCTCTGGCCGTTACGGGGGTAGGTAGGGCTGTGAACCTCGCGGAGCTGATCGAGCGTCAGAAGGCCGCCTCGGGTCTGAGCTACGAAGACATGGCTGACCGCGCTCGCGACCGAGGGCAGAGGATTCGCGGCAACATCCTCTGGCAGCTGACCAGGCGAGAGATCGCCCAGCATCCCAAGCCGGACACCATCCGCGCGCTCGCGGCCGCGCTCGATACGACAGTGCGTGAGGTGCTCGACGCCGTAGAGGAGAGTCTCGGCCTACGCCGGGTGGATGTGGAGGTCGCGGACCCCAACATCGAAGCCTGGATCACGCTAACCGGAGATCGGACACCCGAGGAGGTGGCCGAGCTGGCCGAGATCCTGCGACAGAAGGTCGACGAGCGGATGGCCGAGCGGGCCGCCGCGGCGAAGACCCAGCCCGCGAATGAGCGTTAGCCCGCAGGCAGGATAGTTATCTAGAGTCTCCGTATCGTTGCAGCTCAGTGATGCCACATCCGCCGTAAGGGTGGTTTAGGCCGACGTTTGTGTTGATCTCCGTGCGTGGTGCGTACTGTCCGGCACCCTCAGCGTCAAGCCGAACGCAAGGAGCCGCATGCAAGTGCTTGAGCTCCACCTTACGGACCTACCAGCGCCAGACGTGTTGGCTTCCCGAGACGGTGAACAAGTCATCATCTGGGCAGACCGGCGCGTATCCGAACAGATCGTACTGGCGCTCGTCAGCAAGGTCCTGACGGACAGGTAGCAACGCAGGTGGGGTTCTGCTTGGCGGGAGCAGAACCCTCCCCTAGCCTCTCTCCGCATGCGACTCCGAACGCGACTTCGTGGCGCACATTTCGCGCTGACCGAGGGGAGCGATACACGTGGTTAGTGTCGACCCAATGAAGACCAAGAATGGAATCAAGTACCGCGGCGTCTATTATGTCAACGGCAAGAAGAAGTACACGCACAAGCCTTATCCGACATCGAAGCGCGAAGCCAGGCGGCAGGCACGTGTCCTGCAAACGGCCGCCGAACGCAGGGCCTCCGTAGACGAAGGTCTGCTTCCGCCCAGCATCAAGTGGGGCGACTGGGCCACGGACGTTTGGTGGCCGGTACGAACAACCGGCACAGATGAGCGCGAGCCAATCGAGGAGCAGACACACAACCGCGAGCTTGACTTGTGCAATAGGTACCTAATGCCACAGTGGTCCGAAACTCCGATTAACACCATCACCCGCAAGAAGGTACAGGCATGGGTGAACAGCCTCAAGATCGGCAGACCAGGAATGTCCCCTAAGTATGGTCACCGAATCTACTCGCTCTTCAGAACTTCAATGATCTCCGCCGTAACCGCCGAGGTTCTTGACGCTAACCCATGCGTGAAAATTAGCATTCCCGGCTCCAAGAACTTGACCCGCCCGAAGAATACCATTCGCGAGGGTACCTTTCAGACGCTGTGGAATCACCTACACCCGCATTACCAGTTCGCTCTATGGCTGAGCCTGCAACTGGGCGTGCGCCCCGGTGAACTCGGCGGCCTGCACTGGAGTCGGGTCGGTTTGGAATCCGGCGAAGTTGAGATTCGCGAGGTACTGGTCTACCTCCGGCCAGTCAAGGGCCATTCCGTGACGCCAGAGAGGATCATCAAGCCGTATCCGAAGAACGGCAAGGCGCGCACCCTGCCGCTCGGCGAGCAGGCAGTCGAGATCCTGCGTCGCTGGCAGAAGCGGTATCCACCCATGGCCAAGTGTGGACTCGTACACCGTCCGTACGGCGTGTGCGAGTCCGACCTGGTCTTCCGCACGCCCCGCACCCGCGCGCCCCTGACAAACCAGGCCTTCAGCAACCAGATCAGGCGGGCCCGCCTGGCGGCCGGCCTGCCGCGGCTGTCGCCCTACTCCGCCCGGCGGGGCTACAGGGAACTGCTCGCCGAGTGCGGCGTTGACCCGATGGCGATCACCCTGCTCATGGGCCACGCGAGTACGGAGGAAACCCTTGGCTACACCGAGGTGTCCCCGAGAGCGATGCGGCAGTGCCGGGCCGCTCTCAACGGGCCTGGTGCTCGCAACCTCGAACTTGTCCACAGTGGACAGACGACTGAGGATTCTGGGATGAGTTCTGGGACGAATGAGGGTTCCGATCTGCTCACATCCGCTCACATCCAGCTGCGTCGATCCCTCGGCTGACCTGCGCGGACAGTCACATCCGCTCACATCCGCTCACATCGGCCCCAATCGGCGAAACCCCAGGTCAGCGAAGCGTGTATACGACTTCGCGATCTATTCCTCCAGCGCGGCCCTGGTCTTCGGCGCGCTGTTCTTCCCCAGCCACGACCCGCTCTCCGGCACCCTGCTGGCCTTCTCCACCTACGCCGTCGGCTACCTGTCCCGGCCACTGGGCGGCTTCGTCTTCGGCCGCCTGGGCGACGTGATCGGGCGGAAGAAAGTCCTGGTCATCACCCTGATGATCACCGGCGTGGCCACCTTCGCCATCGGCCTGCTGCCCACCCACGAGGACATCGGGGTGACCGCCGCGGTGCTGCTGGTCGTACTCCGCTTCGCCCAGGGCGTGGGCCTGGGCGGTGAGTGGGGCGGCGCGGTGCTGCTCTCCAGCGAGTTCGGCGATCCGGCCCGCCGCGGCTTCTGGGCCTCGGCCGCCCAGGTCGGCCCGCCACTGGGCACCCTGCTGGCCAACGGCGTGATCGCGCTGCTCGGCGTGTCCATGAGCGCCGAGGACTTCCTGGCCTGGGGCTGGCGGGTGGCCTTCCTGCTCTCCGCGGTGCTGGTGCTGTTCGGCCTGTGGATCCGCGCCCGGCTAGAAGAGACCCCGGTCTTCCAGGCCATCGCGGACAGCGGCGAGCGCCCCACCGCGCCCATCACCGAGGTCTTCACCACCCAGCGCCGTGCGCTGATCGCCGCGGTGCTCTGCCGGGTCTGCCCCGACGTGCTCTACGCCCTGTTCGCGGTGTTCGTGCTGACCTACGCCACCCAGGAACTCGGCGTCCCGCGCGGCTGGGCCCTGGCCGCGGTCCTGATCGGCTCCGCGGTCCAGGTCTTCCTGATCCCACTGGCAGGCGCGCTGTCGGACCGGTGGGGCCGCCGCCGGATGTACGCCGTCGCCACCGTCGCCGCGATGGCCTGGCCGTTCGTCTTCTTCCCGCTGGCCGAGACCCGCTCGCTGCCCGCCCTCATCCTCGGCGTGCTGGGCGGCCTGGTGATCCACTCGGCCCTGTTCGGCCCGCAGGCGGCCTTCATCTCCGAGCAGTTCACCCCGCGGCTGCGCTACACCGGCAGCTCACTGGCCTACACCCTGGCCGGGGTGATCGGCGGCGCCATCGCCCCGCTGCTGTTCACCTACCTGCTCGCCGAGTACCACGACTGGCTGGCCCTGGCCGCCTACCTGGGCCTGACCGGCGTGATCACCCTGATCGGCGTGGCCCTGGGCCGCGACCCCGACCCGACGGAGGAGCGGCTCACCCCGCCAGCAGCAACTTCAGCGTCGCCTGCAGATGCGTCGTGATGGCCAGCGACGCGGCCAGCCCGTCCCCCTCGCTCAGCGAGTTGAGGATCAGCTCGTGCTCGGCCAGCACGGCCTCCCGCCGCCCGGCCGCCCGGCCCAGCGCGGCCACCCCCACGGTGACCTGCCTAGCCCGCAACCCGTCGTAGACCCGCACCAGCAGCTGATTCCCCGAGGCCGCCACCAGCGCCGCGTGGAACCGCCGATCCCACTCGATGAACTCCCGCGGATCCTCGGCGGCCAGCAACCCGCGCTGGGTCTCCAGCGCCACCGCCATCTCGTTCAGCGCGCCCCGGTCCCCCTCCAGGATGCGCGCGGCGGCATGCCGTTCGAGCATCTCCCGGAGTTCCATCAGCTCCTTGATCTCCCGCATGGTCATGATCGGGATGTAGGCGCCCTTCTTCGGCACCAGGCGGAGGAGATCCTCGGCGGCGAGCATCAGCAACGCCTCCCGGATCGGAGTGCGCGACACACCGATACGGTCAGCGAGTTCCTGCTCGTTGATGAACTGTCCCTGCATGGCCGGATCACCCAGCACCGTGTCCTTGAGGAACTCATAGGCACGGTCACGGCCACTGGCCATCAGACACCCCCTTGCATACTGGAAGTATACAAGTAGGTCACACTGTGTGTGCCAGCTTGCCGCGGAGTTCTAGGAGGACCCAGAGTGCGAATCGGCCTGTGTCAGATCGTGTCAGGCGCCGACCCCGCCAAGAACCTGGAGCTGGTTCGAGAGGGCATCCAGCTGGCCGCGGACCAGGGCGCCGAGCTGGTGGTCTTCCCCGAGGCCACGATGGCCTGCTTCGGCGGCCCGAAGCTGGCCGAGATCGCCGAGCCGGTGGACGGTCCCTGGGGCACCGCGGTCGGCAGGCTGGCCAAGGAGGCGGGCGTGCTGGTCGTCGCGGGCATGTTCACTCCCGCTCCCGACGGCCGGGTCTACAACACGCTGCTGGTCACCGGCGGCGACGACCCGGTGGGATACCACAAGATCCACCTCTTCGACGCCTTCGGCTTCACCGAGTCCAAGACGGTCGCTCCCGGCGACGACCTGGTGGCGATCGAGATCGGCGGCGTCACCGTCGGCATGACCACCTGCTACGACGTCCGCTTCCCCGAGCTGTACCGGGCCCTGGCCGACAACGGCGCCAGCGTCATCATCACCGCCGCCTCCTGGGGCTCAGGCGAGGGCAAGCGCGAACAGTGGGAGTTGCTGACCAGGGCCCGCGCCCTGGACTCCACCACCTGGGTGGTCGCCTGCGGCCAGGCCGACCCGGCCACCACCGGCGTCGAGACCACCGGCAACGCCCCCACCGGCGTCGGCTACAGCGCGGTCGTCGACCCCTTCGGCAACGTGCACGCCGGCCTGGGCGCCGAACCGGAGGTGCTGGTCGTCAGCATCGACCCGTTCATGGTCGAACAGGCCCGCGAGGCCATCCCGGTCCTGGAGAACCGCAGGCTCTGACCCACACCCCGGCCCCGGCCCGCACCAGGCGGCAGCCCGGCCCCGGCTTCTCCCCGCCCGGGCCCGCCGCCACCCCGGACAAGCGGAAGGGCGCCCTCCCCCCGGACGGGCGCCCCTCCTCTTCCTCCCCCCAAGCCCCTCAGCGCAAATCGAGCCCGAGATCCAGCGCGGGCGAGGAGTGCGTCAACCCACCCACCGCCAGGTAATCCACCCCGGTCTCGGCGTACTCCCGCGCCACGTCAAGGGTCAGCCCGCCGGATGCCTCCAGCTTCGTCCCGGTCCCGGCCGCCCGGCGCACCGCCTCGGCGCACTGCTCCGGCGTGAAGTTGTCCAGCAGCACCAGCGAGGCCTGCTCGCCGAGCACCAGGTCCAGCTCCTCCAGCGTGCCCACCTCGACCTCGCAGGGCAGGTGCGGCGCGTGCTGGCGGGCCAGTTTCAGCGCCTGCACCACCCCGCCCGCGGCGACCACGTGGTTGTCCTTGATCAGCACCGCGTCGCCGAGGCCCAGCCGGTGGTTCTCCCCACCGCCGCAGCGCACCGCGTACTTCTGCAGCAGCCGCACCCCTGGCATGGTCTTGCGGCTGTCCCGCACCACGCACCCGGTCCCGCTGACCGCGTCCACCCAGGCGGCGGTCGCGGTGGCCACCCCGGAGAGGTGGCACACCAGGTTCAGCGCGGTCCGCTCGGCGGTGAGCAGGCCGCGCACCGGGCCGCGCAACCGCAGCGCGCTCTCCCCCGGCGACAGCTTCTCCCCGTCCTTGCGCAGTTCCAGGACCTCGTAGTTCTCCGCGCCGATCACCGTGTCGAACACGGCCAGCGCGACCACCACCCCGGCCAGCACCCCGCCCTTGCGCGGGTTGAGGTCGGCCTCGGCGACCGCCTCCCTGGGCACGGTCGCGTCGGTGGTCGCGTCCGGGCCGTACCGTAGGTCCTCGCCGAGGGCCAGGCTGATCACCCGCTGCACGTCGTCGACGTCCAGCCCGGCCCGGCCCAGCTTGGCCGAGACCCGGTGTGAACAGCTCCGCCAGTACTCGACCCCGCCAACGGCTCTCACGCCGCACCTCCCATCGCGGTCCACCGCATCAACTCCGGCCTGCCGTCGGCGCCGAGCCGGACGGCGATGCTGCGCCGCCAGGCCAGGTCGTCGGCGGCCGGATGGTCGTACCGGACGTGGCAGCCCCTGGTCTCGGTCCGCGCGGCGGCGCTGTCCAGCAGCACCGCGGCGGCCAGGGTCAGTGCCGCGTCCTCCACATCCGCACGTGTCCGCAGCAGCGAGTCCACGCTGACCGCGCCGATCGTCTCGTTGGCCTCGGCGAGTCCGGCCGCGGTGCGCCCGATCCCGCCGTGCCTGCTCATGGTCAGCTGCAGGGTGTCCCGCTCGGCGATCCGGGCCACCGGGCTGCCGATCCGCACCGGCCCGCGGTGCCCGTCGGCCAGGCCGGTGCCCAGGTCCAGCGCGACCGCCTCGGCCACCCGCTCGCCGCCGACCAGGCCTTCCAGCAGGCTGTTGGAGGCGAGCCGGTTGGCCCCGTGCAGTCCGGTCCTGGCCACCTCGCCGACCGCGTACAGCCCGGTCACCCCGGTGCGTCCGTCCACTGTGGACATGACACCTCCGCAGGCGTAGTGGCAGGCGGGCGCGACCGGGATGGGATCGACGGCGGGGTCGATCCCGGCCGCCACGCAGGCCGCGTGCACGCTCGGGAACCGTTGCGCGAAGGGCATGCCGAGGGTGTCCGGGCCCAGCCTGGTGGCATCGAGGTAGACGTTGCTCGTGCCGGTGGCGTTCATCCGCCGGGTGATCGCGGCGGCCACCACGTCCCTCGGCGCGAGATCGGCCAGCGGGTGCACGCCGGTCATCACCCGCTCGCCTGCGCCGTCCACCAGCACCGCGCCCTCCCCGCGCACCGCTTCGGTGACCAGCGGACGGCGCCCGCGGGCCCCGGGCCCGGTGTAGAGCACGGTCGGGTGGAACTGGGTGAACTCCAGGTCGGCCGCGATGGCCCCGGCACGCAGGGCGAGCGCGAGCCCGTCCGCGGTGGCCACCTCCGGATTGCTGGTGGCCGCGTAGAGCTGACCGAGCCCGCCGGTGGCCAGCAGCACCGCCGGCGCGGCGAGCACGCCCAGATTGCCCGACTCGTCCAGCACGAGCAGTCCGCTGACCGCGCTGCCCGGCCGCGGCCCGACCTGCACCGGCTCGGCCCGCAGCACGTCCACGGCGGTGTGCCGTTCCAGGATGGTCAGCCGCCCGTCGCGGGCACTGGCCAGCAGCGCCCGCTCGACCTCGGCGCCGGTGGCGTCCCCGCCCGCGTGCACCACCCGGAACGCGGAGTGCCCGCCCTCCCTGGTGCGCGCGAGGGTGCCGTCCGGCCGGGCGTCGAAGATCGCGCCGCGCCGCCGCAACCGCCGCACCGCGGCCGGTCCACCGGCCAGGATGGTGCGCGCGGCGACCTCATCGCACAGCCCGGCGCCCGCGGTGAGCGTGTCGCTGAGGTGCCCGCTGACGCTGTCACCGGGTTCGTGCTCGCCCTCCAGGACCACCGCGATGCCGCCCTGGGCCCACCGGGTGTTGCCCGCTTCGGCACTGGCCTTGGTGATCACCAGCACCCGCAGCCCGAGTTCGGTGGCGCGCAACGCGGCGGTCAGCCCGGCTACCCCGGTGCCGACCACCACCAGGTCCGCGGCTGCTTCCCAGCGCGGCACCTCACTCGCCCCCGCCCGGCTGCCCGATCTCGATCATCCGCTGCACCGAGGCGCGCCCGCGGGCGGCGATCTCGGGGTCCACGTGCACCTCGTCCTTGCCCTCGCGCAGCGCGCGCAGCAGGGCGGCCGGGGTGATCATCTTCATGTACCGGCAGGAGGCCCGCTCGTTCACCGCGCGGAAGTCGATCTCCGGCGCGGCCAGCTTGAGCTGGTGGATCATGCCGATCTCGGTGGCCACCAGCACCGTGCTCGACTTGGTCTGCCTGGCGGCCTTGACCATGTCGCCGGTGGAGAGGATGTGCACCCGCTCGGCGGGCACGGTGCCCTCGCCCGCCAGGTAGAGCGCGGAGGTGGCGCAGCCGCACTCAGGGTGGATGAACAGGTCCGCGTCCGGGTTGGCGGCGGCCTTCTCGGCGAGTTCGGGACCGTTGATCCCGGCGTGCACGTGGCATTCGCCCGCCCAGATGTGCAGGTTGTCCCGGCCGGTCACCCGGCGGACGTGCGCGCCGAGGAACTGGTCCGGCAGGAACAGCACCTCCCGATCCTCCGGGATCGAGCGGACCACGTCCACCGCGTTGGAGGAGGTGCAGCAGATGTCGGTCTCCGCCTTCACCTCGGCGGTGGTGTTGACATAGGAGACCACCACCGCGCCGGGGTGCTCGGCCTTCCAGGCCCGCAGCTGGTCGGCGTCGATCGAGTCGGCCAGCGAGCAGCCCGCCCGCGCGTCCGGGATCAGCACCGTCTTCTCCGGGCTGAGGATCTTCGCGGTCTCGGCCATGAAGTGCACGCCGCAGAACACGATGGTCGAGGCCTCGCTCTCGGCCGCGATGCGGCTGAGCGCGAGCGAGTCACCGGTGTGGTGGGCGATGTCCTGGATCTCGGGGAGCTGGTAGTTGTGCGCCAGCAGCACCGCATCCCGCTCCTCGGCCAGCCTGCGTACCTCGGCGGCCCACTCCGCGTTCGGCTCGACGCCGCCGTAGGGAGTCAGGTCGGTCCGCTCCAACCACGCAGTAGCGGCCATGTCGTCCTCCTTGCTCCACCCGAGCGTGCCGAGTGGCCGTCAACCAGGTTTTCGCCTTAGAATCGAAAACTATGGGTGATGGTATCAGCCAAAAGGGTCATGCGGCACATGAGGTTCTGGCCGCGGTACTCCAGGTGCGAGCAGGATCACTCCAGGCGCTGCTCTGGGAACGGGCCCGCGAACCCCATGCCGGGCGGTGGTCCTTGCCCGGCGGCAGGCTCGGGACCAGCGAGGACGTCGAGACCTCGGTCCGGCGGCAACTGGGTGAGAAGGTCGATGTGCGCGGAGTGCCCCATGTCGAGCAACTCGCGGTGTTCTCAGCACCTGAGAGGGTGCCGGGCGAACGGGTGGTCGCCACGGCCTTCCTCGGCCTGGTCCCCTACGACGTGGACCCGGCCATCCCGGCCGACACCGCCTGGCATCCGGTGGACGCGCTGCCGCCGACCGCCTTCGACCACGAGGCCATCGTGCACCGCGCCCGCAACCGGCTGCGCGCCAAGCTGTCCTACACCAACGTCGGCTTCGCCCTGGCTCCGCCGGAGTTCACCGTCTCGGCGCTGCGTTCGCTCTATTCAGCGGCACTCGGCTACCGGGTGTCAGCGACCAACCTGCAACGCGTGCTGTCCCGCCGCGGCCTGCTGGAACCCACCGGCCACACCGCCCCGCCGGGCCCGTCGGGGGGCCGCCCAGCTGCGTTGTTCCGGTTCCCCGGCAAGGGCTTGGAGGTGACCGATCCGTTCGCGGTGCTGCGTCCGCCCGCCGGAAATCGGCCAGCGGGCTCGACCGGCTCGTCGTAACGTGAACGGGTGACCGACACACTGCCGCTGTTCCCGTTGGGCACGGTGCTGCTGCCGGGCGCCTCGCTGCCACTGCACATCTTCGAACCGCGCTACCGGCAGCTGATGGTGGACCTGGTGACCGGCGCCGTGCCCGGTCGCAGCTTCGGCGTGGTCGCGGTCAAGCAGGGCTGGGAGATCGGCGAGGACAACCTGGAGGCCGTGCACGACATCGGCTGCACCGCGCTGCTGCGCGAGGTCCGCAGACTCGACGGCGGCCAGTACGACGTGGTCGTCCGCGGCCAGCGCCGGTTCCGGCTGCTGGAGGTCGACCGCACCAGCGCGCCCTACCTGATCGGCCAGGTCGAGTGGATGCCGGACGCGGAACCGGCCCTGGGCCCCAGGCCCACGGTGCTCGCCGACGCCGCCCGCGCCGCCCACCGCCGCTACTGCACCACGGCCTGGCGCCAGGAGGACTGGAAGGAACCCAGTGGCACCGCCGATGTCGCCTCCCTGTCCCACGAACTGGCCGCCGACTGCATGCTCACCCTGGAGGACCAGCAGCGGTTGCTGGAGGAGACCTGCCCGATCCGGCGGCTGCGACTGATCCGCCGGATGCTGACCAGGGAGGCGGAGATCCTGCGCACGCTGCGCGCGGTCCCGGTGCCGCTGACCGAGTTCGCGCAGAAACACAGCGAGAACTAACGCACCAGGCCGGCTTGCGCACCACCCGCTCCCCCGGCTCTCGCCATAGCCGCACACCGAGCGCGCCCACCCGCCCCACACCTCAGCCCCGCACGGCAAGCCCGCACGCCCGGCCCTCGCCCCAGCTCCTCCCGCGCAGGCCGTGCCCGCCCCGCTCCCGTCAGTCCTTGGCGCGCAGATGTGCCACCACGGCACTGAAATCCCGCCCACCGAGCCCAGCCCCCGCCGCCGCGTCCAGCTCCCGCCGGGCCGTCGCGATCACCCCGGCCTCGGCCGCCCCCGCCTCCAGCG
This sequence comes from Crossiella sp. CA198, assembly GCF_052078295.1. NCBI lineage: Bacteria > Bacillati > Actinomycetota > Actinomycetes > Pseudonocardiales > Pseudonocardiaceae > Crossiella > Crossiella sp. CA198. The sequence goes on from NZ_JBQJIM010000003.1 coordinate 205,527, forward strand.
CCAGCCGCAGGTCCTTCGCGGCCAGCGCCAGCGAGAACGTGATCGGCAGCCCCGCCGTCTCGTTCTGCTCCCGCAACCGCGCGGCCATGCCGCCCACCGCCGACCCGGCCAGCGCGTCCCAGGCCGTGCCCTGGTCCACCCCGAGCTGATCAGCCAGCGCCATCGCCTCACCGACCAGCACCGGCACGGTCGCGGTGATCGCGTTGACCACCAGCTTCAACGCGGCCCCCGCCCCGGCCTCGCCCACCCGAACCGGGTTGCCCAGCACCGAGAGCACCTCGGCGACCGCGGCGAACTCGGCCTCGGTGCCACCCACGTAGATGTCCAGGGTGCCGCCCTCGGCCTGCGGCAACGTGCCCTTGACCGGCGCGTCGACCAGCGTGGTCCCCTCGGGCATCCGCGCGCGGAGATCGCGCACGGCACCTGGCCCACTGGTGGACATCTCCACCACGGTCGCCCCGGTGGCCAGCTTCCCGGCCGCGCCACCGGTGCCGAAGATGACCTCGTTCACCGCGTCGCCGTCAGCGAGCATGGTGATGACGTGCTCCGCCCCGTCCACCGCCGCGGCGGGACTGTCCGCGACCCGCGCACCACGCTGGACGAGCGGGCCGGCCTTGGCCGCGGTCCGGTTCCACACGGTCAGCTCGTGCCCCGCGGCCAGCAGCCGGCCCGCCATCAGCACACCCATGCGGCCAAGTCCGAGAAAAGCGATACGTGACATGACAACGAACGCTAGAACCAGCCCAGCGCCCGCGCCACCGCGAAGTGGTCAGCCCTGGGCGATATAGGCCTGAAGGTGCTCGTGGTCCTCTTCGAGCTGGCTGATCCGCGACTTCACCACGTCCCCGATGGAGACGATCCCGGCCAGCCGACCGTCGACGAGCACCGGCACATGCCGGATCCGCCGCTCGGTCATCAGCACGGTCAGGTTGTCCACGGTGTCCTGCGGCGTGCAGGTCACCACGGCGGCGGTCATGATCTCCGCGACCGTGCCGCTGAGCAGTTCGGCCCCGCGTTCCCGCAGCCGCCGGACCACATCCCGCTCGGACACGATGCCCACCACGGTCCCGTCCGGTCCCACCACGACCAGCGCGCCCACGTTGTGCTCGGCGAGCGCCGCGAGCAACTCGGTGACCGTATTGCCCGGTTCGACCGTGGCAACAGTGGAACCCTTGGTGCGCAGGACATCCGCGATCCGCATGGCAACACCCTTCGATCGACACCGGCCGACCCGCTTCAGGCTAACGGGGGACAGCCGAACGCGCAGCGCCCCCAACGGTGGTTCTTCCGGTCCAACCCGGCCCCCGCACCAGCTCAGCCCACTGCCCGATCCACGGCCCCCCGCCGACGCGATCCCGCCCTGCCCACGGACCCACACCCGCGCACAACCCCCGCAACCGGCCCCGCCCAGGTCAGCGCAGGTCGGCCCAAGTCGGCCCAGGTCGGCCCAGGTCGGCCCAGGTCGGCCCAGGTCGGCCCGCCCGAGGTCAGCTCGCCGCAGCCCGCCTGCGATGCACCATCCGATAGACCGAGGGCGAGGTCTGGAAGAGGTCGAGGAAGGCCTGCCGCAGGGTCTCGGTCGAGCTGAACCCACAGCGCGCCGCCACCGCGGTCAACGGCAACCGGGTCGACTCCAGCAACCGCGCCGCGGCCCGGGTGCGCGCGGTGCGCACGTACCGGCCAGGGGTGCTGCCCAGCTGCTGCTCGAACAACCGGGCCAGGTGCCGGGTGCTCAGTCCCGCACGGCGGGCCAAGGTGCCGGCCCGCAGGTCAGCGGCCAGATCGGCCTCGATCAGGTTCATCAGCTCGCGCACCACCGCATGCTCTGGCGGCGGCGCGGCGACGTACACGCTCACCTGCGCCTGGTTACCAGGCCGCTGCAGGTAGGTGACCAGGTTCCGGGCCACCGCCCGCGCCAGCACGGCCCCGTGGTCCTCCTCGACCAGCGACAGTGTCAGGTCCAGCCCACTGGTCACCCCCGCCGAGGTGTAGACCGACCCGTCCTTGATGAACAACGGCGCCGGGTCGACGGTCACCGCCGGATAGTGCTCGGCCATCTTCTCCGCGTAGAACCAGTGCGTGGTCGCCCGCCGCCCGTCCAGCAACCCCGCCGCGGCCAGCAAGGTCGACCCGACACACACCGACGCGACCCGCCTGCTCAACCGGGCCACCCGCCGCACCTGGTCCAGGAACCGCTGGTCTCCGGCCTGCTCCAGATAGGTCCAGCCACCGACCACGATCATCGTGTCCACCGGCCCGGCCACCTGCTCCAACTTCACCTGCGCGGCCAGCGTGAGCCCCGAGGCGCAGCGGATCGCCCGCCCACCCATGCTGGCCAGCCGGATCTCGTACCCCGGCGTCGCGCCGAGCCGATTGGCCGCGTCCAGCACATCGCTCGGACACGCGATGTCCAGCAGTTCCGCCTGGTCATAGCCAATGATCACCACCCGCCGGGGGCCAGTCGCCATACCGCCAACCTAACGCCCCATGTCCGTCAGACAAGGAGCACAGGTTTTCGGACATCGCCCAGCGCCCCGCCCGCACCACCCGCCAGGCTGGCTCCATGACCACCGAAGTCCGCACCATCGCGTTCGTCCTCTACCCCGGCCTGACCCCACTCGACCTGGTCGGCCCACTCCAGGTGCTCACCTCCCTGACCCAACTCGGCCTGCCCTACCGCACGATCACGGTGTCCGCCACCAAGAACCCTCTCCCCACCGACCTGCCCCTGAACCTGTCCGCCACGCACACCTACGCCGAGGCCCCCGCCCCCTACGCGCTGCTAGTCCCCGGCGGCGGCGGCCCGACCTTCCGCGCCATGGCCGACGAAGCCCTGCTGGACTACCTCCGCACCACCAGCCCCCAGACCGAACTGACCCTGTCGGTGTGCACCGGCTCCCTGCTGCTCGCCGCCGCCGGCCTGCTCGAAGGACGCAACGCCACCACCCACTGGGCCTGCCGCCACCTGCTGCCACGATTCGGCGCGACCCCCGTGGCCGAACGCTGGGTCACCGACGGCAAGTTCATCACCGCGGCCGGCGTCGCCGCGGGCATCGACGCCGCCCTGCACGTGGTCCAGGTGCTGGCGGGCCCGGAGGTCGCCCGGGGCGTGCAAACCGGCATCGAGTACGACCCGCGGCCCCCACTCGGCGGCATCGACTGGTCCACTGTGGACTTCGAGCAGGGCAAGCAGTGGAGCAAGGCCATGATCCAGGAGGGCTTGTCCTACCACCCGGCCCTGCTCGCCAAGCTACTCGGCTAACCAGCCAACCCACCCCTCAGCCAACCCAAACACCCCACCGACCCAGCCAACCGCCCCACCACCCCAACCGCCCCACCACCCCAACCGCCCCACCACCCCAACCAATCCACCCCCAACCAATCCACCCCCAACCAATCCAGCCCCAACCAATCCAGCCCCGACCTATCCAGCCCCCACCGACCCAGCCCCCACCAACCCGACTGCCCCACCTAGCTGTTCGCCCGGGAAGAACTCTCTTGCGGAAGGCGCGGAACATCCGGGATGATTCGGCCATGCTGCTGAAGCGAAAGGGCGAGTCCCGCCCAGGCCGTTGACCGGCCCCTCGTGGGTTTCCGGTCATCACTCCGGAGAAATACCCACGATTGCAGCGCTCCCCGCCATCGGCTCCACGGTGCACAAAGCCGCGCGAAAGTCCGCCGCCCCACTGTCCGCTGTGGACCGATGTCTTCTCCCGTCCGGCGTTCGTGTCCCACGCGACCGTCCCCACGGGCCAAATCCACATGGTCGCACCCAGTACCTGTCGTCAACAGAAAGGAGTCGAAACACCTTGCTGCTCCAAGGCTGGGACACAGCCGCCGCACGTTGAGATCACCCGAGGTACGCCGCCGCCAGCGCACGCACGGACTCCGCCAGCAGGGTCCGTAGCTCCTGCGGCGCAAGCACTTCCACCTCCGCACCGAGCTTGAGCAGGTCGTCATGCGCTACGGCGACCTGCTCTATCGGCATGTCCGCGACCACCCACCCCCGCTCATCCGGCTCCCCCGCGCTGCCCACCACCGCCGCGGCCACCGTGTCCCCGTACACATACGCCAACCGAGACATCCCCTTGGGTGACAACCGAACCACCGCCGTCCCCACCAACATCTCCCGCTCATACAGCCGAGCCCACTCGCCCCAATACACGGCCAGATCAAAGTCCTCCGGCCGCACAAATCCCTCCCCCAACCGCGTCAGCTTCAGCACCTCCGCGACCCGATAGGTCCGCACCCGCCCAGGCTGATCCACCCCCTGCGCCACCAGGTACCAAAGCCCCGCCTTCACCACCAGCCCCAGCGGCTCCAACACCCGCTCAACCTCCCGCGGCTCCCGCCACCGCCGATACCGCACGGCGATCCGCTCCCCCTCCCACACCGCCGCCGCGATCGCACCCAGCATCGGCACCCGGTCCACCGGCCGGAACCACCCCGCCGCATCCAGGTGAAAACGCCCCCGCAACGCCTCCGCCCGAACCCGCAACTCCCCAGGCAACGCCGCCAGCAACTTCAACTCCGCCGCCGCCAGCACGCCGCCAAGCCCAAGTTCCGCCGCAGGCCCCGGAATCCCGGTGAGGAACAAGGACTCCGCCTCCGCGGCGGTCAACCCCGTCAACCGAGTCCGGTACCCGTCCACCAACTGGTACCCGCCAGACCGCCCGGCGTCGCCGTACACCGGCACCCCAGCCGAGGACAACGCCTCCATGTCCCGGTACACCGTGCGCACCGAGACCTCCAGCTCGGCAGCCAGTTCACTGGCCGACATCCGCCCTCGCGTCTGCAGCAACAGCAAAGCCGACAACAACCGACTGGCACGCATCCCCGCAACCTACCTCGCCACCCACCCGGCATCGCCACACCACGACGACACCGGAAGCCGCGTCAACAGCCCGTGGCCCGGCACACGCAGCCAGTCCCAGCTCCAAAACCTCCTTTCCAGACAAGGTCTCCGGCACGGGGGCACCCCCGCCGAGGACCAGTCACCATTGGGCACCAAGGCTTTCCCGAGCAGCCCAGCTCCGTCCAGGGTTATCGCGAACCTGGACGCGTAGCCGGAATCGACTCATCCGTGCGGCAGCCGCTCGACCACCACAACGCCGATCAGGCAGCACAGCGGCGCCAAATCAGCTCGGCCCAGTCACGCCACCGCAACTCCGCAGAGCCGCTGCGGCACGGCGGAGAGAGCACGACTCCGCAGAGTCAACGCGGCCCGGTTCAGCCAGTCCGGCAGCGCGGCATTCGCGGGGTTGCTCAGGCAGCGCGGCCCCGCCCAGCTGGAACAATCCAGCCCAGACAGCGCTCGGGCAAGGGCCGCGCCTCGCCAGACCACGGTCGAAAGCAACGTACTGCCCACACAGGTGCCATGCCCACGACGCATCGCACCTGTGCGAAACAGTCGCTGGTCGCATGTCAGCCGCACGCCTAACGTCGCCGCCATGCGGACCACCTTCGACAATCCAGCCAGCGCACCCCGCCCCTTCACGAACTACTCGCAGGTCGCCCGAATCGACCTGGGCGGCGGCGCGTTGCTGGTGTTGTCCGGACAGATCGCGGTCGCCGACGATGGCCGGCCCCTGCCGGACCGGGACATGCGGGTTCAGGCGGAGAACGTCTTCGCCACCATCACCGCCCTGCTGGACGCGCATGGCGCGACCCTGGCCGATGTCGTCAACATCCGCTCGTACCTGACGGATATGGACGACCTGCCTGCCTATGGCGCGGTACGCCGCCGGCTGTTCCCAGTCGACCCGCCCACAAGCACGACCGTGCAGGTGTCCCGGCTGTTTCGGCCGGAGGCGTTGCTGGAGGTGGATGTCATCGCCACCGTGCGAAATCCGTGAGCCAGTTCGACCGCTCAAGCGCCTCGGGCAGCCACGTGGTGCCGGCCCACGTGGTGGCCACGAGCCACATCGGCAGTCGATCAACGGCATACGATCGTCACTGTCGCCTGCGATTGACCGTCCCGCCCTGGATGTCCAGCTCTGCCAGCGTTTTCACCTCCTCAATGGGCAGAGCTGGACAAGTCAGCCGGGTCAGTCCGGGCAATCACACAGGCTGGGCGACGCGCGCCGGGAACCCGGCTGGCGTCGGTTCGCATGGTGTCGAATGACAGTCCACTGTGGACATATCAACGCATTGTGCCTCCAGGGAAAGCTTGTAGAGATGTTCGAGTGACCACACACGCACCTGCCCGGCACGGTTGATGCTCAGTTCACAGAGATATGGGGCCGCAGATCGTGCCCGAAGTCCCGCGACATGAGGTCGCTGGGAAGATGTTGCTGAATATGCTCGGGATGCTCATGTTCGGCGTGCACAGCGGTCGAGTCCCGAGTCTCGTTCCGCCTGGACGCATCGTAGCGCACATTCTGATGATCGAGTTCCACCCCGGAACACGCACGTCCCAGAGACTCCGCTTGATCAATTCGACTGTGCCGCAACAACTTCGGTGACCACAGGTATCGCAGCCACGAGTTCATCCTACGGGCGATGTGCACCGAACCGACCGTTCATCACCCGATCCGTTGACAACACTCGACACACTCCGGCCCCAGCGCCGACATTCCTTGCAGGTCAACGCTATTGGTCCACGCTGTTGCGCGATCATGCCGCGGAAAGCCTGTGGATAACCGGGACGCCGACATCGCGACCGGCGGTATGCTTCGCTCGGCGCCAGCGAACTCGGCGGCGCCGCCCCTGCCCAGCATTTCCCCACACCTGCTCACCCATACCCGGAGGTACGTGATCAGTTTGTCCCGTTCCCCAGTCACCGCACCGGCCTGACAGACTGGCGTGGTGGTCCAGGCAGTCAAGTCCAAGCTCGAACGGCGCGTCACCGAGGCGGCCGTGGCGTTGCTGGCGAAGAAGAAGTTCGTCTCCCCGGTGCTCGTGCTCAACCGGCTCGGCTGGCTGACCGACAGGCGGATCGGCGACTGGGAACAGGGCCGGATCGGCTCACTCACCGAGGCGATGACGGTGCCGCCGGACAAGGTGGACGCCGCACTCGGGCACCTCGAGCACTGGGCACGGCAACAAGGTCTGACCATCGAGGTGGTGGACTATGTTGCGGCGACCCGGGATCGTCGGCCGTTGCGGTTCAGCGTATCCGGTTCCTCCTTGGCCGAACAACGGTTCAGCACGCACTGGCTGGCGGCAGGACTCTCGCAGGCACAACGGGATCGGGTGGTCCAACGACAGAAGTCGGCACCTGATCTGGTGGTCCTGCGCACCGAGGGCGGCTGGGCCTGCGCGGACTGCGGTGATTCGGACACCTACCAGTTCGTCGAGGAGAAGCGGCCGCACTGCCTGGAATGCGCTGACCTGGACCACCTGGTGTTCCTGGCGGCCGGCGACGCCACCCTGACCCGGCGGGCGAAGAAGGCGAGCACGTTGTCCGCGGTGGTGCAGCGGTTCAACCTGTCACGCAAGCGGTTCGACCGGCTGGGCCTGCTCGTCGAGGAGAACGCGCTGGAGGCGGCGGAGGAGCAGTGCTTTGCCGACGCCGAGGTACGTTCGCGGCGACGGGAGCGGGACACGGTTCGCCGGGGCGAGCAGGACCTGGAGTTCCAGGCCCGGCTCGCCGCGGAGATCCTGCGGCTCTTCCCCGGTTGCGCCTCCGCCCGTGCCGAGGCGATCGCTCGGCACGCGGGTGCCCGCAGCAGTGGCCGGGTCGGGCGGTGATCGCCTCGATCCGGCATGAGGACACCGGCTACGACGCGATGCTGATGGCCGGGGTGCCGCGAACCGTTGCCAGGGAACGGATTCGCGACACCATCGACGACGTGCTGGACCGCTGGGTCAGTGGGGCGCGCTGAACACCAGGCGCATCTCGATATTGCGGTAGCCCCCGCGGGTGAAGGCCGCGGCCATCGGCTGGTTCACCAGATCGGTGTCCGCGACCACTCTGGACGCGCCCAGTCCGGCGTGGTGGCGGGTGATGTGCGCGAGCAGTTCGTGGATGTAGCCGTGGCCGCGGTACTCAGGCAGCACGCCCAGGTAGCCGACGACGGCGTTGCTCGCGTTGCGCGAGGGCAGGGCCAGGCCGACCAGGTCGCCACCCGCGGTGTAGGCCAGCCGCCACCAATCGCGGGGGCCCGGCATCTGGTCGCGGTAGAACTCGAAGTCGGCGCGGGCGTGCGCGTCCACGCCGACCGCGGTGACCCCGCGCCGGGTCTCGGTGTCCAGGCTGCCTTCGGTCAGGCGGCGGAACACCGACAGCACCACCTCGTCGTCGGGTTCGGGGCGGAAATCCAGGCGTGCCGGTGGTTCCGGCAGGCCGTCAGCCGGGGTCCACTCGAAGCGCAGGCGTTCGTTGTCCTCGGTCAGCCCGGCGCGGGCGGCGGCGGTGCGCCGCCAGTCGACCGCGGCCACGGACACCGGGTCGGCATGCCAGTCCAGCGGCAGCTTGAGGTGGTAGGCGGGCAGTTCCGGCGCGCCTTCGGCCAGGAACTTCTCGTGTGCCACGTTGAGCAGGTCACCGACCAGGATGACGGGGTCGGCGACGGAGTGGTGCACGTACAGGTAGTCCAGGGCGAGCGGGTGTTTGCCGTCACCGAAGCCCCACCACATGGCGCGGGCCAGGACCCGGTCGCCGTCCTCGGCCAACCATGTCCACTGTGGACGGTACTGGCCGGCGGCGCGGCGTTCGTCGTACTGAACGGCGGTGGCCCAGTCGAACGGGGCAGTGTGATGCGGCGTGCGGTCGAAGTCGGCCGCAGCGATGGAACGGAACTTCATATGGAGCTGCCTCCAAGGCTAAGATCAGGAGGCGCGCGCTGGATCGGTCAGGCGATCCGCGGAGGCGCCGGAGGGAACGCGTACATCTCGGGCCTCCTTTCCCTGCACAAGGGCCGCTCGCTGCGGCCGGGCACAGTCTAGGACATGCCCGCGCCCGGCCGCCGGGATTTTCCGGCTACGGCCGGGCGCGGGCGGACTCGCGAGCACGTCGGCGGGTACTCAGGCTCGCGAGAATCTCGGGGCGCCAGCAGGTCGGCAGGCTGGCCAGCTTGCCGGTGCCGGGGGCCGGGTCGAGCACCAGCCAGCGGCCCAGTCCGCACCAGGTGGGAAGGACCCGACAGGGGTCACCGACTGGCGGGTCCGGGCAGGCGGTCACCGATATCCGGGCAGCACAGTGGCGCCGAGGTGTGGGGTCGAGCCGCGGTCAGCGATGGGAGCGGACAACGCGGAGCGCGGCGCCTGAGCCGAAGATGATCATCACCACGGTCACCACGGTCCAGCGTCGCTGGTCACGGACCAGTGAAGACGAGGCCTGAGCCCTTGGTGTGGGACGGGCTGAGGCTCGGGCGACGACCGGCTTCGCCGGAGGCGGGGGTGGAGTGGCGCGGCTTGGGGGCGGGGGTGGGATGACGGGGGCCGGGCGGGTGGTTGTGGTCGTGGTGGGGGTTGGCGGGGCAGGTGGGGGTGGGGGGATCACGGCGGGGGGCGGGGGTGTGGTGGTGGGCGGCGCGGTGGGGGCTGGGGTTGACTTCACGCAGCCTGCGCCGTCGGTGCTGGCCAGGGCGGGACCGGTGTTGACCTCGGTGAAGGTGTTGTCACCCAGTTGGATGCGGTACAGGCGGCTGGCGCGGCGGTGGTCGTTGTTCAGCACCCACAGGCCGTTGTCGGCCGGGTCCAGCACGACCGCGCCGTAGGTGCTGGAGCCGGGCAGGCCCTTGAGGACCTTGACCTTGGTGACCTTGCCGTTGCCGGGGTCGACCTTGACCAGGGTGCCGTTCCCGTGGCCGGTGTTGGAGATGCCGTAGAGCTTGCCGTCGGCCGGATTGTGCGCGAAGTCGTCCAGGTCGTCGGAGAGCCAGTGCCAGTCCAGGCGGACCGAGTGCACCAGGCCGAGGAAGCTGGGGCTTCGGGGATCGATGTCGATCGCGTAGAGCTTGTCCCATTCGCGCACGTACAACCGGTTGCCGACGACCGTGCCCGCGAAACTGTCGATCAGACCGCTCCACGGCACCGGCACACTGCCCGTGCGCCGCACCGGGCCGAGGTCCTTGACCGCTCCGTTCTGGTCGATGCGCACGACGTGACCGCCGTCACGGAACTTGCCGGTCCGGTCCCGGGAGGCGATCCCGTACACAAGGCCCTGCGCCGGGGCATACCCGATCGAGTTAACGGCTAGGTCCAATGGCTGTGGGGCGCGGTTGGGCAGACCGGACGGCAGTGTGACTCGCAACAGGGTGGACAGGCCGCCGTGGGAGGTGGCGCGTACCTGGTAGGCCGTGCAGACGCTGGCCGCGTCGGCCTCGATCGGGCTGAGCCCGCCACTGCTGAGGAAGAGCAGAAACGAGGTACTGCACAGTGCAACCAAATGGCGCGACCACCGTATCGGAGCAACTGAATACGACAATCGGGTACTCCTTTCAGGATCGCGCTGATTCGCTCTGCTTACAGCATCGGATCGTCATCGCTTCGCGACTGGCCCGGACTGTACTCCTCACAGTAGACCGTGATGTAATCCCGGACCAGAAAGGAGCTGAATTGAACCTCTACCTGTCGGGCTTGCTCTGGGTCGCCGGAGTCGCTGTGGTGGTCGCGGCCTTGGCCGTCCTGTTCCGCAGATTCGGCTCCGACGAGGAACGACTGAGCAACAACGAGTCAGCCGGATTGGTTTTCACCATTGTCGGCGGACTGCACGCGGTGGTCACCGCGTTTGTGCTGATCTCCCTGCTGGACACGGTCAAGTCGGTGGGCGACGACTCGACCAAGGAGGCCAACAGCATCGTCGCGGTGAACTGGGCCGCGACCTCCTTCCCGGATCCGGTGCGTGGCAAGGTCGAGGAGCTGACCAGGTCCTACCTCGGCACCGTGCTCAACGACGAGTGGCCGAAGCTCCGCCAGGAGCAGGAGGTCGACGAGGACGGCTGGCAGAAGCTGGACGAGCTGCGCAAGGTCATCGCGGAGGCCCCGGCCGAGGGTCACTGGCTGGAGAACCGCAAGACCGAGGCGTCCAACCAGCTCTGGGAGGCCTACCAGGCACGACAGTCGCGACTGGACGCCGCCAGCGGCGGGGTCAGCACGGTGATGTGGTTCGCGCTCATTCTCGGCGCGGTGATGTCAGCGTTGTTCCCGTTCCTGTTCGGCGGCCCGAAGCTAATTCCACATATCGTTATCGTAGTGATCCTGACCGCCGCACTGACTCTGCTGCTGTTCGCGATTTACCAGCTGGAAAACCCGTTCAGCGGCGGTGTCAAGGTCGATCCGGACGCATTCAGCTCAGCCCTGGACCGGTTGCGCTGACCTTGTCGAGTCATCCCATGTCCGGTTTCACTGGCTTTTTCCGGTCTCTTCGGCGAGGAACTCGGCGAATGTGACCGTTCCGTGTGCGTGTTCCGGTGCGAGGTGTTCACCGTTTCGATACGTGGTGAACACCTTGCCCGGGAATCGCACCGGCAACAGCCTGCGGCGCTTGCCCCGCGCACGCAGGTACAGCCGGGCGAGGTCACTCACCAGGTGCGTTTCCGGGCCGCCGAGGTCCGGCACGTTGCCGGCGGGCGTGCCGGTGGCGAGCGCGACGAGCCGTTCGGCGACCTCGGTGACCTCCACCGACTGCACCCGGATCCCGGACGGCACCGGCATGATCGGCAACACCGCCAGCCCACTGAGAACCCGGAGCACCAGGTCGTGGAACTGGGTGGTGCGCAGGATCGTCCACGGCAGCCCGGACTCGCGGACCACCGCTTCGGCCGCGAGTTTGCCCCGGTAATAGGAGAACGGGATCCGGTCGACGCCGACGATGGAGATGTAGACCAGGTGCGGCGCGCCCGCGCGGACCGCGGCCTCGACCACCGTGCGCGTCAGGGCCGCGTCCCGCTTGCCGTTGACAACGGTGGCGGTGTGCACGATCGAGTCGACCCCGGCGAAGGCGGCGTCCAGCCCCTGTCCCGTGGCGTAGTCGACGGTGTGCCAGTCGACACCCGGATCGGGCTCGGCCGGGCGCGGGCTTCGGCTGGTCAGCCGGACCCGATGGCCCTCGCGCACCAGTCCGCGCACCACGGCCCGGCCGAGGGTGCCGCTGCCGCCGGTCACCAGAACCACACTCATCGCTGGGCCTCCTGTTCACGGGTTCACCTTGAGGACGAGCCACCCTGTCCGGGTGTGACCGCCCTCGACGTGGTCCCGGTCACCAGGCGTGCCAGCGTCCGGAATGCCGGTGTCGGGTTGGCGGAATGTCTGCCTCGGCCAGCGGGCCAGAGTGCGGGCGAGCGGCCGCGTTGACCTCGCGCAGCACCGTGGTGATGGCGCGGCGCAGGTCCTGGCGGGCACGTCGTTCCGCGTTGCGGGCCAGCCGGGCGATCTCCCGATTCCCGTTGTGGGCACGCGAATACGAGTAGATCGCGACAACCCGCCGGAACGCGACCGGCCGCGGCCGATGGCCGTGGTGCTCGGCCTCGGCGCGGATCGCCCTGCTGTAGCGCAGGTCGCTGACGGCCACCGCGTGCCAGGCCCGGCGATGAGCGGTCCGGGCGCGGGTTGACCTGATGTGGGTTGCGGTGCGGGACATGGGACTCCCCAGGTGAGCACCGCCAGGTATCTCCTGGCGGAACTACCTGAAGCCCAGGGGTCCTGATTTCCGCAGCGCGTCCATGCCTGGGACGTTAGCCGAGGCTCGGCCTTGGTGGGGCGCGTTGTCCACAGGGGAGGCGGACCTCGCGGTGGACGGCGACGAGGCGGTCACGGGCCTCGGTCTGGGCGATGACGCGGGCGTCCAGCACAGCCAGCACGTGCTCGCCCTGGGCAGCGAACTGGCGGAGGCCGGCACGGCCGGTGCCGGTATCTCGCGGTTCCATTGCGGACAGCCTGAAACCCAGCCGCCAGTGACAGGGCCAAGAGATCGGACCCTGGTCCGATGTCACCCCACCGAACTCCGGTTACGGTCCTGTGGTGTCGGAGTCCTGCATCCCGCGTTTCGGGTCGCGAGCGTTACTGGTCACCGACGCCCTGGTGGCGGTCGTCGTGGTGGTCGTGGCCGGGGTGCGGACAGCCTACGGCTTCACACCCGTGGGCGGCCTGGCTGCGAGCTGGGTACTCGCCGTGGCGGTCGGCGCGCCGCTGGCGGTACGACGCCGGTGGCCGACGGCAGTGCTGGGCGTGGTGCTGGTGGCCGCGACGCTGGCGACCTTGGCGGAGGTTGCCGGAGACGTGGTGGCGCCGGCGGTGGCGTTCGCGCTGTACCCGGTGGCGCTGGCGGCGTCGGTTCGGCGGGCGACCGTGGCGCTGGTGGTCACGCTGGGTGTGGTCGTCGCGGCGGGACTGATCCGTGCGGTGCTTCCGGTGGCGAGCCCGCCGGGGGTCGAGTCGTTCGGCCGGACTCCGGTGAGCGCGTTGCTCTACGTCTGCGTGGTGGTGGGCGTGGGGTGGGCACTGGCCAGGGCGGTGCGGGCACGGCGGGACCATGCGGCGCAGGTGGCTGAGCTGCGGGCACTGCGAGCAGTGGCCGAGGAACGGCTGCGGATCGCCAGGGACATCCACGATGTGGTCGGGCACAGCCTGAGCCTGATCGCGCTGCGGGCCGCGGTGGCCGGCCACCTGGCCGACCAGGGACACCCGGCGCTGAGCGAGATCGAGACGATCAGTCGGCGAGCGCTGGCGGATGTGCGCACGGTGCTCGGCGCGCTGCGTGACGTGGCCGATCCGGAGCCGGACGCGCGGCCGCTGGAGCGGCTGGTCGCGGATAGCCGGTTGGTCGGTCTGGACGTCCGGCTGGTGGCGCCTGATCTGTCCGCGGTGTCGGAGTCGGTGCGGGTCTCGGCGTACCGGATCGTGCAGGAGGCGCTGACCAATGTGGTGCGGCACGCTCAGACCCGGGAGTGCCGGGTCCGGCTGGCCGTTGAGGAGAACGAGTTGCTGGTGGAGATCGAGGACGATGGTCCCGCTCGTGGCCCGATCGGGCCGTCCGGGCACGGACATGTCGGCATGCGGGAGCGAGCCGCGCTGCATCGGGGCAGCGTGGTGGTCGGACCGCGCGCCGAGGGCGGGTTCGCGGTGCGGGCCCGACTGCCGTTGCGGCGAGGCGATGACTGAGCCGATGCTGCCCCAGCCAATGAGGACTGATCCCGTGACAACAGAGCAGGTGACGGCAGAGGCTGTGCTGACAGAGGCCGAGACGACCGGGACTGCGTCGACAGAGCCCGCGTCGACAGAGCCATCGAAGACCGGGCCGATCCGGCTGGTGCTGGCCGATGACGAGCCGATGCTGCGCAGCACGTTGCGGCTGCTACTGGAGGCCACTTCGGACGTGGTTGTCGTCGGCGAGGCGGAGAACGGGCAGGTCGCACTCGACCTGGTCGCCGCGCACGAGGTCGACCTGGTGCTGATGGATGTCCGGATGCCGGTGATGGACGGGATCGAGGCGACCACCCGGATCACCGCCCGTCCCGGGGCGCCCAAGGTGCTGGTGCTGACCACCTTCAACCTGGACGACTACGTGTTCCGGGCGTTGTACGCGGGCGCCAGCGGGTTCCTGCTCAAGGACACCGCGCCGAAGGACCTGCTGGCCGGGATCCGGGTGGTCGCCGCCGGGGAGTCGCTGCTCGGGCCGAGCATCACCCGCAAGCTGATCGCCGAGTTCACCGGCGAATGGCGACAGCGGCAACCGCTCCGGCAGCTCACCGGGGTGACCGAGCGGGAGCGCGAGGTGCTGGTGCTGATCACCCATGGCCTGTCCAACGTCGAGATCCAGGAGAAGTTGTTCCTCAGCCGGGGCACGGTGAAGACCCATATCGGGCGGCTGCTGACCAAACTCGGCGCGCGGGACCGGGCGCAACTGGTCATCGCGGGCTACGAAGCCGGACTAGCGCGGCAACCCTGGTCAGCAGAACGTGCAGGCAGCCAACGGTAAGCACGGCCAGGAACACCATGAAGGTCGGGTAGAGGTAGGCGACCTGGAGCCAGGCGATGTCGCGACCGCGGAACAGCAGGCCGACAACGCGGTGGATGAGCAGGAACAGCGGCAGTGGCAGCAGGTAAGGCAGGAGCCGGGCGGCCAGGCGCAGCGGGCTGAAGCTGGCCGCCCGGTTCAGTGAGCTGGGACTGAAGCTGGCCGCCCGGCGCGGTGGGCTGGCGGGGGCTGCGACCGGTGTGGGGCTGACCGTGGTCGTGGGCGGCGATGTGCCGATGCGGGAATGGGCCCAGCGGCGGGATCTGCGGATGCCTCGAGCGGCGAGGAGCAGGGTCGCGGCGGCCAGGGTGAGCAGGATGATGTCGGTGACGAGCAAGGGGTTTGTTGGCGGGGTGGGTTGGGGGCGGTCTTCCAGCAGGGCGATGAGGCGGTGGGCCAGGGCGGGGGCGTCGGCGTGGGTGGTGCCGGTGTTGGCCAGGACCGCGATGCCGTAGCCGGTGTCGGGGAGCAGGGCCTGGTAGGCGGTGGCGGTGAACAGGTCGCCGCTGTGCGCGATCAGCTTCGCGCCTGAGTCGGTTCGGCCGGTTGACCAGCCCAGGGCGTAGTTGCCCGAGGTGGGGGACGGGGTGTGGGTGGCGGTGATGGTCGCCGGGGTGGCGATGGTGGCTCCGGTGGGGCTGCGGCCATTACCGGTCTGGGTGATCAGCCAGGCGGCCAGGTCCTGGGCGGAGCTGAGCATGCCGCCGGAGCCGTTGCCGAAGGCCGGGGGTTCGGGGAGAGCTAGCGGGAAGCCCAGGATCAGCAGGTGGCCTACTGGGCCTGGGAGGTCTTGGGCGGTGTTGAGGGTGTGGGTGTTGGTCATGGCCAGTGGGGTGAGGATGTGCCTGCGCAGGTAGTCGGCGAAGGGTTGGCCGCTGACGACCTCGACCAGGCGGGCGGCCACCTGGAAGTTCGGATTGTGGTACTCCCAGCGGGTGCCTGGGTCGGTGGCCAGCCTGGCTTCACGCATGGACGCGACCGACTCGGCCAGGGTGTTGGGCTGGGGGCGGGTGAAGGACGGGAATGTGGTGTCGGACAGGCCTGATGTCTGGTTCAGCAGCTGGCGCACGGTGATCGAGCCGGCCCGGGAGTCGGCGATGCTGAACTCGGGCAGGTAGGTGTGGGCCGGGCGGTCGAGGTCGAGGCGGCCCGCTTCCGCCAGCTGTGCCACGGCCAAGGCGGTGAAGGACTTGCTGAGTGAGGCGATGGGCATCGCGGTGCCGGCGGTGACCGGTTCGCCGGACGGGGTGCGGCCGTAGCCCGCGGCGTGCAGGACCCGGGTGCCGTGGGTGATGGTCACCGCGGCGCCGGGGAGGCCGGTGGCGTCCAGGTACTCGCGGACGATCGTGTTGATGGCGGCCGGTGTCACGGCGGCCGATGCCGCGGAGGGCCGGGAAGCGGTGGGCCGGGACGCGGTGGGCCGGGACGCGGTGGGCCGGGACGCGGTGGGCCGGGCCATAGAGGGCGGGTCGACGGAGGGCGAGGGCACCGGGGTCAGTGCCGCGGTGGTCGGTGTCATCGGGGTCGCTGCCGCGGAGAGCGGGGCCGCGCGACCCAATGGCGCCCTGGCAGATGCCGCATGGGTCGGGGCTGTGTGGGTCAGGGCTGTGGGGGTCAGGGCCGTGAGGATCGGGGCCGTGTGGATCGGGGCCGTGTGGGCTGATGCCGTGGTGGCGAGGGTGGGGAGCAGGGTGCTGACAAGTGCGGTGATCGCGGTCAGGAGGAAGGGGCGTAGGGGCACGGGTGGAGTTTGGGGTGGGGCTGGGGCTTGGGGATCGGACCAGGATCCGATCTTGGGGGTTGGCGGGCGGGTGGTGTGGGGTGGGAAGCGTCGTGGGGCGGACGGGCGCCCACCTAGACTGCGGCGATGGCACCCGATGGGTTTTCGGTCGACACCGCGGTCGAGGCGGTAGAGGCGGCGATCGCGGCGAAGAAGCTCTCGCTGCTGGAAGCGGCCTATCACGACCTCGCCTCGGCCCCGACAGACGTGCTGGCCGCGCACTCGGCCGCGATCGGCCCTCGGCTGACCGCCCTGCTGCCCGAGATGCCGCAGTGGCATTCGGCCGTGTACGCGGTGTTCGTGGGCGCGCTGGTGGAATGGCAGGCGGACGCGGTGGCGTGCGCGCCGCCGATCCTCGACGGTCTGCAGGAAAGTCTGGAAGACGCGATCGAGTTCGCTCGCTTGTGGCGCAACAGGTTCGGCGAGGACGCCGAGTTGCCGGAGCCGACCGAGATGCCCAGCGAAGAGGTGCAGGACCGGCTCGGGCCGGACTTCGGGGACGTCTGGCACGCGCCGTACTTCGGCTGGCACACCGTGCACAAGTGGGAGATGGCCGCGGTGGCCGTGCTCGCCGATCGCCGGGTGCGCCGGGGGCTGACCAACCGCGCCGAACTGCTGGAGCTGATCGACCGGCTGGAACCGGACTACGGCGATCTGCGCTGCGTCCAGTGGGCGCTGCTGCTGCTCGACGAGGAACCGCTGCTGGTGCTGGACCGCGCCTCCGGGCGGGCCTTCCGCATGCGGATGAGCGGGATCGCCGGGAACTACCAGCTCCAGACGTTGCTGGCCGGGGCGCTCATCGGGGGCGGGCACCTGCCGGGACAGGCGCCTACTGCCGAGGCGGTGGCGCTGAGCAGTGTCGCGGAGATCGACATGAAGGCGCTGGACTCGTTGCCGCACACGGTGGAGTGCTTCAACTTCGCCGAGCCCTCCGGCCGCTGGATCTGGGGCGAGTCCACGCCCAGCCGGATCCCGGTGGTGGACGGCATCCGCAGGCTGGTGCTGGACCCGCCGGTGTTCACCCACGCCTACCAGGCCGTGCGCTTCCTGCCTCGGGTGCCCGGACGCCTCGACCTGGAGGAGATCCTGGAACCGGCCGAGGCCGCGCCCTACTTCGCGGGCGTCCAGGACCTGATGCCGGTGCAGGAGGCCAGTCGGCTGGCTTCCGAGGGGTACTGAGCGGATAGCCACGGAAAGGCCCGGTCAGGGTGGGGGTCGCCCACCCTGACCGGGCCTTTCGCGTTCAACCGGTGCTGATGGTCAGCTGCAGCCGGAGGTCGAGCCGCAGCCCTCGCACACGTAGCAGGAACCCGCGCGGCGCATCTTCGTGCCGCAGGTGAAGCACAGCGGCGCGTCGGCGGCCATGCCCAGCTGCAACTCGATCAGCTCGGTCGAGCTGCCCGCCGTGACCTCGGCCGGCTTGGCCGCGACCTCGCCCTTGCCCGTGGCGGGCTTGGCCTCGACCGTGGTGCGCAGGGCGGTCAGGTCGACCTCGCCGCCGCCGTACTCGGCCTCCACCTGGGCCGAACGCTCGTCGGCGGTGAGGATGCCGAGTTCGGCGCGCTTGGCGGGTGACAGGTGGTCCAGGGCCAGGCGGCGGAACAGGTAGTCCAGCACGCTGGTGGCGATGCGGACGTCCGGGTCGTCGGTCATGCCCGCCGGCTCGAAGCGCTGGTTCATGAACTTCGAGACGTAGAACTCCAGCGGGATGCCGTACTGCAGGCCCACCGAGATGGACATGGAGAAGGCGTCCATGACACCGGCCAGGGTCGAGCCCTGCTTGCCGAGCTTGACGAAGATCTCGCCGAGGCCGTCATCCGGGAAGGAACCCGCGGTCAGGTAGCCCTCGGCGCCGCCCACGGTGAAGGACACCGTCTGGCTGGGCCGCTTCTTCGGCAGCCGCTTGCGGACCGGGCGGTACTCGATGATCGTCTCGGGCTGCCTCTCGCCGGACTTGGTCGCGCTCTTGCCCGCCGAGAGCGGCTGGCCGACCTTGCAGTTGTCCCGGTAGATCGCCAGTGCCTTCAGGCCGAGCTTCCAGCCCTCGTAGTAGATCTTCTCGACCTCCTCCACGGTGGCCGTCTCCGGCATGTTCACCGTCTTGGAGATGGCGCCGGAGATGAACGGCTGCACCGCGGCCATCATCCGGACGTGGCCCATCGCGGCGATGGAACGCTCGCCCATCGCGCAGTCGAAGACCTCGTAGTGCTCCAGCCGCAGGCCCGGCGCGTCCACCACGTGGCCGTGCTCGCCGATGTACTCCACGATCGCCTCGACCTGCTCGTCCTGGTAGCCCAGGGCGGTCAGCGCGCGCGGCACGGTCTGGTTGACGATCTGCATGGAGCCGCCGCCGACCAGCTTCTTGAACTTGACCAGCGCCAGGTCCGGTTCGATGCCGGTGGTGTCGCAGTCCATCATCAGGCCGATGGTGCCGGTGGGGGCGAGCACGCTGGCCTGCGCGTTGCGCCAGCCGTTGCGGTTGCCGGTGGCCAGGCAGTCCTGCCAGGCGATGGTGGCCAGCTTGTGCACGGCCTTGTCGTTGCTGTGCATGGTGCGGACCAGGTCGTTGGCCGCGGCGTGCTTGCGCATGACCCGCTGGTGGCCGTCGGCGTTGCGGGCGTAGCCCTCGTACGCGCCGACCACCCCGGCCAGTTCGGCGGAGCGCTTGTACGCGGTGCCGGTCATCAGCGAGGTGATCGCGGCGGCCAGCGCGCGCCCGCCGTCGGAGTCGTAGGCGTGGCCGGTGGCCATCAGCAGCGCGCCCAGGTTGGCGTAGCCGATGCCGAGCTGGCGGAACTTGCGGGTGGTCTCGCCGATCGGCTCGGTCGGGAAGTCGGCGAAGCAGATGGAGATGTCCATCGCGGTGATGACGAACTCGACCGCCTTGGCGAAGCGCTCACCGGCGAAGCTGCCGTCCTCGTTGAGGAACTTCATCAGGTTCAGCGAGGCCAGGTTGCAGCTGGAGTTGTCCAGGTGCATGTACTCCGAGCACGGGTTGGACGCGCTGATCCGGCCCGACTCCGGGCAGGTGTGCCAGTCGTTGATCGTGCCGTCGTACTGGATGCCGGGGTCCGCGCACTCCCAGGCGGCCTTGGCCAGCTTGCGGAAGATCTCCTTGGCGTCCCTGGAGTCGATCGCCTCGCCGGTGGTGCGGGAGCGCAGGTGGTAGCTGCCGCCGCCCTCCACGGCCCGCATGAACTCATCCGAGACCCGGATCGAGTTGTTCGCGTTCTGGTACTGGACGCTGGTGATGTCCTTGCCACCGAGGTCCATGTCGAAGCCGCCGTCCCGGAGGATGCGGATCTTCTCCTCCTCGCGGGCCTTGGTCTCGATGAACTCCTCCACGTCGGGGTGGTCCACGTCGAGGATGACCATCTTGGCCGCGCGCCGGGTCGCTCCGCCGGACTTGATGGTGCCCGCGGAGGCGTCCGCGCCGCGCATGAAGGAGACCGGGCCGGAGGCGCTGCCGCCGGAGGAGAGCAGTTCGCGGGAGGAACGGATGCGGGAGAGGTTGACCCCGGCGCCCGAGCCGCCCTTGAAGATCAGGCCCTCTTCCTTGTACCAGTTGAGGATCGACTCCATGGTGTCGTCCACGGCGAGGATGAAGCAGGCCGAGACCTGCTGCGGGGAGGCGGTGCCGACGTTGAACCAGACCGGCGAGTTGAAGCTGAACACCTGGTGCAGCAGCATCCAGGTCAGCTCGTGCTCGAAGATCTCCGCGTCCTGCTGGGTGGCGAAGTAGCCGTTGTCCACCCCGGCCTTGGTGTAGGTCAGCACCACCCGGTCGATGAGCTGGCGCAGGCTGCTCTCGCGCTTGTCGGTGCCGACAGCGCCGCGGAAGTACTTGCTGGTCACGATGTTGACCGCGTTCACCGACCAGAAGCCGGGGAACTCCACTCCGCGCTGCTCGAAGTTCACCGTGCCGTCGCGCCAGTTGGTCATGACGACGTCGCGGTGCTCCCAGGTGACCTCGTCATAGGGGTGCACACCGGCGGTGGTGTAGACGCGCTCCATGCGCAGGCCGGTGGCCTGCTCCCCGGCGGCCGGGGTCCCGACGGTCTCCGTCATGACCTTTTGCTCTCCCTCGCTCGCTGCTGCACGCCTGGCCCCGTCCGGTGTCCCCGTCCGATTCGGTCCGGCAAGACTCTTCTTGTTCTTCGCCGCCGGGGTCTTGGCCGTCGCGCCCTTGGCGCGCTGACCGGGACGCCGTTCCTGGCTGGTCATTCGCTCTTCGCCGCTTCCTGCTCGTCCCCGGCCTCGGGCGCCTTGGCCTCGCGGAGGTCGAGGATCTCCTTCTCGAAATCCTCCACCGAGGTGAAGGACCGGTACACGCTGGCGAAACGCAGGTAGGCGACCTCGTCCAGCTCGCGCAGTGGACCGAGGATGGCCAGGCCCACCTCGTGGCTGGGCACCTCCGCGACGCCGGTGGAGCGGATCGCCTCCTCCACCTGCTGGGCCAGCAGCTGCAGCTTGTCCTCATCGACCGGGCGGCCCTGGCAGGCGCGGCTGACCCCGCGGGCCACCTTCTCCCGGCTGAAGGGCTCGGTGACGCCGGAGCGCTTCACCACCGCCAGCACGGCCTCCTCGACCGTGGTGAACCGGCGGCTGCACTGCGGGCAGGACCGGCGACGGCGGATGACCTGGCCCTCGTCGACCTCGCGGGAGTCCACCACCCGCGAGTCGGCATGCCGGCAGAATGGACACCGCACGGTCCTCGCCCCTTCCCCGCACCAGCCGCCTCGACCCAATCAGTGGGACAAACACAGCGGTGTAACTACTAGATGTAGGGGTAGAAACTAGGCCGAGCGGGTTAAGG
This sequence comes from Crossiella sp. CA198, assembly GCF_052078295.1. NCBI lineage: Bacteria > Bacillati > Actinomycetota > Actinomycetes > Pseudonocardiales > Pseudonocardiaceae > Crossiella > Crossiella sp. CA198. The sequence goes on from NZ_JBQJIM010000003.1 coordinate 227,025, forward strand.
AAGCAAGTTGACAGGCGCATGTCATCACGCGTCGGGGGGACATGCGAGCGGGATCACGCCATCAGGTGACAGACGGCCCAGTTCAGGGCCGGATCGCGGCCGGGCTCAGGGCCGGGCGGGGTCGGTGTCCAGGTCGGGCACCCACAGCGGCTGACCGGCGTGCGGACCATTGGACAGCGAGGCGTTCAGCTCGTGGATGCGCGCGATGACCTCGGCGGTGGAGCGGCCGGGGGCGACCCTGCGGGCCAGGTCGGTCAGGGTCTCGCCGGCGCCGAGCTGGGTGAGCATGGTCTTGGCGGGCAGCGGGGCGGTGTCACCGCCCATCCGTAGCTCGGCGAGCAGGCCGAGGCCGAGCACGGCCAGCGCGGTGACCAGGGCGACCAGCACCACGTCCACCCAGGTGGCGCGGCGCCGGGCCGGTCCGCAGGTGGCGATCACCCGGCCGGCCTCCTCGGCGGACAGCTCGCTGTCCGGGCGCCCGTGCGGCCGGGCGCCGTCCCCGGCCCGGCGGACCCGCAGGCTGCGCCGCTGCCAGGCGACGTGCGCGGGCACGTGGCCGGCCCCGGCCTGCTGCTGCGCGGTTTCGGTGTGCGTGAGCGCCGACATGACGTCTCCATCCAACGCGAGCGGTCCCTGGCCCGGACGCTGATCGAACGCCTGTTCGATCGAACGTCCGTGCGAATGTCTACCACCACGGCGCGCTGATTTGAAGCATTTCCGGCGTGTCGTTCGAACACGCGTTTGATCTGGGCACGCTGTGCGACTACCGTTCGAACCTGAGTTCACCTGGGATCTGGAGGGCACCCCCGTGGCACGCGAGACGACCAAGGAGCCTGTTCTTACCGGCGCTGAACCCGCTGCCGAGGCGGGGGAGGCGGCGCGACGGGCCGAGGTGCACGTCCTACCGGCGCCGGTGGCCGAGGGCGCCGAACTCGTGGGCCTGACCCCCAGGCAGACCAGGGTCCTGGAGGTCATCAAGGACTGGCTGGAGCGCTTCGGCTACCCGCCCAGCATCCGGGAGATCGGCGAGGCGGTCGGACTGAACTCCACCTCCTCGGTGGCCCATCAGCTCCGCGCGCTGGAGCGCAAGGGCTACCTGCGGCGTGACGCCAACCGCCCGCGGGCCTACGGCGTGCGCACGCCGGAGGGTGAGGAGGAGCCGGAGGGCTTCGCCCGCCCGGTCCCGACCTATGTGCCGGTCGTCGGTCGCATCGCCGCCGGTGGCCCGATCCTGGCGGAGGAGTCGGTGGAGGAGGTCTTCCCACTGCCCAAGGAGCTGGTCGGCGAGGGTTCGCTGTTCCTGCTCAAGGTGGTCGGCGACTCGATGGTCGACGCGGCCATCACCGACGGGGACTGGGTGGCCGTGCGTCAGCAGCCCGACGCGGACAACGGGGACGTGGTGGCCGCGATGATCGACGGCGAGGCCACGGTGAAGACGTTCAAACGCCGCGACGGGCACGTCTGGCTGATGCCGCACAACCCGGCCTACGAGCCGATCCTGGGCGATGAGGCGCAGATCCTGGGCAAGGTCGTCGCGGTGCTGCGCCGCCTCTGACCCACCCGCTGACAAAGCCCCGCTCCGCTTGCCGGAGCGGGGCTTTCGCGTCTGTGCTGGGCGATCAGCGCACGATCAGGCTCTGGATCGGGCTGGGTTCCGGGGAGACCGGGATCCGGTAGCGCTGCACCAGGTAGGAGGCGACCTCGTGGAAGAGCGGGGCCGCGGACTTGCCCTCCGCGCCGCCCTCGGTGGGCGCGTCCAGCATCAGTCCCACCACGAACCGCGGGTTGTCCGCGGGCACCATGCCGGCGAAGGTGATCCAGTACTGGCTCTGGCTGTACCGGCCGTTCTCGACCTGCTGCGCGGTGCCGGTCTTGCCGGAGATCTGGTAGCCCTCCAGCGCCGCCGCGGGCCCGGTGCCGCGCAGGTCCGGCTTGCCTGGCACCTGCTGCACCACCGCGCGCATCATGTCCCGCACCGTCTTGGCCGTCTCCGGGGAGACCACCCGCACCCCGTCCGGGCGTTTCTCCTCGCGACGCTGCTTGGCATCGGCCCCGCCGCCGGGGGTGGAGACGAGTTCGGCGCGCACGATCCGCGGCGGGACGCGCACCCCGTCGTTGGCGATGATCTGGTACATCCCGGCCATCTGCAGCACGGTCATGTTCAGGCCCTGGCCGATCGGCAGGTTGCCGAAGGTGGACTGCGACCACTGCGAGCGCGGCGGCACCGTGCCCGGCGACTCGCCGGGCAGGCCGACGCCGGTGCGCTTGCCCAGGCCGAACTTGGCCAGCATGTCGGCGTAGCGGTCCTCGCCGATCTCCTTGGCGGTGAGCAGGGTGCCCACGTTGGAGGATTTGGCCAGCACCCCGGTGAAGGTCATCCGCTCGGTGCCGTGGTCCCAGGCGTCGGAGACGACGTGCCCCGGGTAGCTGATGCTGCCCGGCACGCTGAGCACCGTGGTCGGGGTGACCAGGCCGTACTCGATCGCGGCCGCGGCGGTGACGATCTTGTTCACCGAGCCGGGCTCGAACGGCGAGGTGACCGCGAACCGGTTGAGCTGGTCCTTGGTCGCGGTGGTGAAGTTCTTCAGGTCGTACGGCTTGTCATCGGCCAGCGCGTAGACCTCGCCGGTCTTGGCGTCCAGCACCACGGCCGAGCCGTTGCGCGCGCCCACCCGGCGGACGTAGTCGGTGAGCTGCTGCTGCAACCGGTACTGCAGGTCCGCGTCGATGGTCAGCTCCAGGTCGGAGCCGGGTGTCGGCGGGATCAGCTCGCGCTCGCTGCCGGGGATGACCGCGTCCTCGTTGTTGGCCACGGTGTCCACGATCCGCTTGCCGTTCTTGCCGGTCAGCAGGTCGTTGCGCATGTTCTCGAGGCCTTCGATCCCGGCCAGGCGGTTGGGTTTGTCCTCCATCCGCCAGTTCGCGAAGCCGAGCAGGTCGGAGGCCAGCGTGCCGCCGGGGTACTGCCGTTCCTCCCGGGACTCGGCGCCGATGTCGGAGAACGCCTTGGTGATCTCCCTGGCCTTGCCGGGCTCCACGTTGGGCGCCAGCACCACGTACTTGGCTTCCCTGCGCAGCTTGTCCAGGATGTCGTTCTCGTTGACCTGGTCCCCGAGCACCTGCTTGAACTTGGCCGCGATGTTGCGCTTGCGCTCGTCCCCGTTGGGCACGTGTTCCTTGGCGCCCTTGGTCTTGGCGTCCTCGGCCGCCTTGTCCCACTCCTGGCTGATCCGCTGCGGAAGCGCGTAGAGCGCGCGGACCTGGCTGGAGAAGGCGAGCAGCGCGCCGTTGCGGTCGGTGATCGATCCGCGCGGGCCGGGCAGCTCCTGCGGGGTGCTGCGCTGACGCTGGGAGGCCGCGGAGAGTTCGCCCGCGTTGATGACCTGCACCTCGATCAGCTTCACCCCGGCCGCGACCAGCGCGATGACCAGCATGATCCGGCCGACCACGGCGCGGGTGCGGTGGTTGCCCATGCCGCCGGGCGGGCGGCTGGTCCGGGCGCCGCGGACGGACCGCGACCGGACCGGGCGGCTCGTGCGCGAACGCTGCATCAGCCGGCTCCTCCTGGCTGACCCGCGCCCTCGGCCGGGCCACCCGGTTGCTGCTGTCCCTGCGCGGGCTGTCCCTGCTGATCCGGAGCGGGCTGACCCTGGCCTTGCGCGTTCTGGCCGGCGGGCTGCCCCGGCGCGCCGCCCTGTTGCCCCTGGTCGGGCGGCGGGTTCTGCGCAGGCGGGTTGTTCGGCGCGGGCGGGCTGGCCGGCGGGGCCGGGTTCTGCGCTGGCGGGTTCGGCTGCTGCCGGGGCGCGGGCTTGACCGCCTTCGGCTCGCCGACCAGGGCCCAGCTGCCGTCCGGCCGCTGCACCAGCATGGCCGGGTCGACCGCGGGCAGCAGGCCCATCTCCCTGGCCTTGCGGTCCAGCTCGGCCGGGGACTCCTTGGTGGCGACCTCCCGGCGCAGCAACTCGACCAGTTCGGCCTGCGCGCGCGCGTCCTTCTTGATCTGCTCCAGCTTCACCGAGTCGGCGGCCGCGGCCGTGGTCAGCCACAGCGAGGTGACCAGGCCGATGCCCAGCAGCGACATCACCATGAGCACGAACGGCGCGCGGAAGCCGGTCGCGGCGGCGCGTTCCTGCACCGGCCGCAGCCAGCGGTCCTTGCGCTGCTCGCGGCGGGCGTAGGCGCGTTCGGCGGCGGTGGACCGGCCGCGGTCGCCCGGTGTGGCCGGGCTCGCGTGCTCCGGCAGTTCGGGTGGGGTCTGCCGTGCTGGTGCGGTCATGTCGCCTCCCTGATCCGCTCCGCGGCCCGCAGCCGCACCGAGGCGGCCCTCGGGTTGACCGCCTGTTCCTGTTCACCGGCCTGTTCCGACCCTCGGGTGAGCAGCTTCAGCTCCGGGCCGTGGCCGGGCAGCTCCACCGGCAGCCCCGGCGGCGTGGTCGAGGTGGCCCGTTGGACCAGCACCCGTTTGACGATCTTGTCTTCCAGCGACTGGAAGGACATCACCGCGATCCGGCCGCCCAGCCGCAGCGCGTCGACGGCGGCCGGGATGGCCCGGCGCAGCACGTCCAGCTCGGCGTTGACCTCGATCCGCAGGGCCTGGAAGGTCCGCTTGGCCGGGTGCCCGCCGGTGCGCCGGGTGGCCGCGGGGACGCTGGCATACAGCAGGTCCACCAGGCGTCCACTCGTGCTGAACGGCTCCTTCTCCCGCTCGCGGACCACCGCGGCGGCGATCCGGCCGGCGAAGCGCTCCTCGCCGTAGTCGCGCAGGATCCGGGACAGCTCGCCCGCGCTGTAGGTGTTGAGGATGTCCGCGGCGGTGACCGGGCCGCTCGGATCCATCCGCATGTCCAGCGGGGAGTCCTTGGAGTAGGCGAACCCGCGTTCCACCGCGTCCAGCTGCAGGGAGGAGACGCCGCAGTCGAAGAGCACGCCGTGCACCCGCGGTATACCGAGATCGAGCAACACCTCGGGCAGCTCGTCGTACACCGCGTGCACAAGGTGGGTACGCGAGTTGTATACCGCGAGTCGCTCGCCGGCCAGCTTGAGCGCCTGGGTGTCCCGGTCCAGGCCGATCAGCGTCAGCCGGGGGTGTGCGGCCAGCAGGGCCTCGGAATGCCCGCCCAGACCGAGCGTGGCGTCGACCACCACGGCGTCCGGTCCGCTCAGCGCGGGTGCGAGCAGCTCAAGCGTGCGGTCCAACAGGACCGACACGTGCTGCGGCTGCCCCGTCATGGCGGTCACTACCTCTCTTACCCGCCCATGCGCGACAAGCAGGTGCCTTGTTCGTCTCCCGATGCCGCCAGGTCCCCGCCCGCCCGTCGCACCTGGTGCCGGGGAAGGTGCACCAGGGTCGAAAGCCGAGCGGACCGAGGCCAAGCCGCATCCGAATGCCTCACAGGTCAGAAGATGCCGGGGAGCACCTCCTCGCGGGCCTGCGCGTAGTTCTCCTCGTTCTCCTCGAGGTAGCGCTCCCAGGCGGTGGCGTCCCAGATCTCCAGCCGGTTGATCGCCCCGATGACCACGCACTCCTTGGTCAGTGAGGCATAACGCCGAAGCTCCGGCGTGATCGAGATCCGGCCCTGCGAGTCAGGTCGCTGTTCGTCGGTGCCCGCGAACAGGTAGCGCTGGTACGCGCGGACCGCCTCGTTGGTGAACGGCGCCTCGGCCACCTTCCGCGCCATCTGCTCGAACTCCGCTCGCGGGAAGACGAACAGGCAGTGGTCCTGGCCCTTGGTGAGCATCAGACCCCCCGCGAGTGCGTCCCGGAACTTCGCCGGCAGGGTGAGCCGCCCCTTGTCGTCGAGTTTTGGGCTGTGAGTGCCGAGGAACATCGGCCACGCACCTCCCAACCGACCCGACGGGACCGGCAGCGGGGCCCCCGTTTGCCCCACCGGCCGCCACAGTACCCCACTTTCCCCCACAGTCAACGCGAAACGGACCCGTTGTCCCCCGGGTGTGTCGGCGTTTTCGCAGGAAAACGGCGGTGGGCCTCGGTGGGGCGGGGATGGCGGGGCGAGCGCAGCGACGGGGCAGAATGTATGCAGTCCTGCCCGGAGAGGCAGCCCGAGCGGGGCGAATTGACAGCCATCCGATCACCCTGCGCCCACGAATCCGGGCCCGAAGAGCAACCAGTTGGTCTATCGGCCGTCCACGGTGGTGAGAAGTGGGGGACGATGTGGCGAACCAGGCGTGCGGTAAGACTGACCCTGACCGACAACCGCCTTCGCCCGGTTTTGACACACTGCGTGGCAGGCTGCCGCACAGGGTCCGGGGCGAGCGGAGCGACGGGGCAGAATGATTTCAGCAGGAGGACGTGTGACGCCCAGTACCCAGCCCGCCGCGCTAGCCGGCCACCAGTTCGGTGAGGACGGGACCACGGTGAACTCGCGCGAGTCGGGCGGCGGACTGCCGGAGCTGCACGCCACGGCCTCACGGATCGCGGCCAACGTCGAGCGGGTGCTGGTCGGCAAGCCCGAGGTGGTGCGGATCGCGCTGGTCACCCTGCTCGCCGAAGGCCACCTCCTGGTCGAGGACGTGCCGGGCGTCGGCAAGACCTCGCTGGCCAAGGCCCTCGCGCGCTCCATCGACTGCTCGGTCAGCCGCATCCAGTTCACCCCGGACCTGCTGCCAAGCGACATCACCGGCGTGTCCATCTTCAACCGCCAGAACAGCGAGTTCGAGTTCCGGCCCGGCCCGGTCTTCGCCAACATCGTGGTCGGCGACGAGATCAACCGCGCCTCGCCGAAAACCCAGTCCGCCCTGCTGGAATGCATGGAGGAGCACCAGGTCACCGTGGACGGCCGCAGCTACGAGCTGGACTCGCCGTTCATGGTCATCGCCACCCAGAACCCGGTGGAGATGGAGGGCACCTACGCCCTGCCCGAGGCGCAGCGCGACCGGTTCACCGCCAGGGTCTCCATCGGCTACCCCGACCCGCAGGCCGAACTGGCCATGGTCGACGAGCACGCCGGACACGACCCCATGGCCGACCTCAAGCCCGTCTCCGACGCCGAACGGGTGCGCCAGCTCGTCGCCACCGTTCGGGAGGTACATCTCTCGCCGGAGATCAGGCGTTACAGCGTCGAGCTGGTCTCGGCAACCCGCCGCCTGCCCGAGCTGCGCCTGGGCGCCTCGCCGCGCTCCACCCTGCACCTGGTGCGGGCCGCGCGGGCGCAGGCGGCGCTGTCCGGCCGCGAGTTCGTGGTGCCCGACGACGTGCACGCGGTCGCCGTGCCGGTGCTCGCGCACCGCCTGGTGCTCACCGCCGAGGCCCAGGCCGCTCGCCGCTCCCCCGCCGACCTGGTGCGCGGACTCGTCCAGCGGGTGCCGGTGCCGCAGGGTCCGGCCGGCCACCAGAGCCAGCAGTGGCACGCGGGCCTGCGCGGAGCCAGGTGATCCATGGGCGCGTTGGCGGGACTGACCACCAGAGGCCGTTGCCTGCTCGCCGCCGGACTCGCCGCCGCCCTGTGCGCGCTGCTGCTCGACGAACGTGACCTGCTGCGGATCGCGGTGTTCGTGGTCGCGTTGCCGATCATCGCCGCGGTGATGGCCGCGAACGCCCGGATCGGCCTGGCCGCGCTGCGCCACCTGGTGCCCGACCGGGTGCAGGTGGGCGCGGCCTCCGAGGTCCGGCTGGAGGTGCGCAGCTCGGGACGGCTGCCCGCGGGCGGGCTGATGCTGGAGGACGGCGTGCCCTACGCCCTGGGCAACAAGCCCAGGTTCGTGGTGGAACGGCTGCCCCGGCGCAGCGCCGCGGTGCTGCGTTACCCGCTGCAGCCCGTCATGCGCGGTGTGCACCAGCTCGGACCGCTGCGCGCCAGGGTCACCGACCCCTTCGGCCTCGCCGAATTCGAACGCGAACTCGGCGGCCGCAGCAGGCTCGTCGTGGTGCCCAAGGTGATGGCGCTCAACGGGTTGCCGCACGGCTCCGGGCTGGGCGCGGGCGATGACGGCGCGGTCCGGCTGCGGGCCGGGCAGGGCGAGGACGACGCGATCATCCGGCAGTACCGGCACGGCGACGACCTGCGCAAGGTGCACTGGAAGTCCACCGCGCGCCGGGACGAGCTGATGGTGCGGGTCGAGGAAAGCCCCTGGCACGGCGGCGTGTCCGTGCTGCTGGACACCAGGGCCGCCGCGCACCGCGGCAACGGCCCCACCTCCAGCCTGGAATGGGCGATCTCGCTGGCCGCGAGCATCTGCCTGCACCTGCACAAACACGGTCAGCACGTGCGGCTGAGCACCGAGGAGGGCGTGCTGCTCGCCGGTGGCTCCGCCTCGGCCGGACTCAGCGACATGCCGGTGCTGGACGCGCTGGCCGCGCTGCACCCGGCGCACCGCGCGCAACTGGCCGTCACCGGCGACCCCGGCGCCGGCCGGGAGATGATCGCGGTGCTCGGCGATGTCACCCCGGCCTCGATCGCCGAACTGGTGCGCTTCCGGCCGCGCGGGGTGCGCAGCCTGGCGATCGTGCTCGACGTCAACGGCTGGGCCAGCGCCCGCGAGGAGCGGGGCAACGACCCCGCCGACGCGGTGCGGCTGCTCAACTCGGCCAGCTGGGGCGCGGTGGTGGCCCGGCCGGAACAGGGCATGGCCGCGGTGTGGTCACTGCTGTGCAACACCGTGCCGGAACGGATGTCCAGCGGCCATGTGGCCGGGGCTGGGCCATGGTGAGCGAGGACTGATGGTGAACAGGCGAAGGGCGGTGACCGCGCCGGTCGGCTGGACCGGGCCGGTGGTGCCCAGTGCCGCCGGGCTGGCCGTGCTGACCGCGGCGACCTCGTTGTCCGGGGTCATCAGCGGCATGCGCTGGCTGGTGTTCGTGGCGGTCACCGTGGCGGTGATCGTGGGCACCGGCATCGCGCTGCGCTCGGTCCGCACGCCGACCCCGCTGGTCGCGCTCGGCCAGTTCGCCGGGCTGCTGTGCTTCCTCACCGCGGTGTTCACCCGCAGCGGCATCCTGGTCGTGCTGCCAGGGCCCGGCGCGCTGGGCGATCTGCTCGGCGTGCTGCGGCAGGCGATGGCGCAGGTGCAGACCGGGGTGGCGCCGGTGACCGCCACCGCGGCCATGCTCTGCCTGGTCTGCGTGGCGCTGGGCCTGGTCGCGATCGTGGTGGACACCCTCGCGGTGGCCGCCGCCGCGCCCGCGGCCTCCGGACTGGTGCTGCTGTGCGTGTTCGCGGTGCCCGCCTCGCTGGCCGACGAACTGCTGCCCTGGTGGTCCTTCGCGGCGGGCGCGGCCGGGTTCGCCTTGCTGCTGGTCATCGACGAACGTCAGCGGCACCGGCTGTGGCGGGGCAGGCTCGGATTGCCCGCGCTGCGCTCCGGGGACGGCTCGGCGCCGGCCGCCGCGGGAGTCGCCGCGTCCGCGGTGGCGATCGCGCTGGTCGCGGGCGCGGTGCTGACCATGGTCGGCACCGCGGGCAGGCTGCCCGGCGGCGGCGCGGCCGACTCGACCGCCTCCATCGGGCTCAACACGTTCACCTCGCTGCGCGGGCAGCTGGAACGCGACAGCAGCATCGAGCTGTTCCGGGTGCGCGGCCTGCCGGAGAAGCCGCCGTACCTGCGGGTGACCACGCTGAGCAAGTTCGACACCGCCCGCGGCTTCGAGGTGGACAGCAGGCTGGACAACCAGTCCACCCGCGGCGAGCTGGCGATGCCGCCGGGGACCACCCGGCAGCGGCTGCTCGCCGAGGGCAGGCCGCTGCAGGTGGAGATCGAGGCGATCGGCTACCTGGACCCGTGGCTGCCGGTCTACGGCGTGCCGATGCAGCTGGCCAACATCTCCGAGGACTGGAACTACGATCCGGGCGCGGGCATCGTGCACGCCCCCAGCAAGCGGCAGGCCGGGAAGTACCTGCAGTCCGCGGTGCTGCCCGAACCCAGCATCGAGTCCATGCGCGCCGCGCCCGGCGGCCGGTCCCGCACCGCGGGGCTCATCGGCGAACGCTACTTCGAGCACAACGTGGACCCGCAGGTCGAATCGCTGGCCCGCAACATCACCCGCAACGCGGGCACCGACTACGACAAGGCCGTCGCGATCCGCCACTTCCTGGCCCAGAGCGGCGGCTTCAAGTACCAGCTGCGCACCGCGGGCACCGGCCAGGGCGACCCGCTGGTGGACTTCCTGTTCAACGGCAAGACCGGCTACTGCGAGCAGTTCGCCTCCTCGATGGCGGCCATGCTGCGCTCGGTGGGCGTGCCGTCCCGGGTCGCGGTCGGGTTCACCCCCGGCTACAACAACAGCGGCTACTACTCGATCACCACCAACGACGCGCACGCCTGGGTCGAGGTGTTCTTCAACGGCGTCGGCTGGATCCAGTTCGACCCGACCCCACTGCCGGACAGCCGCGGCTCCACGGGCACCTACGAGCAGCCCACCCCTGGCGCGCCGACCAGCTCCGCGGTCGTCCCGTCCACGGGCCGCACCACCACCGCCGCGCCGACCACCACCGGACTTCCCGGCCAGGACCAGGGCGAGCAGGGGAACAAGGACAACAACCGCGACGACAGCATCGTGCCGGTGTGGGTCTGGTTCACCTCCGGCCCACTCGCCCTGCTGGCCATGGCCGCCGCCGCCCGTGGCGCCGCGGTCAGCCAGGCCCGCAGACGGGAACGGCGGGCCGGGGTGGCCGCAGGCGGCAAGGAACCGCCGGAACTGTGGTGGGGCCTGGCCGCGCTGTGCGGCGGGATCGCGGTGCTGGTGCCGCTGTGGTTCCTGGTCCACCCGATCGTGTGGTGGCTGCTGCTGGCCCTCGGCGTGGCCGGGGTCGCGCTGGCGGTGCCGTCCTGGTTGCGCCGGTACCTGCGCGACCGGCGGCTGCACGCGGTCGCCCTGGGCGGTCCGGACGCGGCGGGCGCGGCCTGGCAGGAGCTGATGGCCGCCTCGGTGGACCGGGGCTCGGCGGCGGCCGGCACCGAGACGGTGCGCGCGGCCGCGCGGAAACTGGTGCGCGAACACAAGCTGGACGAACGCGGCCAGAACGGGCTGCGCACGATCATCGGCGCGGTGGAGCGCTCCTGGTACGGCGGCGCCCCACACCCGGAACCGGAACTGTTCGCCGCCGTCCGCCAGGTCCTGGAAAGCCTCACCGCCAGCTCACCCCTGGGCTGGCGCTCCCGCCTCTTCCCCCCATCAGTCCTCCGCCCCGCCCGCTGACCCCACCCCACGGGAGCGCGCGGCACCCCCACACCGCGTGTTGGCCGTTGTCGTACGCCAGTTTGGCCGTTGTCGTACGCCGAGTTGGTCGTAGTGGGACGCCTCTGTTGGCGAATTCGCCCTGGCGCGCCGATCTTCCGGCGAGTTGGGCAAACTGGTACGCCGGTTTGGCTCAAGTGGGCGTACCAGTTGGCCCAAGTGGTGCGGGGTGTGGATCACGCCGCCGATTCGCCAACAGAGTCGTGGGACAGGGTGTTGGCCGTTGTGGGCGGGTCAGGCGCCGGTCGTGCCGTGCAGGTAGGCGAGCACGGCCAGCACCCGGCGGTTGTCATCATCCGACGGGGCCAGTTCGAGCTTGCCGAAGATGCTCGCGGTGTGTTTGCCGACCGCGCCCTCGCTGACGAACAGGCGCTGGGCGATGGCGGCGTTGGAGCGGCCCTCCGCCATCAGCTCCAGCACCTCGCGTTCGCGCGGGGTCAGCCGGTCCACTCCGGACCGGCGCGGGGAGCTGTCCAGCAGCTTCGCGATGACCTCCGGGTCCATCACGGTGCCGCCTGCGGCGACCCGGCGCAGGGCGTCCACGAACTGCTCGGCGTTGAACACCCGGTCCTTGAGCAGGTAGCCGATCGCGCCGGTGCCGTCAGCCAGGAGTTCCCTGGCGTAGAGCTGTTGCACGTGCTGGGAGAGCACCAGGATCGGCAGGCCCGGCGTCTCGGTGCGGGCTGCCAGGGCGACCTGCAGGCCCTCGTCGGTCTGGGTGGGCGGCAACCGGACGTCGACCACGGCCACGTCCGGGCGGTGCTCGGTCAGCGCGGCGCGCAGTTCGGGGCCGGTCTCCACCGCGGCGACCACCTGGAAACCGTGTGCGGTGAGCAGGTGGGTCAGGCCGTCTCGGAGGAGGTAGAGGTCCTCGGCGAGGACAACGCGCACGGGATCTCCAGGCTGACCGTCGTGGGACCGCCGGGCGGGCTGTCCAGGATGAGCTGACCGTCAAATGCTCCCAGCCGCCGCCGGATGCCCCGCAACCCGCTGCCACCGGCCGGGTCCGCGCCGCCACACCCGTTGTCCACCACGCTGATACGCAAGGTATCCGCGTCGTATACAACTCGTACAACGATCGTGTCCGCGCCCGCGTGCCGGATCGCGTTGGTCATCAGCTCGCACACCGCGAAGTAGGCGGCGGACTCCACCGGCGGCTCGAACCGGCCGGGCAGCGACCCCTCCAGCCGCACCGGCAGCGCGGCGTCCAGCGCGACCGCGTGGATCGCGTCGGCCAGGCCGCGTTCGGCCAGCACCGGCGGGTGGATGCCTGCCACCAGCTCCCGCAGTTCGGTCAGCGCCGACGAGGAGGAGGCCAGCGCCTGGTCCAGGACCTCCTTGGCCCGCGCCGGATCGGTGTCCACCAGCGCCTTGGCGGTGCCCAGGGTCAGGCCGAGGGCGACCAGCCTGGCCTGCGCGCCGTCGTGCAGATCGCGTTCGATCCGGCGCAGTTCGGCGGCCTGACCGTCCACCGCCTCGGTGCGGCTCTCGGTCAGCCTGCGTACCCGCTGGGCCAGCAGGGCCGCCTTGGTCGGTGCGAGCAGCAAGGCGCACCACCGGCCGTAGCCGGTGAGCAGGGCCGGCGCGGAATACACCACGCATACCGCGAGTGGCAGACCGATCAGCGGCCCGAGCGTGCGGAACAGCGTGGTCGGCACCGGGTCCAGCGGCATCCACTGGTACATCGTGGGCAGCATGTCCCGGCCGAAGAACAGCGAGATCACCGGCGAGACCACCAGCGGCAGCCACACCCCGAACAGCAGCCCGGCCATGGCGGCCAGTGGCGGCAGCAGCACCAGCACCGGGGCCACGATGGTGTTGGCCAGCAACCACAACAGGTCCCGCCAGGCGGCCCGGTCGGTCATCACCCAGACGTAGCGGCGCATCCGCCGCACCGGGGCGGCGGTGCTGAAGAGCTGGTTGCCGTAGCGGTACTTGCCGTCGGGCTCCGGCCGGGGCGGCAGCGGCACCGGCAGGTACGGATCCGGCACCTCGATCCCGGTCCACTCGCGCAGCAACCGGCGGTGCAGGTCGGTGAACTGCCGGGTGTACTCCACCAGCGGCGGCCACCAGAACTGCCACATCCCGAGCACGTGGTAGACGAGGAAGCCGAGCAGGCTGGCCACCAGGATCGGCAGTCCGGCCAGCGCGAGCAGGCCGAGCAGGAACCCGCGCCAGGACACCTCCCAGCCGCGGAACAGCCACTGCAGGAACCGGTTCTCGCCGCACGGCTGGTGCACACCGAGCATATGTGCGGTCCACCGGCTGTATACCCGGAGTGCACGCGGCCCCGCGAGCACCGTGGCCAGCGCGGTGAGCGGGGCGAGCACCGGGTTGACCAGCAGCCAGCGCAGGTCCCGCCAGGTGGCCGGATCGTCGGACACCCAGGCCAGGTTGTGCTGGAAGACCAGCCGGCGCCGGGACCGGTAGAGGCTGTCACCCAGCCGGTAGAGCCCGTCGGCGGCACGTTCGGGCAGCGGCGGCCGCGGCCGGTACGGCGGTGCGATCTCCGTCCCGGACCACTGGCTCACCACGGCCCGCACCCGGTTGAGGAACGGGCGGCAGTTCCGCAGCCCCCAGCCGTAGTAGAAGATCAGCCCGGCCATCGCGGGCAGGAAACACATCAGCCCGAACAGCAGCACCGCCAGCCCCGCCACCGCGAGCCCGAGCAGCCGGAGCGCGTGGCCGAGTGCGGTGACGTACTCGCGGCCCATCCGCGCACCTCCTTCGACCGGCCCAGTCTGACCGAGTCCGCCCGCCGCGCGCGCTCCGCCCAGACACCGTGCCGAGGGTGGGGCTAGCACAACCCCTGCTCGGGACCCAGACGGATTCTCCGCAGGTCAGCGACTTCCTAACGTTCCTCCGGTCAGCAACACCAACCAGGAGGGAGCTGCCGGAGATGCCGGTCATCGAGGTCGCGAACCTGCACAAGAGGTACGGCGAGAGGGTCGCGGTCGCGGAGGTGTCCTTCCGCGTCGAACGCGGGGAGATCTTCGGGATCCTGGGCCGCAACGGCGCGGGCAAGACCACCACGGTGGAGTGCCTGACCGGGTTGCGGACCCCGGATGGCGGCCGGTTGCGCGTGCTGGGCCTGGACCCGGCCCGGGACGGCGCGCAGCTGCGCGAGCGGGTCGGCGTGCAACTCCAGGAGGCGGCGCTGCCGGACAAACTCCGGGTCGGCGAGGCGGTCGAGCTGTACGCCTCCTTCTACCCGGCCCCGGCGGATCCGGCCGCGCTGCTGGACACCCTGGGCCTGACCGAGCACCGCCGCACCCCGTTCAAGAAGCTCTCCGGCGGTCAGAAACAGCGGCTGTCCATCGCGCTGGCGCTGATCGGCAACCCGGAGGTCGCGGTGCTGGACGAGCTGACCACCGGCCTGGACCCGCAGGCCCGCCGGGACACCTGGCGGCTGATCGAACAGGTCCGCGACCGCGGCGTCACCATCCTGCTGGTCACCCACTTCATGGCCGAGGCTGAACGGCTCTGCGACCGGCTGGCGGTGATCGAGGCGGGCCGGGTGCTCGCGGTGGTCAGTCCGGCCGGACTCATGTCCACTGTGGACAGTGAGCAGCGACTGACCTTCCGGCTCGACGGCGCCGTCCCGGAGCAAGCACTGCGAGCACTGCCCGAGGTGACCTCGATGACCACCCGGCGCGACGGGATCACCGTGTCCGGCAAGGGAAACCTGCTCAACGCGGTGGTCACCACCTTGTCCGCGCACCGGCTCACCCCACTGGACCTGAGCATCGAACGGTCCACTTTGGACGATGCCTTCCTGGCGCTGACCGGCGCCGCCCTCACCGACGAGCAGAACGGAACCGCCCGATGACCGCCCTGACCCGCCTGAGCGCCACCGAACTGCGCCTGTTCCTGCGTGACCCGGCCGCCGTTGTGCTCAGCCTCGGGCTGGGTCCGGTCCTGTTGATCGTGTTCGGCTCGATCCCGTTCTTCCGCGAACCGCAGGCGGCTTACGGCGGCGCCCGGATCGTCGACTTCTACCTGCCCACGCTGATCGCGATGTCGCTGGCCATGATCGGCCTGAGCCTGCTCTCCGGCAGCCTGGCCAACTACCGCGAACTGGGTGTGCTGCGCCGCCTGGCCACCACCCCGACGCCGCCGGTCCGGCTGCTGGCCGCGCAACTGCTGGTGCACCTGCTGATGGTGACGGTGTCCACCGTGGTGCTGATCGGGCTGGGCAAGGTCGTCGCGGACGTCCCGCTGCCTCGCAACCCGGTCGCCTTCCTGCTGTCCTTCCTGCTGGCCACGCTGGCGGTCTTCGGCATCGGCCTGCTGATCGCCGCGCTCGCGCCGACCACCAAGGCGGCCCAGGGCATCGGCACTCTGGCGTTCTTCCCGCTGATGTTCCTGGCCGGACTGTGGACGCCGGGTCCGCTGATGCCGGAGCTGGTCCGCCGGATCGGCGAGTTCAGCCCGCTCGGCGCGGGCACCCAGGCCATGCAGGCGGCCTGGTCCGGCAACTGGCCCAATCCGGTGCACCTGCTGGTGGCGGCAGGTTTCGCGGCCGTGGCCATGTTCGGTGCAACGAAATTGTTCCGCTGGCAGTGATCGCCCGCGCACTCTGGATAACGTGAGGCGTGCGGAGAATCCTGAGCTACCGCGACGCGGTCCGCCTGCTCGGCGACGGCCAGAGCCCGGCCGTGGCCTGGCTGGACCGCGCCGCGAGCACCGCCATGCTGGCCGCGGCGCCCGGTTCGGCGGCGGTGCTGGGCTGGTTCGACGCCAAGTCCGACCTGGTCCGCCACGGCCACGACCTGGTCACCGGCCTGTCCGAACGGCTGCGCGGCCTGCACCGCTTCGACCGCACCCAGCGCCTGGAAGCCGCGCACGCGATCATCGTCACCACCGCCTTCCTCACCGCCTGCGCCGACCTGCCGCTGCCGACCGAGGACCGCCCCTCCCGCTCGTTCGAGCAAGCGGTGCGCGAACTGCTGACCGCCCCGCTCCCGCTGCCCAGCCCCGAGCACCCGTACGAGCACAACCTGGCCACCCTGCACGGGCACTACCGCGTCCGCGCCGCCCTCCTGTGCGACGAACTTCCCCGCCTCGCGATCTGGGACACCTGGCACGAAACCCAGCGCGACCGGGTGACCGGCACCCTGCGGAACACCGTGCCGGACAAGGCGATCGGCCACTACCAGGACCTGTTCCGGCAACTCGCCACCGACTGCCCCGAACTGGCCTGCTGGGCCAACCTGATCGACCACCAGGCCACCCGCGGCACCATCAGCACCGGCCTGGCCGCGCTGTCGCAGCGCCTGGACCAGATCGCCACCGGCCGCCTCCCGGACGACCGCCGCGCCGAACTGACCCGCCGCTACCAGGCCAGGCTGTCCCGCCCGGTGCTCATCGGCGGCGACCTGCCGGCGCACCTGCGCATCCCGGCGCTGGAGAAGGCTTACGTGGACCCGGTTTTCCGGGCGATGGCCGCCGAGGGCCGCTCGCCCGCGCACGAGTCCGAGTGGCGGAAACTCCCGGACCGCACCGACATCCACGACTTCCTCACCGGCTACCTCACCAATCCGGTCGCCACCCAGCTCCCGCTGCTGGTGCTCGGCCAGCCGGGTTCGGGCAAGTCCATGCTCACCTCGGTGCTGGCCGCCCGCCTGCCCGCCACCGACTTCCTGCCGGTCCGGGTGCCGCTGCGCGATGTCGCCGCGGAGAGCGACATCCAGTCCCAGATCGAACAGGCCATCCGCGCCGACACCGGCGAATCCCTGTCCTGGCCCACATTCTCCCGTTCCGCCGGGGACGCGCTGCCGGTGGTCCTGCTCGACGGTTTCGACGAGTTGTTGCAGACCACCGGCGTCAGCCAGAGCAACTACCTGGAGAAGGTCCAGGAGTTCCAGGAACGCGAGTCCGACACCGGCCGCCCGGTCGCGGTGCTGATCACCACCCGCACCTCGGTCGCCGACCGCGCCCGCATCCCCGACGGCTGCGTGGCCCTGCGCCTGGAACCCTTCGACGAACCCAGGGTCAGCACCTGGCTGGACACCTGGAACACCGCCAACACGGGCCCCGGTTTCACCGCCCTGCCCGCCGAAGTCGCCCTGCACCACCCCGACCTCGCCACCCAGCCCCTGCTGTTGCTGATGCTCGCCCTGTACCACTCCGAGGGCGGCGCGCTCACCGCCGAGGCGGGCCTGAGCCAGAGCGAACTCTACGAACGCCTGCTGCTCCGCTTCGCCCGCCGCGAAGTCGTGAAAACCCAGAACTCCCTGCCCGACAAGGAAATCCGCCGCTCGATCGAAGAGGAACTACGCCGCCTGTCCGTGGTCGCCTACGGCATGTTCAACCGCGGCACCCAGTGGATAACCGAAGCAGACCTGGAATCCGACCTCGCCGCCCTGCCCGGCCCACCGCGCACACCCGTTGCCCCGCAAAGCCTCCAGGCCGACCTGACCGAGGCCGAACAGACCCTGGGCCGCTTCTTCTTCATCCACCGCGCCGAAGCCAGCCGCGACGACCGCCGCCTGCGCACCTACGAATTCCTGCACGCCACCTTCGGCGAATACCTGGTCGCCCGCTTCACCTGGAAAGTCCTACAGGGCTTGGTAGCCCAGGAGAAAGCCATCGCCGACGACCCGTACTCCACCACCGAGGTCAATGACGACCTGCTGCACGCCCTGATCTCCTTCGAGCCCCTCAGCTCCCGCAAACCGGTGATCAGTTTCCTGTCCGAACTGGCGGCCTGCCTGGACAAATCGTCCCAGGTGGCAACTTTCGCGCTACTCGGGCGCTTGTTCCAGACCGCACACCACGAACGAGCACCCCGCCGCCATGCTGCTTACCTGCCCAATCGACACTCTGTCCCCACCCGGCACGCCGCCTATAGCGCGAACCTGATGCTGCTTAACGTAATCGTCGCGGGCAAAGTCGAAGTCACTGCCTACCGATCCTGGTACTACGAGTCACGCCTATGGCACGCCCAACTCGAACACTCTGCGTGGCGCAGCCTGACGGACACGATTGCCCCGACTTACGTCCTCTCCCCGTCTGGGAGGCAGACCTGGTTGCGCCTCGCAGAGCCAGACGAAGTTCCGCCTGCAGTTGATCTGGACCAGCTATGCAGGGCCGACCACAGCTCTGCCCACGTCTACAGCTACGACGATGAATCGGGCCCCGAGATTTTGCGCCGCTACCACTTCCTCGGTCGGTCGCCGATGCTGGTACACGCAATCGAACCCCTCCTTCATCATCTCGGCGACATGATCAACTTTGCGTCCTGTGTCAACGGCATCGTCGAACCCTCGCCAGCCCGCCGCATCATGGATCTGTGGTTGTTGTCCGCCCGCCAGATCCCCCTGCCGGACCGGATCGCGCTTTACCAACATGCACTCGACTTCTTGGCCGGTGCCGCCTGCAAACTCCTCTCCGGTAGCGAACAGGAGCAGTACCTCACCTTCATCCTGGAACGCCTGGCGGCGGACACCGCCCTCGACTCCGCCGCTCTGGGAGAACTGCTCACCCGCGCCGGGAAACACCTCGGCAGCAGCAGCCCGATCTACCGGCGCTGTGCCCGGATCCTCGACGACCTCCGCTCGGAAGGCTGACCCGTGCCGCGCATCCTGAGCTACGCCGACGCCGTCCGCCTGTTGGGCGGCAAGGAAAACAAGGCCGTCACCTGGCTGGACCGGATCACCGGCGCGGCCATGCTCGGCACCGCGCCCGCGGTGGAGGAGGTGCTCGGCTGGTTCGACGCCAAGGCGGATCTGGTGAAACACGGCCATGATCTGGTCAACGGCCTCTCCGACCGGGTCCGCGGGTTACGCCGCTTCGACCGCACCCAGCGCCTGGAGGCCGCGCACGCGGTCATCGTCACCCTGGCCTTCTTCGAGGCGTTCGAGGCGCTGCCGTTCCGACCGGATCCCGCCGAGGTCCAGGCCGATCGTGCCAGGACAGCCCAACTGGTCGGCAAGCTGCTGAACAGCGGCGTCCCACTGCCCGCACCGCAGCGCCCCTACCGCGACAATCTCAACGCACTCAGGGGTCACTACGACCGGCACGGCACCGAGCTGATCGCCTTCGTCATGGGGCTCGCGGTGTGGGATCGGTGGAACGAGACCGAGCGCGACCGGTTCCTCTCTCAGGTGGATGACCTCCTGGTGCCCGCGGCGCTCGCGCGGTACCAGGAACTGTTCCGGCAGCTGGCCGTGGAATGCCCGGAACTCGGATTCTGGGCCAACCTCACCGAACACCAGGGCACCCAGGAACTCCTCCGCGCCGGACTCTCCCGGCTGGAAACCCACCTGGCCGCGCTGGCCACCGGCCGCGAGCCGGACGCCCGGCGGGCCGAACTGGCCCGCGGCTACCTGGCCAGGCTGGAGCGGACACTCGTCGAGCCCGCCGAGTTGCCGGCCGACTTCCGGATCCCCACCCTCGGCGAGGCCTACATCGACCCGCTGGGCCGGGTAAGGGAAATCCACCAGGGCGACACACCGAGTCAGGAGCCGTGGTGGGAGGAAGTGCAGCCGCGGCAGGACATCCAGGACTTCCTGACCGGATACCTCACCTCGACGCAGGCGGTGGCGCGGCCGTTGCTGGTGCTCGGGCAGCCCGGCTCCGGCAAGTCGGTGCTGACCCAGGTGCTCGCGGCCAGGCTGCCCGCGACGGACTTCCTGCCGGTGCGGGTGCCGCTGCGCGAGGTGGCCACCGAGGTCGACGTGCAGACCCAGATCGAGCAGGCGATCCGGCTCGGCACCGGGTACCGGCTGGACTGGCCGGAGCTGGCGAACTCCGCCGGTGACGCGCTGCCGGTGGTGCTGCTGGACGGGTTCGACGAACTGCTGCAGACCACCGGCGTCAGCCAGAGCGACTACCTGGAGCGGGTCCGCGCGTTCCAGCAACGCGAATCCGACCAGGGCCGGCCGGTCGCGGTGGTGGTCACCACCCGCACCTCGGTCGCCGACCGGGCCCGCATCCCCGACGGCTGTGTGGCCCTGCGCCTGGAGCCCTTCGACGAACCCCGGGTGACCCGCTGGCTGGCGCACTGGCAGGCCAGCAACCCCGGCTCCCGGTTCCGGCTGACCGCGGCGACCGCGTTGCGCTACCCGGCCCTGGCCACCCAGCCGTTGCTGCTGCTGATGCTGGCCATCTACGACGCCGACGGCGGCGACCTCAGCGACACCCAGCTCCGGGAAAGCGAGCTGTACGAACGCCTGCTGCGCCGCTTCGCCCGGCGCGAGGTCGGCAAGACCCGCGACGGCCTGGCCGATCCGGACCTGGCGGCCGCGGTCGAGGAGGAACTCCGGCGGCTGTCGGTGGTCGCCTACGGCATGTTCAACCGCGGCCAGCAGTGGATCACCGAGCCGGACCTGGACGCGGACCTGGCCGCCCTGCTCGGCACCCGCGGCGACCCGCGCACCGGCGTGCGCACCCCGCTCGGTCCGGCCGAGACCACGCTGGGCCGGTTCTTCTTCATCCACCGCGCCGAGGCCCAGCGGGACGACCGCCGCCTGCGCACCTACGAGTTCCTGCACGCCACCTTCGGCGAATACCTGGTCGCCCGCCTCACCTGGCAGGCCCTGCACGGCCTGCACGCGATGGCCGCCGCCGCGGCCGCCAACCCCCTCGCCGTCATCCCACTCAACGACGGCTTCCTGCATGCCCTGCTCGCGCACAACCCGCTGAGCAGCCGCCGCCCCATCCTCACCTTCCTCACCGAACTCGCCGCGGCCGCCACCCCGGACACCCGCACCGGCCTGACCGCTCTGCTGATCCGCCTGTACCGCGCGGCCCCCGAAGCCCACCCCACCCGCAGTCACGCCGACTACCGGCCCCGCCGCACCACGGTCCCCGCCCAGCACGCCGCCTACCGCGCCAACCTGCTGCTGCTCACTGTTATCACCGCCCGAGAGCTGCGCGCCAGCGAGCTGTACGGCACCGACGAGGATCAGCCCGGCGTGATCCTGCAGTGGCGCGCCGACGCCCTGCTGTGGCGCTCCCAACTCGGCACCGACGACTGGACCGGCCTGGTCGAAACCCTGGCCCTGACCCGAACTTGGCGCGGCACCCGCCGAGACCTCGACCTCCGCCTGGATGACGGCTCCTTCACCCCGCCACCCCTGGACCTCAACTGGTCAACCCGCCGCCCGGCGACCGAGCTGTCGCCCACCCTCAGCGGCCTCCAGTACGCCAACCAGACCCCGCGCGCCCAACGCCGTCTGCTGCACTTCCTCTGCGGCAACGAGGACATCCACCTGCACGTGCTGGAACCTCTCTTCGACCACCTGGCCCGCGACTACGCCCTGCACCCCGTCGCGGACGGCGAGATCCTGCCCACCCTCCCCCGCGCCCTGCTGGACCTGCTGACCCTGCCCTACCGCGAGCCAACCACCGACCACGCAGCCCAGTACGAACGCTTCATCCAGATCACTGAAACCCGCCCACAAGACCCCGCCGCCCCGGACCGCCTAGCCCTCCTCGACCTGGCCCTCACCCTGATGACCTCCGACGACCAGTCCCCCACCACCCTGGCCACCGCTCTACTGGCCGACCTGATCCAACACCTGTTCCGCCTCCCCACCCGAGCCCCCGCACTGGAAACCCGAACCATCCGCCACGCCCTGACCCTGCTGACCCGCCCCGAACCCCCCACCCCTGCCCTGACCGAACCCCTCACCAGGCTGATCACCGACGCCCTGCAGAACGACCCCACCCCCCTCGCCGCGGAAGCCCTGATCACCCTCCTCGAACGAGCCCCCACCACCGACCCCTACCTACTGGCCGACCTGGACCCCGAAACCTGGCTGACCCTGACCGCCACCCGCCCCGACCTGGCCCGCCGAGCCCACAACACCTGGCAACACCTCAACCCCACCGACCCCTGGCCCCACCCAGCCCCCTGACCTGCCAATCCTCTGACCTGCCAGCCCGCTGACCTGTCCAGCCTCCTGACCTGCCGGTGAGCGCCACGCGCTCGCGCAGGTCGCCCCAGCGCTCCCGGCTCGCCCCGGCAGGCGGGTTGGCCGCGGCCTCAACCACGCCGCAGCTGAGCGCCGCGCCCATCACATCGCCCACCTCGCCCACCCGTCGCTCAGCTCGCCCCGTCCATCCGCAACGCCGCGACGACCTACCTGCCCGGCCCCGCGGCGCACGCACGCTGGAGCTTCTGCCC
This sequence comes from Crossiella sp. CA198, assembly GCF_052078295.1. Taxonomy (NCBI): domain Bacteria; kingdom Bacillati; phylum Actinomycetota; class Actinomycetes; order Pseudonocardiales; family Pseudonocardiaceae; genus Crossiella; species Crossiella sp. CA198. The sequence continues at coordinate 249,350 of NZ_JBQJIM010000003.1, forward strand.
TGGCGAAGGGCACCCGTGACTACCGACGCACGACGGTGCTCGTGCCCGACCCAGCCCAGTGCCCACCCGCCCATGGGCATGACTCAGCGGGGTGTCGGCTCCCTGGCTGCTGGGAGGCGACACCCCGCTGGGTAGTCGGACTATCTTGTGGCTGCGGCTGCGATCAGTGTTGATCACCGTCGTCGAAACGGCGGCGGAAACGTTCTTCCATCCGCTGGGAGAACGAGCTCCGTCTAGGAGTGGCGGAGCGCTGTTGTGGCGATCCACCTTCCTCGGCGGCCGGGTCTGTCTTGTTCGTGGCGGACAGGCCCCACACGGCGCCGACGAACATCAGCAGGAAGCCGACGACGCTCAGCACCGGAATTTCGGCCGGTCGCAACACGGGCAAGATCACACCAACAACGAGCAGCAACAGGCCCACCACGAACACCGCAAGCCCCTGTAGGCGTCGCCGTCGAGATGGCCTTCGCAACCGAGCGCCGCGCACGGTGGAGGCGAACTTGGGGTCCTCGGCGTAGAGCGCGCGCTCGATTTGGTCGAGCAGTCGCTGCTCGTGCTCGGAGAGTGGCATGGCTCCTCCTCCGGCACAGCTTGTAGCGGGCGCCGGGCTTCAGCGGTTCCGCCGGACCCGGCGGGCGCCCCGCGTGGGGCGTCACTTTGAGAATACGATCCGTGCGACGCCTAGACTACCCGGTCGCCGGAGTCGAGACCGTGGTGTCTCAGACGTCATCCGCTCGGGGTAGTAGCCAAGGGTGACTGAACACCGTTCAGAATGATGTTCCAGTCCGTTAACCCCACTCCGACGGACCATCTGCTTGATCGCTCCGCCCAGGCCGGACCACGCATCGCCACCACCCTCCCAGTCGCCCCTGGGAACCCCAGGTCACGGCTGCCAGGCAGGTGATCCACACGTCACACGGTCGGAGCAGTCGGCTCCGGCTGGACCGCGTGCAGATGTCGCGGCCGACACTCGGCGGACACCGCGGCCAGTACCGCCGAATGCGCCTCCTCGGTGCTGATCAACTTGGCCAGCCAGCGTGAGCTGAGTCCTTCCACGAGCGCGGTGAATCGGACCGCCATCGCCGCCGGATCGACCTTGGCCCGGATGCTGCCGTCCTCCGTGCCCCGCTCGATCAGCTCGGTGACGGCGTTGTTCCACCGGAGGTTGGCGTTGCCCACGATGGTTCGCAGTCCCTTGTCGAACACCGCGGCGGCGCGCAGCTCACCCCATACCGCGGAGTTCTCCCGCACCCGGCGCTTGTCCTGGAACTCACGCTGCAGGTTGTCCAGCAGCCGGTCGAACCCGGTGCCGCGGCTTGAGTGGGTGTAGTCCTCGGCACGCTCGTCGACGAACCGCATGGTCGCCGCCAGCAGGCCACTCCGGCTCTTGAAGTAGTAGTAGATCAACGCGGTGGACGCGCCGGCCTGCTGCGCCACCTCCTCGACCCGGAGGCCGCGGACGCCGGTGCGGGAGATCATCCGGCAGGTCGCCTCCAGCAGGGCCTGCCGTCGGTCTGGGGCTTCGCTCACAAGGTCACATTGTCATGGCTGGCTCCTGTTGGGTCGCGCAGTGGATGCCACCGCCGTAGTAGGCGATGGGGTCGATGTCGAGTTGGACCACTGTGCGGCCCGGGTGCAACTCGGCCAGCAGGCCGCGGGCGTGGTCGTCGGCCCGCCGGTCGCCGAACCGCGGCGCGAACACCGCGCCGTTGGCCACGTAGTAGTTGAGATAGGTGGCCAGGAAGTCCCCTGAGCCGCGGATCCGGGAGCGCTCCGGCTCCGGCAGCTCGATCACCTCGATCGCCCGGCCCTGGGCGTCCGTGGCGGCCTGGAGGGACTTCAGGGCCTCGTCACAGACCGCCGTCCACTCATCCGGCGATGATCCGGCGGCAGGCCGGTTGAGCAGGACGACACCGGGCGGGGTGAACCGCGCCAGGCCGTCCACATGGCAGTCGGTGATGTCGCCGCCCCGGAGCCCGGCCAGCCAGATGACCTTGCGGACACCCAGGAGCGCACCGAGCACGGCCTCGATGTCCTCCTTGCCTCGACCGGGGTTGCGGTTGTCGTTGATCAGCGAGCTTTCGGTGGCCAGCAGGGTGCCTTCGCCGTCGACCTCCAGCGAGCCGCCCTCGGCCACGACCGGCGCGGCGCGCCGGGGCAGGCCCAGGTGGCCGAGCAGCCGCCGGGGCACCTGGTGGTCGTCCTCGTGCGGCCGCTGCTTGTCGCCCCAGCCGTTGAAGCCGAAGTCGACCCCGGCCACCTCGCCGGGACGGCGGACGAAGGTCGGCCCGTGGTCGCGCGTCCACAGGTCGTCCACCGGGATCGGCAGCACCTCGACCGCGCCGCCGACCGCCTGCCTGGCCGCGGTCTGCTGCTCGAGCCGGGCCAGCAGGGCCACCGGTTCGTATTCGGCGATGGCTCGGGCGAGCCGGGCCACGGTCGCGCGGACGGCGGGCAGGTCCGTCCGGTACAGCGAGGTGTGCGCGGGCCAGGACAGGTGCGTGCGAGCGTGCGGAACCCACTCGGCCGGCATCCGCCAAGGTGGGCCTGGTGCGGTGTTCTGGCTGTTCGGCGGCATGGGTCCACCATGGCACTGACTGAAATTTTAGTCAAATCCGCTGGCAGTGGCTGTTGTCGGCGGTTCTGTTTGTCCGGGTTCGGAGGGGGTAGCCGGAGCTATGACTGCGGAACTTGGCGCACGGGTGGTCGCGGGAGTCGACGGCTCGCCCTCGGCGGTGGCTGCGGCCGAGTGGGCGGCGACCGAGGCCCGGCTGCGGGCACTGCCGCTACGGCTGGTGTGGGCGCACGAGGTGACCGCCCCTGGCTACGGGGTGGCTGCCTTGCCGGAGGGCGCGGTCGAGCAGGACTCGGTGCGGGACTGGGCCAGACAGTCCCTGGCGGAGCTGGTCCAGCGCTGCCGCACCGCCCACCCTGACCTGGATGTGCACGGCGACTTCGTGCCCGGCGACCCGTTGGATGTGCTGGTCGAGCACAGCCGCGAGGCCGCGCTGCTGGTGCTCGGCGCGGCCGGGCGCTCGGCCAGCACCGGCATCCGGCTCGGCTCGATCGCCTCCAGTGTGGTCCGCGGGGTGAGCTGCCCGGTGATCGTGCTGCGTGCCCCGGCCGACCCCGAGCGCGGCCCGGTGATCGTCGGCGTGGACGGTTCGGCGACCAGCGCGGCGGCCCTGGAGTTCGCCTTCGACTTCGCCGCCCGGCACCGCCGCCGGATCGTGGCCGTGCACGCCTGGAGTGATCTGCCGCTGGATGCTTTCGGCCCAGTCCGGGTGTGGGACTTCGACCCCCAGGTCATGCAGCGGGAAGGCCAGGAACTGCTCGCGGGCTGGCTGCAGCCGCTCCAGCGGGAACGCCCGGACATCGAGGTCGAGGCGGTCGTGACCACCGAGAAGCCGGCCGACGCCCTGCTGGAACGCGGCCAGGACGCGGCGCTTATCGTGGTGGGCAGCCACGGCCGAGGCGCGTTCCGGCGTCTGCTGCTCGGCTCGGTCAGCCACGCGGTCGTGCACTACGCGCACGTGCCGGTGGCGGTGGTCCGCGCCGCCGGTTCCTAGTCCGGCGCGACTCAGTCGCGGGCCATCCGGGGCCTGGTCACATCGGCCCGCTGTGGCGCGGCGCCGAGTAGCGAGGCCGGTTTGACGGCCGCGCCGCCGAACTTGGCCCGCGCGGCGTCGGCGGCCTGGTCCGCCTCCCGCCAGCCGCGTTCCGGTTCGTCGAAGGTCAGCTGATCGCCCGCGCCGCCGTGGTCGTCGAGCTGTTCCACCCGCACCCCGATCAGCCGCACCGGGCCGGGCGGGGTCTGCTCGTCCAGCAACTGGCAGGCCAGCCGGTAGATCTCCTGGGTGACGTCGGTGGGCAGCGGCAGCGTGCGGGAGCGGGTGATCGTGCTGAAGTCGGCGAATCGCACCTTGATCGACACGGTTCGCCCGCGCAGTCCGCGGCCACGCAGCGAGCCCGCGGTGCGCTCGGACAACCGCAGCAGCTCGCGGCGCAGCACGGCGCGGTCGTGATGGTCAGTCTCGAAGGTCTCCTCGGCGCCGATCGACTTCTCCGGCGTCTCGGGCACCACGGTCCGCGGATCGTGCCCGTTGGCCAGGCTGTGCAGGTGCTCCGCCTGGGCGTTGCCGACGATGCGCCGCAGCCTGGGCAGCGGCAGTTCGGCCAGCTCGGCCACGGTGTGCAAACCGCGGTCGACCAGGCGTTCCTCGGTGCGTTTGCCCACGCCCCACAGCGCGCCCACCGGCAGCGGGCGCAGGAACGGCAGCACCTCGGTCTTGGGCACGACCAGCATGCCGTCGGGTTTGCACAGGCCGGAGGCGAGCTTGGCCACGAACTTGGTCGAGCCGACACCGACCGAGCAGGTCATGCCGTGTTCGGCCTCGACCCTGGCCCTGATCTCCTGGCCGATCCGCCCCGGCGTCATCCGCAGCCTGCGCAACGCGCCGCGGACGTCGAGGAAGGCCTCGTCCAGGCTCAGCGGCTCCACCAGCGGGGTGAAGTCACGGAAGATCGCCATCACCCCGGCCGAGACCGCCGTGTACAGCGAGAAATCGGGCGGGATAAACACGGCCTTCGGACACAGCGCCCTGGCTCGGTTGGTCGGCATCGCCGAGCGGATGCCGAAGGTGCGGGCCAGGTAGTTGGCCGAGGACACCACACCGCGGTTGCCGGTGCCGCCGACCACGACCGGCAGGTCCTTCAGCTCGGGTCGTTCCCTGATCTCCGCCGAGGCGTAGAAGGCGTCCATGTCCACGTGCAGGATCGGACAGCCGGTGTCGTCCGGCCAGACGCCGTCACGCGCCCGGTACCGGTCGACCAGCCCACGCGGCAGGTCACCGCTGCGGCCCACCCGGCACCTCCGTACCAGCTCCGATCCAAGGCCTCGAACGAGCGTTCGAGCCATCCTCGCGGAGTCTAGACAGAAGGTCTGACAGCATGCCGGTCCCGAAGGGGGGACTCTCCGTCCCTGGGACCGGCAGTCCCTGGGACGGGGAGTCCCAGGGACGCACAGGTCCTGGCTACGAGCTGGCGCTCAGATCCCGGCGTGGGCCAGGCTGGGCACCCGGACGAACACCCGGCGGCGCAGGTAGTACCACCAGGTCACCGCCAGACAGACGCCGTAGAACGCCAGGAACACCAGGAACGCAGGCACCAGGGAGCCGTAGGCGGTCACCGACATCGCGAAGGCGCGCGTGATGAGGAAGCCGCCCAGGGCGCCGACGGCGCCGGCGATGCCGATCACCGCGGCCGCCTGTCGCCGCGCGGTGGCCGGATCGTCGAACTGGGCACTGAAGATCGCCGGGATCATGCGGTAGGTCGAGCCGTTGCCGACCCCGGTGGTGATGAACAGCCAGAGGAAGGAGCCGAGGAACAACCAGAAATCGTGTTGAGCGAGGCCGAGCACCACCCCGAGCACTCCGGCGCCCATGGCGAGGAAGGTCCACAACGTGACCCGCCCGCCACCAATCCGGTCGGCGAGCCAGCCGCCGATCGGCCGGGACAGCGAGCCGACCAGGGCGCCGAGGAAGGCGAAGTAGCCCGCCTTGGCCTCGGGGAAGGTCGAGTTGATCAGCAGCGGCAACGCGGCCGAGTAGCCGATGAAGGAACCGAAGGTGCCGATGTAGAGGAAGGACATCACCCAGGTGTGCCGATTACGCGTGGAGGCGGCGTAGGACCGGAAGTCCGAACGCGCCTCGGTGAGCGAGTCCATGAAGAACAGCGCGCACACGCCCGCGATGATCACGAACGGCAGCCACATCAGCCCGGCGTAAGCCAGGTGCACCCCGGAGCCCGCCGAGATCACCAACGGCACCGCGAGCTGCACCACGGCCACGCCGATGTTGCCGCCCGCGGCGTTGAGGCCGAGCGCGAATCCCTTGCGCGAGTCCGGGAAGAAGAAGGAGATGTTGGCCATCGACGAAGCGAAGTTGCCGCCGCCGAGACCGGCGGTGCAGGCCGCGAGCACGAACATCCAGTAGGGCGTCGACGGATCGGAGACACACCACGCGAGCATCCCGGTGGGCACCAGCAACAGGGCCGCGCTGATGACCGTCCACATGCGACCGCCGAAGGTGGCGACCGCGAACGTGTAGGGCAGGCGCAGCACGGAGCCGATCAAGTTCGGTAGTGCGACCAGCCAGAAAAGCTGGTCGACGGAGAAGGCGAACCCCGCTGCCGGCAGGAACACGGTCACCGTGCTCCACAACAGCCACACCGAGAAACCCAGGTGCTCGGCCAGGATCGAGAACACCAGGTTCCGGTTGGCCACCCGGCGACCGGTGCTCGCCCAGAACTCCGGGTTCTCCGGCTCCCAGTGCTCGATCCACCGGCCGCGGCGAACTGTGGTCTGCGCGCTCATGTTCGAAGGAACCGCCTTGTCTCTCATGGGGTCAGGACCGTTGGGCGGCAACGGCTCCGGGCTCGGGGACAGCCGTGGGTGCGGCAGATGTTCCCGATGTGGTGGTCTCGGCGGACGCGGTGACGCCGGCCAGCGCCGCGGTGCCGTTGGGTGCGGCCGCGGTGATGGCCGGGGCAGCGCCGAGAGGCGCGGTGCCCTGGGCTGGCCCGACCGTGGGCTGCGGCCTGACCGGCTGCTCCGGCACGGCGGTCGGCGGGACGGGTGTGGTCGGCGGTGACGCGGCGGGCCCGGACGTGGCGGGCGGTGGCGTGACAGCTGCGGGCGCGGCGGACGGTGGCGTGGCGGCCATGAGCACGGCGGCTGCGGGCGCGGCGGTCCCTGCGTGCGTGGCGGGCGGCGGCGGAGCGGCGGGCGCGGGCGCGGCAGGCGTGGGTGCGGCGGGCTTCATGGTCGGGGTCTGGGCCGTGGTCGGGGCCTGGGCCGTGGTCGCGGGCTGGGTCGCTGTTGGCGGCTGGGCCGCGGTGGCCGCTGATTCGGCCAGCCTGGCGGCCAGGGCCTTGACTGTTTCCCGGCAGCTGCCGCAGCCGGTGGTGGCGCGGGTGACGCGGGCCAGGTCGGCGGGTTGGTGGGCGCCGTTGTGCCAGGCCTGGGTCAGGGTGGCCTTGGTGACGGTGTTGCAGCGGCAGATGATCGCGGCGTCCGGCAGGTCGGCCGGGTTGCCCGCGGGCTCGGCGCCGGTGGGCAGGGCGCGGCCCAGCAGCAGGGCCAGGCGGTCGGTGGGGGCTGGGGCGCCGCGGTCGTAGAGCTGGGTGATGCGGGCGGCGGCGTCCGGGGCGCCGAGCATGATGGCGCCGGCGATCTGGTCGCCGCGGAGGACGAGCTTGGCGTAGCGGCCTCGGGTGGAGTCCTCCAGGCGGAGGATCTCGACTCCTGGGTCGGTGCGGTCGAGGTGGGCCTCGCCCAGGGTGGCCAGGTCGACGTCGCGGATCTTCAGGCGGGTCACCGCGGGGGTGCCGTGGTAGCGGGCCGCAGGGTCGGCGCCGGTGAGCAGGTCGGCCAGCACCTCGGCCTGTTCCCAGGCCGACTGCACGAAACCGCCCGTGGCGCCCGGGTGGCTGGCGCAGTCGCCCAGGGCGTGGATGCGCGGGTCGCTGGTACGCAGGGCGTCGTCGACCCGGACGCCGCGGTCGACGGTCAGGCCCGCGGCCTCGGCCAGGGTGGTGTCCGGGGTGGCGCCCGCGGCGACCACGACCAGGTCGGCGGGGACCTGGCTGCCGTCGGAGAGGGCCAGGCCGTCGCCGGGGCGATAGCCGGTGGCGGTGACGCCCAGGCGGAACTCGATGCCGAGTTCGGCCAGCACCTCGGCCAGGATGGCGCCGGCGGTCGCGTCCAGCTGGCGTTCCATCAGATGGCCGACCGGGTGCACCACCGTGACCAGGCTTCCCCGGCCGGCCAGGCCGCGGGCGGCCTCCAGGCCGAGCAGGCCGCCGCCGAGGATGGCCACGGGGGCGCCGGGGCGGGCCACTTCAAGGATTTGAGCGCAGTCGGCGAGGGTGCGGAACACGCGCACGCCGGGGGCCGGCGCGCCGTTCGCGGCGCACAGACCCGGGGTCGGCGGCAGCCAGGGGCGGGCGCCGGTGGCCAGGATGAGGGCGTCGTAGTGCAGCCGGTCGCCGTCGGAGAGGGTCAGCATCCGGCTGTCGCGGTCCACGGCGGTGACGCTGACCGCGCGCCGCAGATCGATGCCCGACTGGTCCGCCCAGTCGGGTTCGTGCAGATGAACCGCCACGGGCGACAGTTGTCCGGCGAGCACGCCGGACAGCAGCACCCGGTTGTAGGCGGGTTCGGGTTCGGCGCCGATCACCGTCAGCGCGATCCGGGCCGGGTCGGGTTCGCGGCGGCGGATGAGTTCGGCGAGCCGGGCCCCGGCCATGCCGTAGCCGACGACGACCACCTGCCGCGGACTCATCGCTGTCCCCTCCAGGCCACGAGCGCGGGGCGCGGGGAATTCCGACGATCCCCCAGGCGCAATCGAACCGGTGAGTTTCATAGCAGAAAGGCGTGCCGACCCACAAAGATGCCCATCAAGTGGGCAAATCGAACTCCGTTACCCTAAAGAAATCACTGTATAACCAGGTTGGGCATCACGTAACACCCGTAGGATGGGTTTTCAGCTAGCCATATCGGCAGGTCAAACCGCATAGAAGCGACTTATGCCGCACTACTGACCGGCTAGTCAGTAGTTTTCCGTCACGCTTGGTGAAAACATCAGAAGTTCACCCGGTTGTCGTATTGTCGCGGTTCACTGGAACTGAGAACGTGCAGGCGGCCCGCACATGAATGGTCGAGCGAAACGGCCTGTCGAATTCCATGGACCGGAGGTTTGGTGGGCGCTCGTCATCGCTCGATCACCGCACCGCAGGACGAGCAGACGCGGACAGATCAGTCCCGGTTCGCGACGTTGGCCACCTCCCTGGTCCGGCCGCGCTCGATCCGGGCCAAGCTGGCCCGCATCCTCACCGTGTCCCTGGTGATCGTGCTGGCCCTGCTGGTGATCATCGTGCTGGACGTGGTGCAGCGGCAGCGGCAGGCGACCCAGACCGCCGAGTCCGTCTCGCTCGCGCTCGGCGTGCAGGACCTCATCCACGAACTCCAGCGCGAACGCGGCATGACCAACGGTCTGCTGGGCGGCGACACCCGCTACCGGCCCCAGGTCGACACCCAGCGCGGGCGCACCGATGAGGTGCTCAACCGGCTGAACCGGCTCAACTCCGACGCCGCGCTCAGCGGCGCGGGCGAACTGCGCGCCGCGCTGAGCAGGCTGGCCGGGGTGGCGCAGGTGCGCGGCACCGTGGACGGCGGCCGGGCCGAGCGGGACACCACCTTCAACTACTACACCGACAACATCACCACCCTCACCCACACCGAGCTGGGCCTGAGCGAGTCGGCCGACCCGGTGATCCGGCGCGGGGTGCTGGCGCTGACCGCGCTGGGCGAGGCCAAGGAGGCGACCGCGCAGGAACGCGGGTTCCTCAACGGTGTCTTCGCCGCGAACAAGTTCCGCCAGCAGCAGGAGTACGTGCACTTCAGCGAGATCCGGGCGAGCAAGCAGAACGCGTTGTCCGCCTTCGGCCGCGCCGCGACCCAGGACCAGCGCAGCAAGCTGGACGAGGCGATGCGCTCGGGTCCGGCCACCGAGGCCGCGGGCTACGAGGGCATCGCGATCAGCGGGTCCGCGGGGGCGTTGTCCAGCAAGGTGGACGCGCAGGCCTGGTGGAACACGATGACCAGGCTGGTCGACGACATGCGGGCCGTGCAGCAGGCCGTGGGTGATGACATCCGCGGCGTGGCGGCCGGTCTGCAGAACAACGCGACCTGGCAGTTGCTGGGGTACCTGGCGCTGGCCGCGCTGGCCATCGCGGTCGAGGTGGCACTGGTCATCGGCGCCACCCGGTCGATCATCGGCCCGCTGGCCGGACTGGTGACCGAGGCCGACGACATGGCCCGGCACCGGCTGCCCGAGGCGGTGGACCGGGTGCAGGCGGCCATCGGCGAGGGCGGTGGCGAGCACGCCGAACCCCCGCCGCCGGTGCGCATCCCGGACCGGTCCAGCACCGAGATCCGCTCGGTGGCCGCGGCCCTGGACCGGGTGCAGAACACCGCGTTCTCCCTGGCCTCCGAACAGGCCGTGCTGCGCCGCAACACCAGCGAGTCGCTGGCCAACCTGGGCCGCCGCAACCAGAACCTGGTGCGCCGCCAGCTCGGCTTCATCAGCGAGTTCGAGCAGGAGGAGCTGAACCCGACCACGCTGGCCAACCTGTTCGAGCTGGACCACCTGGCCACCCGGATGCGCCGCAACGCGGAGAGCCTGCTGGTGCTGGTCGGCGAGTCCAACCCGCGGCGCTGGGCCGCGCCGCTGCCGATCACCGATGTCATCCGCGCCGCGCTGTCGGAGGTGGAGGACTACCGCCGGGTGGTGCTGCGGCGGATGGACGAGGTGCACCTCACCGGCTCGGTGGTGACCGAGGTGGCGCACCTGCTGGCCGAGCTGATCGAGAACGGGCTGTCCTTCTCACCGCCGGACCTGGAGGTCGAGATCTACGGGCGGCGGGTCGGCTCGCAGTACCTGCTGGCAATCATCGACCACGGGGTCGGCATGCCGGCCGACGCGCTGGCCAGGGCGAACGCCCGGTTGCGCGGCGAGGAGAACTTCCTGGTGGCGCCGACCCGGTTCCTCGGGCACTACGTGGTGGGCCGGCTGGCGCAGCGGTTGTCCGCGACGGTGGAGCTGGCGGAGTCGCCGGCGACCGGCATCACGGCCCGGATCACCTTGCCGGGCACGCTGATCGCGGATCCCTCGGCGAAGCAGCCGCTGTCCGCCGAACCGCAGGCGCAGGCGCAGGCGCAGGCGCAGGCGCAGGCGCAGGCGAGCCAGGCTGCCGTCGCCGCGGGGAGCCGGGCAAACGTGCCCGCGCAGCAGTCGCGGCAGTCCGCGGCACCGGTGTCGGGCCCGCCCCCGGCCGCCGCCGCGCGGCAGGCCGGTGCGACACCCGCGCCGCACCGCGCCGCACCGGCGCCTGCCGGAGCGCCTCTCGCCGCCGGCTTGGCCGAATCCCCCGCGACCTTCGGGCGCACCGCCGCGACACCGGCTGCGCACCCGCCCGTCGCGAACGCGACCCCGCCCCTCACGACACCGCCGCCCGCGGCATCCGGGTCCGAGGCCCCCGCCCCCGCCGCGACCGCCCCCGCCGAGGCCCCGGCGAACCCCGCCGCGCCCACCGGCGCCCCCGTGCGCCCCGAAGCCACCCCGGGCGCGCGCACCAAGAACGGCCTGCTCAAACGCGTCCCCAAGAACCGCGCACCCACTCGCCCCGAACCGGCGAGCCGCCCCCGCCCCGCTGAGGACCGGCCGCCGGTGGACACTCGTGACCCTGACGACGTGCGCTCGATGCTGTCCTCCTTCCGCAACGGGCACCGGCGCGGACAGCGCGGTCTGTTCGAGGCGGAGCGCTCCGCCGAGCCGGGGGCGCGCACGTCCCCTTCCCACCCCCGACCCTCCGAGGAGGACCCCCGGTGACCGTTGAACTGCACCCGAACGGGAATACGTTCAACTGGCTGCTCGTCAACTTCGTCCGCGACACCGACGGGGTGCGCGACGCGGTGTGCGTGTCCTCCGACGGTCTGCTGATCGCGATGTCCAACGGCCTGGACCGCAACTCCGCGGACCGGCTGGCCGCGCTGGTGTCCGGGCTGACCAGCCTGGCCCGCAGCGCGTCGCGGAGCTACGACTTCGACGGGCTCAAGCTCATCATGATCGAGATGGAGCGGGGCTTCCTGCTGGTCTCGGCCATCGCCGACGGCAGCTGCGTCGGGGTGCTGGCCGAGGTGAACTGCGATGTCGGCCTGATCGGCTACGAGATCGCGGTGCTGGCCGAGCGGGCGGGCGGCATGCTCACCCCGATGCTGATCTCGGAGTTGCGGAGGTTCCTGCCGGAATGAGCGACGCGCCCCGCCTGCCCGATCCACGGATGATCCCGGCCGCCCAGCCGCGGTCCTGGTTCGATCCGATCCACGGTGACCAGCCGCAGAACCAGCCCCCGCCGGTGCGGGCGGACTCGGCCGTGGAGGACACCTTCGTCCGGCCGTTCATCGTCACCGGCGGTCGCACCCGGCCGCTGCACGACGGGCTGCGGGTGGACACCATGGTGGGCGCGGCGCCCGCGGCGCTGTCCGCGCCACTGGCCTTCGAGCGGCGGCGGATCATCGAGCTGTGCCAGACTCCGCGCTCGGTCGCCGAGATCGCCGCACTGCTCACCGTGCCGGTCGGGGTGGCCCAGGTGCTCATCGCCGACCTCGTCACCGGCGGCCTGCTGTCCTTGAAGGAACGCGCCGACCTGCCGGTCCACGTCATCGAAAGGATCCGTGACCTTGTCAGGGCACTCTGACCACGACGGGTTGTCCTCCACCGCCATCCCGTCCGCGGTGAAGATCATCGTCAGTGGCGGCTTCGGTGTCGGCAAGACGACGTTTATCGGCGCGATCTCCGAGATCGAACCCCTGGTGACCGAGGCGGCCATGACCGAGGTGTCGGTCGGCGTCGACGACTCCACCGGCAGGCCGGACAAGACCACCACCACCGTCGCCTTCGACTTCGGCCGCATCTCGCTGGACCGCAGCCTGGTGCTCTACCTGTTCGGCACCCCTGGCCAGGAGCGCTTCTCCTTCCTGTGGGACGACCTGGTGGAAGGCGCGCTGGGCGGAGTGATCCTGGCCGACACCGAACGCATCGAGGACTGCTACCCGGCGGTGGACTACTTCGAGGAGAAGGACGTCCCGTTCCTGCTCGCGGTCAACGAGTTCGAGGGCGCGCAGCGCTTCGCCATGGACGAGGTGCGGGAGGCCCTCGGCATCGACGAGACCGTGCCGATCGTCAGCTGCGACGCGCGGCAGCGGTCCTCGGTCAAGGGCGTGCTGGTCTCGCTGATCGAGCAGGTGCTGTTGCGACGGATGCAGACCGATCAGGCCCAGTACGCGCGCTGAGGCGGCCGGTTCAGGGTTTCCAGACCGTGCCGGTGCAGCGGGTCACCGCCGCCCGGCTCGGCGCGGACGGCATCGCCCTCGCACGAGGCGATGATCGTGCCGTGCCCGCCCGGGCAGCCGCTACAGCGGGTTGGACTCGCGGTCCAGCCATACGCACTGTCCCTCGGGCGTCACGGTGACGCCGAAGCGGTGCAGTCCGGGGCGGCCCTGACCTACCCACCAGCCGTGCGCCGCCTCGACCTCCGCCCACAGCGCCCGGGGCCCGGACTCGCGGACCTCGACCACGCCGTCCCGCACGTCCGCCACCGCGGCCGAGGTGCTGCCCGCGTCGTAGAGCAGCACCTCGTAGTCTCGTTCGCCGGTGTAGCTGACCTCGCAGCACACCTCCGGCATGCGCAGGCCGATGCCGAACACGCCCTCGCCGAAGGCCACCTCGCCCGGCGGCACCGCACTGTGCCGGGGGTCGCCGGCGTCGGCCAGTTCGGCGAAGTCCGCGGCGTGGCCGGTGAACACCCGCTGGCCGCGCAACTGCATGAAGGCCACCCCGCCGACCACCGGGCCGGACGCGGTGCCGTCCGGCCGCACGGTCAGTTCCAGCAGCACCCCGTTGTCATAGGCGTTGCCCCAGGGCGTGAGGATCAGTCCGCCGGGCCGGGTCTGCTCGACCCAGGCGTAGGGCAGGCCGTCGCCGACCGCGGCCACGGTGGCCACCACCCGGTCGAACGGCGCGCGGTCCGGGCAGCCCAGGGTGCCGTCGCCGCGGACCAGGTGCACCGGGTGGCCGGTGCGGGCCAGGTTGGCGGCGGCGATCTCGGCCAGCGCGGGGTCCAGTTCCACCGTGGTCACCCGCTCCGCGCCGGTCAGCTCGGCCAGCAACGCCGCGTTGTAGCCGGTGCCCGCGCCGATCTCCAGCACTGCCGTGCCCGGCCGCAGCCGCAGTCGCTCCAGCATGTCCACCACCAGCCGCGGCTGGGAGGCGCTGCTGGTGGCCACCCGGCCGACCTCCGGCCAGTGGGTCGCGCCGTCGTCGAACTGGGTCACCACCACGGTGTCGCCGTAGACGCAGCGCCGCCACAGCTCCGGATCGGTCAGCAGGTCCACCGGCTGCGGCAGCCTGCCGCGCGGCGAGCACCACATCCGGCGCGGCACGAACCAGCCCCGGTCCACCCGCTCGAAGGCCGCCAGCACCTCGCGACCGGCCCGGCTGACCGCGCGGATCTCGGCGGTGTGCTCGACGTGGCTGGTCGGTCCGGGCACGGTGGACTCCCTGGCGTCGGCGGACTCCCGGTGTCGGCTGGCGCCGGTGCCGCTAGCGGCGGGCGCCCTTGAGTTCCAGCATGGCGCGGTCGGCCTCGGCCAGCGCGGTGGGCAGGTCCGCGGGATGCGCCAGGTCCGCCCAGCCGATGGTCACCGAGATGGGAGTGCCCGCGACCAGCGCCTCCCAGTCCTCCTCATCCACCGCCGCGGCCAGCCTGCCCCCTATCTCCACCGCCTCGACCACGCTGGTCTCCGGCAGCAGCGCGACGAACTCGTCCCCGCCGTAGCGGGCCACGAAGTCGCCGCGGCGCACGGTGCGGGACAGGATGGCCGCGACCCGTTCCAGCACCAAGTCTCCGGAGAGGTGGCCGTGCACGGTGTTGACCGTCTTGAACCCGTCCAGGTCGATCACGCCGATGGCCGCGGTGCCGCGCTGTTCGGCGATCATCGCCAGCCGCTGCTCCAGGTGCCGCCGGTTGGGCAGGCCGGTGAGCGGATCGGTGAGCGCCTCGGCGGCGTAGCGGCCGACCGCGCGGCGCAGGTCCTCGTGGTCCAGCCGGGCGCCGACGCCCTCGATGAACCGGTCGACCAGCCGGGACGGGTGCTCGCCCGCCAGCTTGAACGTCTGCCGGTCGGCGGTGTGCGCGGCCCGGTGGTCGCCCGCGGCGGCGTAGGCCAGCGCGCGCAGCCGGAACAACTCGGCCGGGCCGAGGGTGTTGGCGACCAGGGTCATCGAGTCCAGCCGGGCCAGCGCGTCCAGCGGGCGGCCCGCCGAGATCGCGTCGCACACCTGGGCCAGCGCGCCCAGGTCGGCGGCCTCGTGGCCCTCCAGGGACACCTCGGTCAGGGCCAGCTCGACCGGTTCGCCCAGCGCGCGCAGCCGGGCACTGGCGTAGCGGTAGAAGGGGTAGTCGGCCGGGCGCAGCTCGCCACCGGGCGTGCACTGCCGGGCCAGCGCGACCGCTGCCCGCAGCATGTCCCTGGCGCCCTGCTCGTCGCCGCGGTGGTCCAGCGACACCGCGCAGCGCAGCGGGATCTCCGGGGTCAGGTACTCCTCCGGCGGCAGCCCGGCCGCGGCGGCGGTGTTGCGGGCGCGCACCGAGGCCAGCATCGCCTGGTTGTGGAAACCGGCGATGGAGTAGGTGATGGCCAGATCGGCCCAGGCGTCCGCGGCGATCAGGTCCGCCCTGGTCACCAGCTCCATCGTGCGCGAGCCGCGGACCAGGTGCCGCACGCAGCGGTCCACCGAGCCCTCGGTGAGCGCGACGTAGGCGGCCAGCGCGTACAACTCGCCCATCAGCGCCGGGTCGCCGCTGGCCAGCACCACGTCGAAGGCCTGGTCGGCCACTGACACGGCCTCCAGGCGGTGGCCGTCCATCATCAGGCAGCCGAGCTTCATCAGCAGCGACCGGCCGACGATCGCGGGCTCCTCGGCACGCGCGATCACCGCGTCGGCCAGGGCGATGGCCTCGCTCAGCGCGCCTTCCCTGATCAGCTCGCGCATCCGGTCAGGGGCGGCCGCGTCGGGCGAGGTGACCGCGTCTGTCGACATCTCGCGCCTCCTCCCCGCACCTGCTCGGCCATGCCGATCCTGCCATGTGCGGTCCACTGTGGTGAGTGACCGGGAAACATCGCTGTCCGCGAGACCGTCGCCCGCCCCCGGCTGGGGCCGGGACGGCGGGCGACGGCAGGCGGTCCACTCCCCTTCCCGTACGGGCCACGGGACCGCGGCGGCTCAGCCGGATCGATGGGAGAACACCGGCGGCGCCAGCGGGGACAGGGAGCGGATTCCGCACGATAGCGACCGGAATGACATGTTCCCGCCAGCGCGCCACCAATGGACTATACCGCCGACGAATGGCGCGGAATTGGCGACGAACGGTCAGTTTCACCGTTAATCGGTCGACCCGGCGAAGTAGTTGAAAATGAACCGATCTACTCGTGCCAGAGCCTAGCGCACCGGCGGTCACCAGCGGCAATGTTCCTGGAGAGCACAGAACTTGCCAGCCATCAAGAACATTGCCAGAACCGTTATTTTGATCCGACTCACCCGATTGGGTGTGGAAGTGGCCGACCGGCCGCAGGTTAGGCCATGCTGGCCGTGGAGTGATTCTTCTCCGGCCCCCGCGCGAACGCACCGAGGAACTCATGCCCGCAGACTTCGAGCACGCGCGCTCGGTCGCCGTGCTCGGCGCCGGCGCCAGTGGGCTGGCCGCCGCACGCGAGCTGACCAGGGCCGGGCACCGGGTGACCGTGCTGGAGGCCCGGCACGCCGTCGGCGGGCAGTGCGCGGCGGCGGAGATCGACGGCCGCGGCTACGACCTGGGCGGCCACGGCTACTCCCCCGCGCACCACCGATTGGACGCGCTGGTCGCCGAACTCGGCCTGCGCACCACCGACACCGGCCCGCCGCTACTGTTCGACCCGGTCACCGGCCGCTCCCGGCCACGCGTCCCCGGCCCGCTCTGCCGCGAGACCCTGACCCGCTACCACCGGGTCCGGGCCGAGTTGTTCCCGCGCATCGCCGATCCCGGCCTCGCGCATTCCGCCAGGGTGCTGGCCGCCCCGGCCCGGCGCTGGCTGGCCGAGTACCGGCTCAGCGCGCTGGCCGAGGCATTCGGCCCTGGCTACACCGCGGCCGGCTACGGCCACCTCGACCTGGACCTGCCCGCGCTCTACCTGGTCAAGTACGCCGAGCTGACCGGCTTGGGCGCGGGCCAGGTGCGCGCGCTCGACGGCGGTTTCGCCGAACTGTGGCGGCGGGTGGCGCGGGAGCTGCCCGGCCTGCGCCGCGGCGTGCGGGTCGAGCGGATCACCAGGGACGCCGACGGCGTGCGCGTGGTCGTGGACGGGACCGAGCACACCTTCGACGACCTGGTGCTGGCCGTCGGGCTGGACGAGGTGCTGCCGGTGCTGGACGCCACCGAGGAGGAACGCGCCCTGGCGGCCCGGATCCGGCGACTGGACCTCTACACCACCCTGGGCAGCGTCAGCGGTCTGCCGCCGGGCGCGCACACCCTGGTCCAGCCGCACCTGACCGGCTCGGCCAGCCGGGGCCACTGCGTGTCCTTCCACCGCCGCCACCCGGACACCGACGTGCTGGCCTGCCACGCCTACGGCCGGCCGGACCTGGACGGACCGGCGGTGGCCGATCTGCTGCGCGCCGATGTCCGCGCCTGGGGCGGGCAGCTGCACCGGCTGCACCTGCAACGCCGCTGGCGGTTCCTGCCGCACTTCGACAGCGCCGACCTGGCCGCGGGCGCGCTGGACCGGCTGGAGGCCCTGCAAGGCCAGCGGCGCACCTACCACCTGGGCGGGCTGCCCGCCTTCGAGCTGGTGGAGTGCGTGCTCGGCTACGCCCAGGACCTCGTCCGCAGGCACTTCACCGGTCTGCGCCAGGAAGTACCCGGGCACCCGCTACTGATCGTTTGATCAGGTCGTTACAGTACCGAGGGTGCTACGGGTGCTGGCGGTCGACGATGAGGCTCCGCTGCTGGCGGAGCTGCTGCACATGCTGCGCGCGGACGGCCGGATCGAGCAGGCCGACGGCGCCGAGGGCGCGATGGAGGCGTTGCGCCACATTGACCAGGTCGCCAAGGAAGGCGATGTCCTGGACGCGGTGTTCCTGGACATCCACATGCCCGGCCTGGACGGACTGGAACTGGCCCGGCTGCTCACCCGGTTCAGCACCCCGCCGCTGGTCGTGTTCGTCACCGCCTACGAGGACTTCGCGGTGCAGGCCTTCGAGCTGAAGGCCGTGGACTACGTGCTCAAGCCGATCCGGGCGGCGCGGCTGGCCGAGGCGGTGCGCCGGGTGGACGAGCGGGTCCGCACCGAACGCCTCGATCCCGTCCCCGCCGGACCGCCCGCGGCCGCGCAGCCGGCCGGCGCGCACCCGGTCACCCAGGAGCCGCCGGATGAGGTCATCCCGGTCGAGCTGGGCGGGCTGACCAGGTTCGTCCGGCTGGCCGACGTGCACTACGCCCAGGCCTGCGGGGACTACGCGCGGCTGCACACCGGGCAGGAGACGCACCTGATCCGCGCCTCGCTCGGACAACTGGAGGAACGCTGGCGGGCGGCCGGGTTCGTGCGGGTGCACCGCAGCCACCTTGTGTCGCTGCGCTTCGTCGACGAACTGCGGCTGGACACCGGGCAACTCAGCGTGCGGGTCGGCGCGCAGGTGCTGCCGGTGAGCCGGCGGCACGCCCGCGAACTGCGCGATCTGCTGGTGCGGCAGGCCCGTCCCGATCGGCAGCCGCCACGATGAACGGCCGCCGACCGGTGGGCTCCCTCGATCCGTTTGGCCTTGATATCCGCGGACCTTAGACTCGGCCGTGACCTGGGTCACTTTCAACAGGCTTGCTCTCCGGCATCATCCACCCGGGTCAGCGCCGGCACCGCCTGACCACGCTCCGCGACCACGGGAGACCACGACGTGACCGAGCCGCGCCAGCCACCCCGGCGGGTGGTGGTCACCGGCCCGCGCACCAGGTCCGCCCGGCCCAATCGCGCCGCCCGGATCGGCCGGGACGACAAGGCGACCCTGGACGAGGTGTCGCTGCGCGCGCTCATCCGCAGCCAGCTGCGCGCCGCGATCGCGGTCTGCCTGGCGGTGCTGCCGCTGGGTCTGCTGCCGCTGCTGTTCGCGCTGGTCCCGGCCAGCCGCTCGGCCGAGCTGTTCGGGGTGCGGGTGCCGTGGCTGGTGCTCGGCGGCGGGGTCTACCCGGTGCTGCTGCTCATCGGCTGGCTGTACGTGCGCGGCGCGGAACGCATCGAGCGCGACTACCAGGACTTCGTGGAGGACCACTCGACGTGAACGCGCTCTCCGGTCTGATCGCGGTCGGCGTGGTGACGGTGGCGACCATCCTCATCGGCGCCTACGGCCTCCGCGTCTCCCGCACCACCTCCGACTACTACGTCGCCTCCCGCTCGGTGGGCCCGTGGTGGAACGCCTCGGCGATCAGCGGCGAGTACCTGTCCGCGGCCAGCTTCCTCGGCGTGGCCGGGCTGATCCTCAGCTTCGGCGCGGACATGCTGTGGTTCCCGGTCGGCTACACCGCCGGCTACCTGATCATGCTGGCGCTGGTGGCCGCGCCACTGCGCCGCTCCGGCGCGTACACGCTGCCCGACTTCGCGGAGAACCGGCTGGAGTCGGTGGCGGTGCGCCGGGTGGCGAGCCTGCTGGTGGTGGGCATCGGCTGGCTGTACCTGCTGCCCCAGCTGCAGGGCGCGGGGCTGACGCTGAACACGCTGACCAACGCGCCCGTATGGGTGGGCGGCGTGGTGGTGGCGGTGGTGGTCACGCTGAACCTGGCCTCCGGCGGGATGCGCAGCATCACCTTCGTGCAGGCCTTCCACTACTGGCTCAAGCTGACCGCGATCGCGGTCCCGGCCATCCTGCTGATCATGGTCTGGCAGCGGGACGGCGCGCCGCTGCTGGACGGGGACCGGCCGGTGGCCTTCAGCCAGCAGACCACGGTCACCATCCGCACTCCGGTCCGGGTGCACAACG
The DNA here is from genome assembly GCF_052078295.1 of Crossiella sp. CA198. Taxonomy (NCBI): domain Bacteria; kingdom Bacillati; phylum Actinomycetota; class Actinomycetes; order Pseudonocardiales; family Pseudonocardiaceae; genus Crossiella; species Crossiella sp. CA198. The sequence goes on from NZ_JBQJIM010000003.1 coordinate 269,032, forward strand.
CCGAACCGGTGCAGGTCACCGTGCGCGGACGGCTGGACGACAAGACCTATGACGGCGCGCGGCTGGAGCTGACCTCGGGCGCGCACGAGTTCGGGCAGGACACCACGGTGGTGTTCCCGGCGGGCGCCGCGGTGCCGCACGTGACCCCGGCCCGGCCGCTGACCGGGGACGAATGGGCAAGTCCGCTCTCCGGCGGCCGGGACGACCACCCGCTCTACGTCACCTACTCGCTGATGGTGGCGACCTTCCTGGGCACCATGGGCCTGCCGCACGTGCTGGTCCGCTTCTACACCAACCCGACCGGCCGGGCGGCCCGGCGGACCACCCTGGTGGTGCTCGGACTGCTCGGCGTCTTCTACCTGTTCCCGCTGGTCTTCGGCGCGCTCGGCCGCTTGTACGCGCCGGATCTGCTGATGACCGGGGCCACCGACGCGCTGGTGCTGGTGTTACCCCGGCGGCTCATCCCCGGGTTCGGCGGCGAACTGCTGGGCGCGCTGGTGGCAGGCGGCGCGTTCGCCGCGTTCCTGTCCACCTCCTCCGGACTGGCCATGTCGGTGGCGGGAGTGCTCTCCCAGGACGTCTTCCGCGGGCGCGGGCTGCGCGGGTTCCGGTTGTCCGCGGTGCTGGCCACGGTGGTGCCGGTGGGGCTCGCGCTGATCGGCACCGACCTGCCCATCGCCAGTTCGGTCGGCCTGGCCTTCGCGGTCGCCGCCTCCTCGTTCTGCCCGCTGCTGGTGCTCGGCATCTGGTGGCGCGGGCTCACCGCCGCGGGCGCGGTCGCCGGGTTGCTCACCGGCGGCGGGCTGGCCCTGCTCGCGGTGCTGGCCACCATCTCCGGCGAGTTGCAAGCTGGCTGGTTCACCACCCTGCTGTCCTGGCCCGCCGCCTGGTCGGTGCCGCTGGGCTTCGCGGTGATGATCGGAGTCTCGCTGGTCACCCGGAAGCGCGCACCGCGTTCGGTGAACGCGACCATGGCCCGGCTGCACGCCCCGGAAGGAACCACCGGCCGATGACCCGCACCTCCGCGTTGTTCGTACTCCTGCTGCTGCTCACCGCGCTGAGCGTGGCGCTGCTGGTCATCGTGCGCCGTTCCCGGGCCAACCGGGACTTCGGCACCCCGACCGACCGGGCCACCTTCGAGACCCTGCACGCTGCCTCACTGGCCGCGCCACCACTGCGCGCCGGGCTGACCGCGGAGGCCGCGCGCAAGGCGATCCGGCGGCTGCGCGATCTGCTCGGCACCCCCGCGCTCTGCCTGACCGACCAGGAGACGGTGCTGGCCTGGTCCGGCGACTGCGAGACACACGCGGCCAGCGCGCTCACCCAGGCCGCGGAGACGTTGCGGTCCGGGCGGGTGCAGGTCAGCTCGGCCCGCTGCGCCGACTCCCGCTGCCCGCTGCGGCACGCGGTGATCGCGCCGCTGGTGGTGGACGAGCACGTGCTCGGCACGCTCATCGCCTACAGCGACTCCAGCCCGCCGATCCTGGTGCGGGCCACCAAGGAGGTCGCGAACTGGGTGTCCGCGCAGCTGGAACTGGCCGAACTGGACCGCTCGCGCACCCGGCTGGTCGAGGCGGAGATGCAGGCGCTGCGCGCACAGATCTCCCCGCACTTCATCTACAACTCGCTGGCCACCATCGCCGCGTTCGTGCGCACCGACCCGGAACGCGCCCGCGAACTGCTGCTGGACTTCGCCGACTTCACCCGGCACTCCTTCCGCAAACACGGCGAGTTCACCACCCTGGCCGACGAGCTGCGAGCCATCCACCAGTACCTGACCCTGGCCATTGCGCGCAGCGGGGACAAGCTGGCGGTGACCTTCCAGGTGGCGCCGGAGGTGCTGCCGGTGGCGGTGCCGTTCCTGTGCCTGCAACCGCTGGTGGAGAACGCGGTGCAGCACGGGTTGTCCGGCCGGGACATGACCGGCCGGGTCACCATCCTGGCCAGGGACGCCGGGGCCGAGGCGGAGATCGTGATCGAGGACGACGGCGCCGGGATGGACCCGGAGACGTTGCGCGGGATCCTGGCCGGGGCGGGCGCGCCGTCGGAGGGCATCGGGATGGCCAACGTGGACGAGCGGCTCCGGCAGGTCTACGGCGACGACTACGGCCTGGTGGTGGAGACCGCGGTCGGCGCGGGCACCAAGGTGCGGGTGCGGGTGCCGAAGTACCGGGCGGGCGTGCACGTGACGCCACCCGCGGTGCACACGCCGTACTGAGCCGCCGAGCATCCACAACCCGGCTGAGCATCCACAACCCTTCTGTACCAACGGTTCGCACGAGGAGTCACGCGCGCCCGTTCAGCTCCGGCCCGGATCGCGAACAGCGTCACTGTGCTGAGCCGAGCCCGCATCGCACCCGTATCTCACGGCGGTTGACGAGGACACGACCTGGTCACCCGAATGGTGCGATTCGAGGAGAAGATCATGAACCGGTTCACGATGCTCGGTGTCACGCTCGGCCTGATCGGCCTCGCGAGCGTCCTGGCCGCCTCGGCGAGGGCGACCAGGGCGGCGGCGCGGGTTACGGCGCCCCGCGGCAGCCCGCCACCGGCGCGCCGGGCAGCGTGGTCAAGGCCGCGGGCCAGGTCGCCGCCGCGGTCGCCGTCCCCGCCGGCCACACCCTCACCGCGACCTACGACGCCACCGGCGTGCAGGTCTACACCTGCCTCGACTCGGCCTGGAAGCCCCTGGAACCCGCCGCCACCCTGACCGACAAGGAGGGCAGGACCATCGGCCTGCACTCCCGCGGCCCGGTGTGGATCTCCACCCTGGACGGCAGCGCGGTCGCCGCCGCCCCGGTCGCCGGCGCCAGCAACGCCCGGCCAGGCGCCGTGCCCGAACTGCTGCTCAAGTCCACCGCCACCCGCGGCGAAGGCGTCTTCGGCAAGGTCGGCTACGTCCAGCGCCTCAAGACCGAAGGCGGCGTCAGCCCGACCGGCGCCTGCGTCACCGGCGCCCAGCAGCCGGTCAAATACACCGCCGTCTATACCTTCCACAGCCCCACCGGCGGCACCGCCCAGTGACCCCTCGCCGGGCCCGCGACGGCTGGGGCGGCGAATGGCCGCCGTCCCGGCCAAGCTCACCGGCACCGGAAAACACGGTTCTCTAGGTAACCGCGTTTCGCGCTAGAACCCGCTCAGCGTCGCCCGACCGCGTGCAGCCGGGTCGCCAGATCCCGCAGCGGTGGCCGCGCGGCGGCCGCCAGCTCCAGCTCCGCCAGCGCCTCCGCCGCCCCCGGCGTCGCGTCCAGCACCGCCCCTGGCACCAGGTCCGTGAGCACCCCGTCCCCCTGCAGCACCTCGACCGCGAGCCCGGCCCCGGCCAGCAGCTCGCCCAGGCTGTCCGCGTCGAAGCGGCGCTGCAACTGGTCCGCGGGCCCGACCCGGCCGTCCGGATCGTCCAGCAACCGCCGCGCCTCGCCCAGCCTGCCCGCCAGTGCCCGCCCGACCAGCGCCGCGTACCTGTTCGCCACCAGCACCGACACCACTCCACCGGGCACCGCCGCCGCGGCCAGCGCGGCGATGGCCGCGGTCACGTCGTCCACGACCTCCAGCAGCCCGTGCCCGAGCACCAGGTCCGCCCCGCCGGGCTCGACCACGTCGAGCAGGAAGTCCACATCGCCCTGCACCGCGGTGACCCGGTCGGCCACCCCGGCCTCCCGCGCCCGCCGCTGCAGGGTGGCCAGGGCGTTCGGGCTCGGCTCGACCACGGTGACCGCGCATCCGGCCGCGGCCAGCAGCACCGCCCACACCCCGCTGCCACCGCCGACATCCAGCACCCGGGGCGCGCTGACCCCGCGGTCCCGGACCGCGGCCAGCTCGGCCTCCAGCACACGGTGCACGGCGTCGGATCGCATAGCCGCACCCTAATCCGCCTGGCTCAGGAGTCCCGAAACGGGCTACAAGACCTTGAATCGGGAAACCCGTAGGCTGCACCCGTGCATACGGTCGCGGTGTTGAGCCTCAAGGGTGGGGTCGGCAAGACGACGGTGGTGCTGGGGCTCGCCTCAGCAGCGATGCGGCGCGGGGTGCGCACCTTGGTGATCGATCTTGATCCCCAGTGCAACGCCACCTCGGCGCTGGAGCCAGAGGAGACCGATTCCTCCCTCGTCGATGTCCTGACCAACCCGACCAAGACGGCCGTGCGGGCCGCGATCGCCCCCAGCGCCTGGGGGGATGAGGTCGACGTGCTGGTCGGCGCGGAGGAAGCCGAGCTGATCAACCAGCCCAACCCGACCCTCACCGAACTCAACCGGCTGGGCACGGTGCTCGACCGGGTGCAGGAGCTGATGGCCGAGGACGACCTGCCCTACCAGCTCGTGCTGCTGGACTGCCCGCCCTCGCTGGGCCAGCTCACCCGCTCGGCCCTGGTCGCCGCGGACCGCGCGCTGCTGGTCACCGAGCCGACGATCTTCGCCGTGTCCGGGGTGCAGCGCGCCTTCGAGGCGGTGCAGAACGAGCGCGAGGAGAACAACCCGGAACTCCAGCCCCTAGGTGTGGTGGTCAACCGGGTCCGGCCGCGCTCGCACGAGCACCAGTTCCGGATCGAGGAGCTGCGCGAGATCTTCGGCCCGCTGGTCATGCCGGTCTCGCTGCCGGACCGGCTGGCCGTGCAGCAGGCGCAGGGCGCGTGCATGCCGATCCACCAGTGGGGCACGCCCGGCGCCCGCGAGGTCGCGCTCGCCTTCAACCTGCTGCTGGCCCGGGTGCTGCGCTCGGCGCGCAGCGCGAACGCCCGCGCCCGCCGGGAACTCGACGAGGAGATCGCCGAGGCCGAGGAACAGGCCGTCGGCCGCGAGCTGGTCGACCAGGACGTCGAGTGAACGGCGAGTTACTCCTGGCCTACTGCCTGGCCGCGGTCGTCCTGGTGGTCACCCCCGGTTTGGACACCATGCTGATCCTGCGCTCGGTGGTCCTGGGCGGCCGCCGCACCGGCCTGGCCACCGGCCTCGGCATCACCCTGGGCTGCCTGGTCTGGGGCGCGGCGAGCATCGCGGGCATCACCGCGCTGCTGCGCGCCTCGGAGTTCGGGTACCACGCGCTGCGCCTGGCCGGCGCGGTCTACCTGGTGTGGCTGGGCGGTTCGGCGCTGTGGCGCTCCTGGCGCGACCGCGGCAAGCCCACCCAGGTCGACGACCAGCCGGAACGACCCGCGCTCGGCGGCTGGCGGGCCCTGCGCTCGGGCCTGCTGACCAATCTGCTCAACCCCAAGGTCGGCGTCTTCTACCTGAGCCTGCTGCCCCAGTTCCTGCCCGCGGCCGGCCCGACCACCGGCTGGGCCGCGCTGCTCGTGCTCATCCACGTCGGCCTGGGTTTCCTCTGGCAGTTCGTGCTGGTCGGCCTGGCGGGCAGCGCCCGCCGCTGGCTGACCAAGCGCCGGGTGCGCACCTGGCTGGACCGGCTGACCGCGACCATCCTGCTCGGTCTCGGCCTGCGACTGGCGTTGCAGGGGCCCTAGGTGCCCGAGGGCGACACCGTCTTCCTGGCCGCGAAACGCCTGCACGAGGCATTGAGCGGCCGGATCCTCACCCGTGGCGAGCTGCGCCACCCTGACCTCGCCGCGGCCGATCTGGCCGGTCGCACGGTGCTGTCGGTGCGCCCGGTCGGCAAGCACCTGCTGTTCCGCCTGGACGACCACACCACGCTGCACAGCCATTTCCGGATGGACGGCAGCTGGCACCTCTACCGCCCCGGCGAAGCCTGGCGCGGCCCGGCCCACCAGATCCGCGCCCTGCTGAGCACGGAGGACCGGGTGGCGGTCGGCTTCCGCCTGCACGATCTGGCCCTGCTGCCCACCGCCGGGGAACACACCCTGATCGGCCACCTCGGCCCCGACCTGCTGTCCCCGGACTGGGACGCCGCACTGGAGGACGAGGCGGTCCGCCGCCTCGCCGCCGACCCCACCCGCGAACTGGGCACGGCCCTGCTCGACCAGCGGGTCATGGCAGGCATCGGCAACATATATAAGACCGAGGCCTGCTTCCTGCTCGGCGTCTCGCCCTGGTCCCCGGTCGGCGCGGTGGACCCGCGGGCCGCGGTCCGGCTGTGCCGCCGCCTGCTCGCCCGGAACAAGCTGCACCCCGAGCAGTCCACCACCGGTCATACCGGTGGGCGCAAGCACTGGGTGTTCGAACGCGGCCGCGCGGGCTGCCTGCGCTGCGGCGGTCCGGTTCGGGTGGGCGAGCAGCTCAGTTACGGGATGCCCCGGGTCACCTACCACTGTCCTGGCTGCCAGCCTGATGCCACACTGGAGGCAGTCGACCCCGAGCTGGAGGGAGGGAGCCCGTGAGTGTCGCGTTCGTCCGCCATGTCGGTCCGTGGACCATCGAGGACATCGAGGCCCTTCCCGACAACGGCAACCACACGCGCTACGAGCTGCTCACGCCCGGAGTCCTCACGGTGAGTCCCGCCCCGGGCACCCGGCACCAGCGCGCCTCCCGCGCCCTGGCCAACCTGCTGGAGACCGCCGCGGCGCGGGCCGGTGCGGACGTGGAGATCCTCGAAGCGGTCAACGTGGTCATCCCCGGCGGGCGGCTCGCCGTCCCGGACATCGTGGTGGTCAACGGCGACTACGCGGACACCGACCCGGCCCGCTACCCGGCCACCGAGGTCCGCGCCGTGGTGGAGATCGTCAGCCCGTCCACCCACCCGCAGGACCGGATCATCAAACCGCAGCTCTACGCCGAGGCGGGCATCCCGGTCTACTGGCGGCTGGAACTGGAACGCACCCCGCACCTGATCACCTCGGAGTTGCGGCGCGGCCAGTACACGCACACGCTGACCGCCTTCGCGGGCAGCCAGACCACGATCTCCCGCCCGTTCCCGCTCACCCTGGACCCGGCCGAACTGGTGTTGCGCGGCCGCTAGGCCTTGCCGCCGTCGGACTCCCGCTCGCCCGGCTGCTGGCCGTCCTGATCCCGATTGCCCGGCTCCCGGCCACGCGGGCCTCTCCCCGCGGCCTGCGCCCGCGCCGTGCCATGGGTGAGACTCCGCAGCCAGCGCAACAGCGGGTGCAGCACCACGATGATGATCGTGCCCCAGGCGATCCCGGCCAGCGGCACATCGCCGACACTGAGCGTCAGGTCGCCGATCCCGGCGACCAGCGCGCCGCCGCCGACCATCAGGTTCACCGGATCGGAGAGATCGATCCTGGCGTCCAGCCAGATCCGGATGCCGACCAGCCCGATCATGCCGTACAGCATCAGACTCGCCCCGGAGATCACCCCTGGCGGCACGGTGTTGATCATCGCCCCGAGCTTCGGCGAGAACGAGAGCATGATCGCCACCAGCGCGGCCACCACGTGCGCGGCCGTGGAGTACACCCGGGTCGCGGTCATCACGCCGATGTTCTCCGCGTAGGTCGTGGTGCCCACCCCGCCGCCGGTGCCCGCGAGCACGGTGGCCAGCCCGTTGCCGATCAGCACGTCGCCCGCGCTGCCGTCCAGGTCCCGGCCGGTCACCGCCGCCACCGCCTTGAGGTGGCCGACGTTCTCCGCGATCAGCACCACCACGGCCGGCAGCACCGCGATCACCAGCGCGGGCCGGATCTCCGGGGTCTGGAAGGCGGGCAGCCCGAACCACGGCGCGGACAGCACCTCGCGCAGCCGGATCGGGTCCAGTTCCCCGTTGAACGCGGCCAGCAGCCAGCCGACCAGCACCCCGACCAGCACCGCGGTGCGGGACAGCGTGCCGCGCAGCACCACGCCGACGAACAGGATGACCAGGAAGGTCACCACCGCCAGCCCGGACTGCTTCTCGAACTGCTGCACCGCGTTCCGGGCGAGGTTCAGCCCGATGATGATCACCACCGCGCCGGTCACCACCGGCGGCATCAGCGATTCCAGCAGCCGCGCGCCCAGCGCCTTGACCGCGATGCCGATGACCAGCATCAGCGCCCCGGCGACCAGCACCGCGCCCACCCGCGCCGCCATCGACACGTTCTGCTGCATCGCCGCGGTCAACGGCGCCAGGAACGCGAACGAGGAACCCAGGTAACTGGGCATTCGATTACGGGTGATCAGCAGGAACAGCAGCGTGCCGAGCCCGGAGAAGAACAAAGTCGTCGTCGGCGGAAAACCGGTCAGCAACGGCACCAACATGGTCGCGGCGAACATCACCATGACGTGCTGCACGCCAAAGCCGATGGTCAGGAACCAGTTGAGCCGCTCCTCCGGCGCCACCATGGCACCGTCTTGTACCCGACGGCCATCGCCGTGCAGGGCCCACAGCGCCACGATCCCCTCCCAGCGCTCCCGTTCGTGCGGGGGATACTGCCACGCGACGTACAGGGAATGGTCGAACAGACGCGCCGATATCACACGTTTGCACGAAACATTTCTCAGCAGTCCCGCTTTTCGGCGGAACAAAGCTACTCCCCGTGAGGTCCAGAGGGAGTCCGTGCCGCCGGCTCAGAACCGGCCGCTCGCCAGTTCGCGTAACGCGGCGGCCAGTCCGGCGAGGTGGTCGGTGGCATCTTCCAGGGCCTGTCGCGGCGCGGCCGTGCTGCTCGCCGCGACCGCTCGTCCCGCGGTGGCGACCAGCCCGCAGTAGCCGTCGACTCCCTCGTCCAGTTCGGTGCGCAGCCGGCGGACCTCATCGGAGAGCTGGCCGCGCTCCAGCGCGGGCGCGGTGTCCCGCGCGAGTTCCACCGCCCGGAGTTGCTGACCCACCGCGCGCACCGCCGAGGCGGCCTCCGCCGCGGTGGCCCTGGAGTACTCGACCGTCTCCAGCGACAGCGGCGCCAGGCCGTTGTGCGGAGCGGACAACTGACGCAGCAACTCGTCCAGGGTGGTCTCGGCCGCGGCCAGCCGCTGCATGGGTTCCCGCGCCATCGAGGAGGTCGGCGGCAGCCGCGGTGGCGGCGGCGCGGCGGCCGCGGGCAACGGCGTCCGGTACAACCGGATCGACCGCAGCCCGGAACTCACCGCGCCGACCAGCGAGACCACCGCCACCGAGCCGAAACCGGCCTCGGTCCACTCGAGCGCGGCAGGGTTGCTGCCGATGAAGAACGCGATCGTGCCGGTGATCGCCGCCGCGGTGCTGGAGACGGTCAGCGTGCGGGTTGCCCGCCGCCGGCGCCGCAACAGCTTGGCGCGCGGATCCTGCCACGCGGCGAGCTTGCGCCGCACCTTGTCCATCGGTCCACTGAGCTGCTGGCTGACCAGCTGCCCGACCTGACGGCGCAGCTCGTCCCGTGGCGACGTCACCGGCTACCTCACGCCTGGCCCTGCGGGTTCTGGTACGGGGCGGTCTGCTGCGGGGCAGGCGCCGGCGCTGCCGCCTGCTGCCCCGACGTGACCTCACCCGCGACCGGACCGCCCCGCATGGAGGCCCGCAACTGCTCCAGCCGGGAAGCGCCAGCCATGTCCACAGTGGACTGCTGCACCTCCAGCATCCGGCCCTGGATGGAGTTCTGCGCCAGCTCGGCCGAGCCCAGCGCGGTCGCGTAGCGGCGCTCGATCTTCTCGCGCACCTCTTCCAGCGACGGCGTGTTGCTCGGCGCGGCCAGTTCGGTCATCTGCCGGAGCGAACTGGACACCTGCTCCTGCATCTTCGCCTGCTCCAGCTGGCTGAGCAGCTTGGTGCGCTCGGCGATCTTCTGCTGGAGCACCATGGCGTTGCGCTCCACGGCCTGCTTGGCCTGGCCCGCGGCGCCGATCGCCTGGTCGTGCATGCCCTTGAGGTCCTCCACCGACTGCTCGGCGGTGACGAGCTGGGTGGCGAACGCCTGGGCGGTGTCCTCGTACTCCTGTGCCTTCTTCAGGTCACCGGCGGCGCGGGCCTGGTCCGCGAGGACCAATGCCTGCCGCGCGGAAGCCTGCAGCTTCTCGACCTCACCCAACTGGCGGTTCAGCTTCATCTCCAGCTGACGCTGGTTGCCGATGACCGCCGCGGCCTGCTGGGACAGGGCCTGGTGCTGACGCTGCGCTTCCTCGATGGCCTGCTGAATCTGCACCTTCGGGTCGGCGTGCTCGTCGATCTTCGACGAGAATGCCGCCATCAGGTACTTCCAGAACTTCACGAACGCGTTGGCCATCTCCTCCGCCTGCCTTCTCCGTGCGACCCGTCCCCCACACACAGGAGGTGACCGGCGCTCAACCCAGTGCTGGTGCCCATCGTGTCAGGTACCGCCACGCCGTTCCACTGACCCCCGCGGAAGTCAGGGTCCTCCCTGATCAAGTCAAGGGTCCGCCGGAGCTGACCCGGAACCTGGGGCGTACGCCTTTTATACCCTTGTTCGAATGGGCGCCGGTCCGACTCAGCGCAAATGAGACCGCCAGGCTGAGACGAATCTCAGCCTGGCGGATGACTCGGCCGGCGTTCTCAGGCCGCGACCACCACCCCGGCCGTGGCGTGCGGCCCGGTGATCGGGCTGTTGAGCTGATGCCGCAGCAGCGGTTGCAGCCGCAGCTCGGCCAGGTCCTCGCCGAGGGCGGGGGCCACCAGCCGGCCACCACCGAAGCCGGACTCGCCCGCACCCGCCCGGCTGGGCGTGCGGGTGGCGGCCTCGACGGTGTCGGGCACCGTGTCGGGCACGGTGAACTCGCCGAGGCGGACATCCGCGGCGACCTCACCCAGCAGGGCGGACAGGGGTAAGTCGAGTGCCTCGCAGATCGAGGCGAGCAGCTCGCTGGACGCTTCCTTGCGCCCGCGTTCCACTTCGGAGAGGTAGCCGAGGCTCACCCGCGCGAGCCGGGACACCTCGCGAAGCGTCCGACGTTGGGCGGTGCGGGTACGGCGCAGCCGCTCGCCGATCGCCTCACGCAGCAGCACGGTCATCGCGTGCCTCCTTTCGGCCAGGCCCGTGAGGCCCACGGTACCGAGCGCGACGGTCGCTCAGTGGCGATCACAGGGATACTTCGCCAAGAGCGAACGGAGTTCCTTCCCCGATCATTCCCGGACGAGGGGGCCGAGCGCATCCTGGAGTAACTCCAGGGCACCCAGCACAGCGCCCGCGCGTACCGCGGCCCGGTCCCCGGTCAGGGCGAGCGTGCGCATCGTCACATCGGCCGGGCCGGCCAGTCCGAGGTGCACGACGCCCGGCTCGATCCCGTCCTGCGGGTCCGGCCCGGCCACACCGGTCAGCCCCAGCCCCCAGGTCGCCGCACAGCGCTCGCGGGCGCCCACGGCCAGCTGGACGGCCACCTCCGGGTGCACCGCGCCGCGTGCGGCCAGCAGCCCCGAGGAGACCCCGGCCAGGGTGTGCTTGAGATCGGTCGCGTAGACCACCAGCCCGCCGCGCAGCACCGCGCTGGCGCCCGGCACGGTGGCGAGGGTCGCGCTGACCAGCCCAGCGGTCAGCGATTCGGCGGTGGCCACGGTCTGCCCGCGCGCCCGCAACGCGCCGACCAGCGCGAACGCCAGGTCCTCCGCGCCGCTCACCGACCGGCCCGGAGCCGGACCGCCTGCACCACGTAGTCGACCGCGGTGCCCACGGTCAGCACCAGCGCCAGGCCCATCATGGTCCACAGCAGCGGCCCGAACACCTCGGGCAGCGGCAGCACGTACAGCCCGATCGCCACCACCTGGGCCAGCGTCTTGGCCTTGCCGCCGCGGCTGGCCGGGATGACGCCGAAGCGGATCACCCAGAACCGCAGCACGGTGATGCCCAGTTCCCTGGCCAGGATGACGATGGTGACCCACCAGGGCAGGTCGCCGAGCACGCTCAGCCCGATCAGCGCGGCGCCGGTGAGCGTCTTGTCCGCGATCGGGTCGGCGATCTTGCCGAAGTCGGTGACCAGGCCGTGCTTGCGGGCCAGCACCCCGTCGATGCGGTCGGTGATGGCGGCCAGCGCGAAGATCCCCCAGGCCACCCAGCGCCAGCCCGCCTCGTGCCCGCCCCCGGCGAAGAGGGCGACCACGAACACCGGGACCAGCACCAGCCGGGAGATGGTCAGCAGGTTGGCGATGTTGAGGATCGGGACGGCGGGCAGTGCCCGGTCCGCCAGGTGATCCCCACGGTCAGCTTCCTGACCGGCAGAGCTCACGTCCCGCTCCGCGGCAGGACCTCGATCTGCTCGACCACCAGGTCCACCCCCTCGGCCGCGATGACCCGGCACCGCACCAGGTCGCCGATCCTGAGCCCCTCGGGTTCGTGCACCACACACTCGCCGTCGACCTCCGGCGCCTGGTGCGCGGCCCGGCCGGAGCAGTGCATCTCCTCGGTCTCCTCGTGCTCGATGAGCACCACGACCTCGTCGCCGACCCGGTCCTCCGCGCGCTGCGCGATCAGCTCGTCGACCAGCTGGGAGACCCGGTGCACCCGCTCGCCGACCACGTCCGGATCGACCTTGTCCGGCAGGTTCTCGGCCTCGGTGCCGTCCTCGTCGGAGTAGCCGAACACGCCGACCGCGTCCAGCCGCGCCTCGGTGAGGAAGCGCTCCAGCTCGGCCAGGTCCGCCTCGGTCTCGCCGGGGAAGCCGACGATGACGTTGGTGCGGATGCCCGCGGACGGGGACAGCGCCCGGATCTGCTTGACCAGGTCGAGGAAGGACTCGGTGCTGCCGAAGCGCCGCATCCGGCGCAGCACGGACTCGCTGGAGTGCTGGAAGGAGAGGTCGAAGTAGTCGGCCACCCCCGGGGTGGTGGCGATGGCCTTGACCAGGCCGGGCCGGGTCTCGGCTGGCTGCAGGTAGGACACCCGCACCCGGTCGATGCCGGGCACCGCTGCCAGTCGCGGCAGCAGCGCCTCCAGCGCGCGCACGTCGCCGAGGTCCTTGCCGTAGGAGGTGGAGTTCTCGCTGACCAGGAAGACCTCGCGGGCGCCGTGCTGGGCCAGCCAGGCGGCCTCGCCCAGGATCTCCTCGGCGGTGCGGGAGACGAAGGCGCCGCGGAAGGACGGGATGGCGCAGAAGGTGCAGCGCCGGTCACAGCCGGAGGCGATCTTGAGCGCGGCCACCGGGGCGTTGTCCAGGCGGCGGCGCTGCACGTTGGTGGGCAGCCAGCCGTGGCCGGGCACGGACAGGTTGTCCGCGGCCTGCGGGCGCTGCACGGGGGTGATCGGCAGCAGCGTGCGCCGGTCCACCGGGGTGTGCGATTCGACGCTGCGCCCGGCGACCACGTCGTCCAGCCGCGCGGCCAGGTCCGGGTAGTGGTCGAAGCCCAGCACCGCGCTGGCCTCGGGCAGCTGGTCGGCCAGCTCCTTGCCGTAGCGCTCGGCGAAGCAGCCCACCGCCACGACCTTGGCCCCGGTGTCGGAGGCGGCCAGCAGCATGTCGATGGAGTCCTTCTTGGCGCCCTCGACGAAACCGCAGGTGTTCACCACGATCACGTCGGCGTCCTCGGCCCCGCCGTCGGCCTCGGCGCCGGTGTCGACCAGGTCCCAGCCGCCCGAGGTCAGCCGGCCGGCGAGTTCCTCGGAGTCGACTTCGTTGCGCGCGCAGCCGAGGGTGAGCAACGCGACCCGGCGGGAGGTGGACGGTGAAGACACGTCGATCAGGGTAACCGTCGTCCACCATGATCAAGTCCGCGGCGTCACCCCGTGGCGGCGCGGGCGGCGGGGCCGGAGTTCGAGCCGGTGCCGAGGTTGCCTCGATCGGGTGGCGAAACCAGCGAACACCACCGGTCTGACTGAACCTGGGTGTCCGGTTCCGTCGCGCGCCCCCGGCTCCGGCCGGGCGGAAGAAGTAGCCGCGCCTTACCTAGTCGCGCTCGGTCACCGCCCGATCGGCGTTGTTGATCTCCAAGTTGGCCCGGACCTGCTCCGGACCTACCGTCGAGGGCGAAGCGCGGGGCGGCGCGGAAAGCAAAGTAGTGAGAGGAAGAAGACTTGAGGGGAACGGAACGGAGCCTTTCCGTGCCGAAGCGATTACGTTGATCTGTCGTGAGTGACGCGATCACCGTGCGACGCGCGCGGACGCGGGACGTGCGGTCCATGAAGGCCCTCGTGGACCTGTACGCGAGCAAGGACATCCTGCTCGAGAAGGACCTGGTGACCCTGTATGAGTCGGTGCAGGAGTTCTGGGTCGCGGAACTGGAGGGGTCGCTCGTGGGCTGCGGCGCCCTGCACGTGCTGTGGGAGGACCTGGCCGAGATCCGCACGGTGGCGGTGGATCCCAGCGCCCGCGGCAAGGGCGTCGGTGGCGCGATCGTGCGCCAGCTGGTGGACGTGGCCAACCAGCTGGGGCTGATGCGGATCTTCGTGCTGACCTTCGAGGCGCATTTCTTCCAGCGGCACGGCTTCGTCGAGATCCAGGGCACCCCGGTGACCGCGGAGATCTATGAGGAGATCCGGCGTTCCCCGGACGCCGGCGTGGCCGAGTTCCTGGACCTGCCCTACGTCAAGCCCAACACCCTGGGCAACACCCGCATGCTGCTGGAGCTGTGATCGGCGAAAGTGATCATGAAGTGAGCCAGGTCACAACGTAGTCAAGCCTTCACTCAATCTTCGAACGGAGTGCAGCCAGCGGCCGCTACCGCCCGGTAGGAACCTCACGTGTAGTTCACACCACAGAACTGGGGTTCACCGTGAACAATTCCCCTGCCGGGATCCGCAAGGTTCTCACCAGCGCACTGGTCGCGATCGCCGCCACCTTCGGCCTGCTCGCCGGGTCGGGTGTGGCGCAGGCCGTCGACATCAGGGCGGTCACCGACAGCTACATGTTCAGCAAGTCGCTCGGCGAGTTCTCCACGATCCGCAACCAGCGGCCGTACAACGGCCAGCTCGACTGGTCCTCGGACGCCTGTTCCTGGTCGCCGGACAAACCGGTCGGCTTCAACTTCACCCCGGCCTGCCACCGGCACGACTTCGGCTACCGGAACTTCAAGAAGCAGGGCCGCTGGAACGCCGACGCGAAGCTGCGGGTGGACAACAAGTTCAAGTCCGACCTCTACGGCATCTGCAAGGGCAACTGGGCCTGCAACCGCATCGCCGACCTGTACTACGCGGCCGTCCGCCGCTGGGGCACGTGAGCCCCGCGCAACGCACCGCTGAGCTGAACCGCTGACGAGAACGGACCCGGGCCGCATTCCCTGCGTGGCCCGGGTCCGTTCTCATCTGCTCTCGGTTCTCGTCTCGCCTGGCTCAGTCCTGCTCCGCCGGGGCGCTGCCGCCGCCACCGCGGAGCAGGTACAGCACCGAGTCCAGCTCGTCCGGCTTGATCAGCACCTCGCGGGCCTTGGAGCCCTCGGACGGGCCGACCACGCCGCGGGTCTCCAGCAGGTCCATCAGCCTGCCCGCCTTGGCGAAGCCGACCCGCAGCTTGCGCTGCAGCATCGAGGTGGAGCCGAACTGACTGGTTACGATCAGCTCGGTGGCCTGCACCAGCAGTTCGAGGTCGTCGCCGATGTCCGGGTCGATCTCCTTGGCCTCGCCCGGCTTGGCCGCGGTGACGTTGTCGGCGTAGTCGGGCTGGGCCTGGTCCTTGGTGTAGTTGACGATCGCGGTGATCTCGTCGTCGCCGACGTAGGCGCCCTGCACCCGCACCGGCCGGGAGGCGCCCATCGGCAGGTACAGGCCATCGCCCATGCCGATCAGCTTCTCCGCGCCGGGCTGGTCCAGGATGACCCGGGAGTCGGTCAGCGAGGAGGTCGCGAAGGCCAGCCGGGACGGCACGTTCGTCTTGATCAGGCCGGTGACCACGTCCACCGAGGGCCGCTGGGTGGCCAGCACCAGGTGGATGCCTGCCGCGCGGGCCTTCTGGGTGATCCGCACGATCGCGTCCTCGACATCGCGCGGCGCGGTCATCATCAGGTCGGCCAGCTCGTCGACGATGGCCAGGATGTACGGATAGGGCCGGTACACGCGTTCGCTGCCCAGCGGCGCGGTGATCTCGCCGGTGCGCACCTTGGCGTTGAAGTCGTCGATGTGCCGGACCCGGTTGACCTGCATGTCCTGGTAGCGCTGCTCCATCTCCTCGACCAGCCAGGCCAGCGCCGCGGCGGCCTTCTTGGGCTGGGTGATGATGGGCGTGATCAGGTGCGGGATGCCCTCGTACGGGGTCAGTTCCACCATCTTCGGGTCGATCAGGATCATCCTGACCTCCTCCGGGGTGGCCCTGGCCAGCAGCGAGACCAGCATCGAGTTGACGAAGCTGGACTTACCGGAGCCGGTGGAGCCCGCGACCAGCAGGTGCGGCATCTTGGCCAGGTTCGCGGTGACCATGTGGCCCTCGATGTCCTTGCCAAGGCCGATCACCAGCGGGTGCTGGTCGGAGACCGCGGTGGTGGACTTGAGCACATCGGCCAGCCGCACCATCTCGCGGTCGCTGTTGGGCACCTCGATGCCGACCGCGGACTTGCCGGGGATCGGCGCGAGCAGCCGCACGTTGTCCGTGGCCACCGCGTAGGCGATGGTCTTGGTCAGCGCGGTGATCTTCTCGACCTTCACCCCCGGACCGAGTTCGACCTCGTACCGGGTCACCGTCGGCCCCCGGGTGAACCCGGCGACCTGGGCGTCGATGGAGAACTGCTCCAGCACTCCGGTGATCGCCTCGATCATCGAGTCGTTGGCCTTGCTGCGCGCCTTGGGCGGGTCGCCGTCCTTGAGCAGCGTGGTCGGCGGCAACTGGTAGTCGCCCTCGACCTCGCGGACCAGGTCCAGCCGGGTCTGCTGGGGTTTCGCCGGGGGCGGCGGCTCGGCGGCGGCCGCGGCGGCGACCTTGCTCGGCCGGGCCGGTTTGGCCGGCGTGGGCGCGACCAGGTCCAGGCCGGAGTCGGGCGCCTCGGCGTCCTCGCTCATGGTGGCCTGACGACGGCGGGAGGGCCGGCGCAAGCGCACCTTGGCCGCCTCGGCCGCGTCCAGATCGGGCTCGTCCTCGGCGGCTTCGTCCTCGTCGTCCTCGCGCAGGCCGGTCAGCTCACGCAGCCGGTTGGGCACCTCGCGCACCGGGGTGCCGTCGAGCACCAGCACGCCGTAGACCGCGATCAGCATCAGCAGCGGCACCGCGACCCAGCCGCTCAGCCCGCGGGCGAGCGGATCGCCCGCCAGGTAACCGAGTTCGCCACCGGCCCACCAGCGCGATTCCAGGGTCTCCGGGCGGCCGGAGAAGATGTGCAGCAGGCCGAGCACGGGCAGTGTGACCAGCAGCGCACCGACCACTAGGCTGGGGCGGCGTTCGGGCTGCGGGTCCGAGCGCATCAGCACCACCGCGACCACGGTCAGCACCAGCGGCAGCACCACCACGCCCGCGCCGACCACGGTGCGCACGCCGATCTCCACCCAGCGCCCGACCGGTCCGCCCGCGTGCCAGTAGGCCCCGGCGGCCACGATCACCGCGGCGGCGATGAAGACCAGCGCCAGTCCGTCCCGGCGGTGACCGGGGTCGAGTTCCTTGGTGCGGCCCATCGCGCGGGCCATGCCGCCGACGCCCTTGGCGATCAGTCCCCAGCCGCCGCGCACACCGCGAGTGATCGCGCCGCCGCCACTGGGCTTCGGTTTCGCCTTGGGCCTGCCCTTGGCCGCAGCACGCTTGGCGGGCGCCTTGGCCGTGGATTTCCCACGTGACCTGGACGAACTCGCACGGGCACGGGAGGAGCCGCCGCCTCCCCTCTTCGAGGCCGCTGTTCGGTTCGCCATGCTCCACACGGTAGTCGGCTCGCCCCTTCCGTCACAGTCGTCACTCCCGTCACAGGAGCCTCAGTCATGACGAATTAGGAAGTGGTGGGGTCGCGAGGTTGGGCGGCATGCGATGCTGCACCTGTCATGGTTGCTCTGCATTCGGTTCCAGACGAGCCGACACGCCGGTCGGCTCCGGCCCGTCGGTCCTCCAGGCTCTGGCGGGCCTTGATGGCCGCGGATCGCGCCCTCGTCGCCCTCACCGGAAAACTCGTGGTCACCGGGGAAGTCCCGGCTGAGCTGCGCGGACGCCCGGTGTTGCTGGCCTCCAACCACATCGGCGTCTTCGACGGCTTCGTGCTGGTCGCGGCCTGCCACAAGGCCGGGCTCGCGCCGTCGCTGATGTCCACCGGCGGCATCTTCGACGCCCCGATCGCCGGCTGGGTGTGGCGGCGCTGCGGACATGTCCGGGTGGACCGCGGCAAGCGCACGGTCACCCAGGCCATGGACAGCGCGGTCCAGGCACTCGGCGACGGCCATTCGCTGCTCATCTACCCCGAAGGCCGGGTCACCCGTGACCCCGGCCTGTGGCCGGAACGCGGCAAGACCGGCGCGGCCCGGATCGCGCTCGCCGCCGGCGTGCCGGTGGTGCCGGTGAGCCAGTTCGGCGCGCACGAGGCGGTGATCTGGGGCACGTTGGTGGTCAGCAACTGGGCTGACTTCAAGCCGCTGATGATGTCCTGGTTCCGCGCGGTGCGGAACCGCCCGACCTTCCGCGTGCACTTCGGCGCCCCACCGGACCTGTCGGACCTGTCCCCGGCCAAGCCGGGCGACGCCGCCCGCGCCCGGGACCGGATCATGCGCGAGATCGCCAAGGGCATGATCGGCATCCGCCCCGGCGAGCTGGAGAAGCTGAAGTTCCACGACGCGACCCGGCCCACCGAGTCCCGCAGTCCGTGGACGCCGGACCAGCTCTGACCCACCCGCGCTGACCGACACCCGCTCACCGACACCCGCTGACCGCAGTCACGCGTCCGGCCGCCCTCCCTCCCGGAGTGCGGCCGGTGTGCGCTGTGGATTCGGTCGCAGACCCGGAAAACGGGTTACCTGGAGAACCGTTCGCACCGCCCGCTCGACGCGTCGAGGGCCGCTGGTGATTACCAGCGGCCCTCGACGAACGTCATGCGGCGGTCCTGGCTCTGCGCCGGACCCCCGTCGCTCAGACCGGAATGACGGTGGGCACGATCATCGGACGACGACGATAGGTCTCGGCGACCCACCGCCCGACCACCCGGCGCACCGACTGGGCGATGCGGTGCGGATCGGTGATGTTCTCCGCCTCGGTGCGCGCCAGCTCCATCTCCACCAGCGGGACCACCTGGTCCAGTGCCTTCGGGTCGTCGGAGAAGCCGCGCCCGGACACCGTCGGCGGGGTGACCGCCCGGCCGGTGGCGGACTCGACGGCGACGACGATCGCGATGAACCCGCCCTCACCGAGCACCAGCCGGTCGGACAGGGTGGACTCGCCGACGTCGCCAACGGAGAGACCGTCCACGTAGACGTGCCCGACCTCGACCCGCCCGACGATGCTCGCCGCGCCGTCGATGAGGTCCACGACGACACCGTCCTCGGCGATGACCACCCGCTCCGGGGGCACCCCGGTCAGCGTGGCCAGTTCGGCGTTGGCGCGCAGGTGCCGCCACTCACCGTGCACCGGCATGACGTTGCTCGGCCGGACCGCGTTGTACAGGTACAGCAACTCGCCCGCGGAGGCGTGCCCGGAGACGTGCACCTTGGCCGTGCCCTGGTGCACGACCTGCGCACCGAGCCGGACCAGGCCGTTGACCACGCCGAACACCGCGGTCTCGTTGCCAGGGATGAGCGAGCTGGCCAGCACGACCATGTCCCCGGCGCGGATGCTGATCTGCCGGTGCTCGCCGCGGGCCATCCGGGACAGCGCGGACAGCGGCTCGCCCTGCGACCCAGTGGAGACGAACACCACCTGGTCCTCGGGCAGCTGCATGGCCTCGTCCAAGTCCGCCAGCAGCCCCTCTGGCACGGTGAGCAGGCCCAGGTCGGCGGCGATGCCCATGTTGCGGACCATCGAGCGGCCGACGAAAGTCACCCGGCGCCCATGCGCGGCGGCCACGTCCAGCACCTGCTGCACCCGGTGCACGTGGCTGGCGAAACAGGCCACGATGACCCGCTGCTTGGCCTTGCCGATCACCCCGTCGAGCACCGGCCCGATCTGGCGTTCCGGCGTGACGAACCCGGGCACCTCGGCGTTGGTCGAGTCGACCAGGAACAGGTCCACGCCCTCGTCGCCGAGCCGGTGGAAACCGGCCAGGTCGGTGAGCCTGCCGTCCAGTGGGAGCTGGTCCAGCTTGATGTCACCGGTGTGCAGGACCAGCCCGGCCTCGGTGCGGATGGCCACCGCGAGCGCGTCCGGGATGGAGTGGTTGACCGCGAGGAACTGCAGCTCGAACGGCCCGAAGCTGCGGTGCTCGCCCTCCACCACCTCGATCAGCACCGGGTTCTGCCGGTGCTCCTTGCACTTGGCGGCCAGCAGCGCGAGGGTGAACCGGGAGCCGACCACCGGCAGGTCCGGCCGCAACCGCAGCAGGAACGGCACCGCGCCGATGTGGTCCTCGTGCCCGTGGGTGAGCACCAGCGCGTCGATGTCGTCCAGCCGGGATTCCAGCGCGCGGAAATCCGGCAGGATCAGGTCCACGCCGGGCGCGTCGTCCTCGGGGAAGAGCACGCCGCAGTCCACGACGAGCATCCGCCCGGCGTGCTCGAAGACGGTCATGTTGCGGCCGACTTCGCCGATGCCGCCGAGGGCGACCACTCGAAGTCCGCCGTCGGGCAGCGGGCCCGGCTTGTTGGTGGGCAGCACTGCCGCGATGTCGATCACTAGCGGGAAACCTCCACATCCGCGGCGCGCAGAGCCGCCGCAACCAGCTCGACCTGCTCCGGGGTGGCGGGCGGCAGCGGCAACCTGGGGTTGCCCACTTCGATGCCCTGCAACCGCAGCGCGGCCTTGCTGAAGATCACGCCGCCGAGCTTGGCGAACGCGGCATAGATCGGCAACAGCGCGGTGTGCACCGCGCGTGCCCCGGCCACATCGCCCGACTCGTAGGCGCGCAGCATGCGCACCAGCTTGTCCGGCACGACGTGGCCGATGACGCTGGCGAACCCGACCCCGCCGACGGAGAGCCAGGGCAGGTTGAGCACGTCGTCACCGGAGTAGTAGGCCAGCCCGGTCTCGGCCATCACCTGGGTGCCCGCGGTCAGATCGCCCTTGGCGTCCTTGACCGCGACGATCCGCGGGTGCTCGGCGAGCTTGCGGAAGGTGTCCACCTCGATCGGCACGATGCTGCGCGGCGGGATGTCGTAGAGCATCACCGGCAGCTCGGTCGCGTCGGCCACCGCGCTGAAGTGCGCGAACAGGCCGGACTGCGGCGGGCGCGAGTAGTACGGGGTCACCACGAGCACGCCGTGCGCGCCCGACTTGGCCGCCTCCATGGCCAGGTGCACGCTGTGCGCGGTGTCATAGGTGCCGACGCCGGTGATCACCGCGGCGCGGTCGCCCACGACATCGGCCACGGCCCGGACCAGTTCGGCCTTCTCGGTGTCGGAGGTCGTCGGGGATTCGCCGGTGGTGCCGTTGAGGACCAGGCCGTCGCAACCCTTGGCGACCAGGTGGGCGGCCAGTTTCTGGGCCGCGTCGAGGTCGAGAGCTCCTGCGGCGTCGAAGGGCGTCACCATGGCGACAAGCACCTGGCCGAACGGCCGGCCAGGTTGTGCGGTGGGGCATGCGGTCATGGTCTGGAACGCTACAACGCTTTCGATCCCGCCCTGACCGCGCGGCCCCCGTTTGCCGCAGTTCACATGCCACGCCGCGAATGCTCCGGCGAGTCACATGCTGCGGTCGAGATTCTCCACCACGGCCACCGCGCGCGGGTCACCCCGCAGTTCCACCCTGGCCTGTTCCCGCCCGAAAGAGTGCAGCAGCAGCTCGGCGGGCTCGCCCACGATGGTCACCGGGCTCGGCCCGTTCTTGATCACCGCGCGCTGCCCGTCCGGGCGGGCCAGCGCCAGGCCGACCGGGCTCTTGCGGTAGGTCAGCCGGGCCGACATCCGGACCGTGCGCCACAGCGGTTCCTGGTCCAGCTCCCGCGGCTCCCAGTCGGGCTGGGCCCGCCGGACGTCCTCGTGGTGGATGAAGTACTCGGCGCCGTTGACCAGGTCTTCCAGGCCGGGCAGGCCGTAGGGGGAGTACCAGGGCGGGCCGGTGCGGACCAGGTCGACCAGCTCGGCCCACGGTTTGGCGGCGAAGGCCTCCTGCACCCGCTGGGTGTGCCCGGCGAAGGCGCTCAGCGCGATGCCGGGGGCCGCGTCCAGGCGACGCTCCCGCAGCACCAGGTGCGCGGCCAGGTCCCGGGTGGTCCACTCCCCGCACAGGGTCGGCACGTCCGGCCCGACCGCGGTGAACAGCTCGACCAGTTCCCGGCGTTCCGTCCGCGCGATGCCCATGCCGCCACCCTACAACCGGACCGCCGGTCCGCTACGTCGGCTCGACGGTGAGCACCGCCACCTGCTCGCCGTGCCGGTTGCCGAAGCGGCCGCGTTCTGTCCAGCCCCAGCGCAGGTAGGCGGCGTGCGCGGGCGCGGATGGCCAGGCCAGCAGCCAGCCACCGCGGCCGTCGAGCACCGCACGCGCGATCGCCCGCCCCAGCCCCTCGCCCTGCCGGTCCGGGTGCACGAACAACTCGATCAGCTCGAACCGGCCGGGCAGCAGCTCGTGCGCGACCGGCTCGCCGCCGATGGCCTCGGCCACCGTGGCGTAGAGCCGCGCGAACGGACTGTCCGGCACGTGCAGACCGGGCGGGGTCACCCAGCCCCAGCCCGCGCCGAGCACGGTGTCGTCCGCGTCGAGGGCCAGCACCGCGGTCGCGCCGGGCTGGGCCGCGGCGAAGCCCAGCGTGTTCAGCGCGCGGTCGACCTTGGCCAGGTCGTAGGAGTACGGCGCCGTCGCGAACGCGGCCGCGTAGGCCGTGGCCACTCGCGGTGCCAGCCCGGCCAGCGCGGCCCCGGTCAGCGGTTCCAGCCGCATCCGCGCGGACTCAGCCCTCGGTGACCAGCGGGCTGGAGGCGACCTCGGTGCCGTCGGCCAGCGTGGAGATCTCGAAGTCGCTGAAGACGTTCGCCGCGACCTTGTGCAGCTGGCGCAGGCACTCCACGGCCAGCGCGCGGATCTCCACGTCGGCGTGCTCGGTGGCGCGCATCGCGATGAAGTGCCGCCAGGCGCGGTAGTTGCCGGTGACCACGATGCGGGTCTCGGTGGCGTTGGGCAGGATCGCCCGCGCCGCCTGCCGCGCCTGCTTGCGGCGCAGGGTGGCGTTCTTGACGTCGGCGAACTTGCGCTCCAGGCCCTCGAGCAGCTCGTTGTAGGCGGCCACGCTGGCCTCGGCGGCGGCCAGGAACATCCGGTGCAGCTCGGGGTCCTCGGCGATGACGTCCGGCTCGACCATCGCGGCGTCCCGCTCGGGCACGTAGCGCTGGGAGAGCTGGGAGTAGGAGAAGTGCCGGTGCCGGATCAGCTCGTGGGTGAGCGAGCGGGACAGGCCGGTGAAGTAGAAGCTGACCGAGCCGTGCTCGAGCACGGACAGGTGGCCGACCTCCAGGATGTGCCGCAGGTAGCCGGCGTTGGAGGCGGTGGCCGGGTTCGGCTTGCTCCAGGACTGGTAGCAGGCGCGGCCGGCGAACTCCGCGAGCGCCTCGCCGCCGTCGGCGTCGGTGGACCACGGCACGTCGGCCGGCGGGAAGAACTCGGTCTTCCCAATGAGCTGAACCTTCGGCTGCACCGTCTGAGTCACGGCGAACACAGTAGTTCGCCTTGTCAGCGGCGCGCAGCAGACCCCGCTGACAGCACCTCGCCGTCACGACCTCCTTGACTGACATCACTCGTGACGCCATAGTGGCGTCATGGATCTCACGAGCTACGTCAACGGACTGCGGGAGGACCTGACCACCGCCGCCTCGGCCGGGGACGAGCAGACCCGGCGCACCGCGGCCCTGCTGGCCGCCGCGCTGGAGCCGGCGGCTCGGCTGGCCATCATGAACGCGCTCTCCGACCTGGCCGCCGAGGTCACCGCGACACTGGACGGGCAGCTGGTGGACGTGCGCCTGGACGGCAGGGACGTGCGCGTCGTGGTCACTCCCGCGGCTGGTCAGCGCCGGTCTCCCGCCGCGGATTCGGTGCCGCCACCGCCTCCGCCGCCACCGCCGTTCTCCCCGCTCGGCGAGGGCGGCGACATCAGCCGGATCACGCTGCGGCTGTTCGAGGAACTCAAGGGCAAGGCGGAGAAGGCGGCCAACGCCCAGGGCGTGTCGCTGAACTCCTGGTTGTCCCAGGCGGTGCAGGGCGCTCTGCACGGGCAGGGCACGGACGATCGGTCGCGACGTCACGAGTGGCGTCAGCAGCGGCGCAGCGAACAGCGGGGCGAGGCGACCAACAGCCGGTTGCGCGGCTGGGTCCAGGGCTGAGGACAGAGGGGTGGATGTGATCATGACTGAGGCCAGCACCGGTCCCGCCGCGACCAGGGTCGAGGAGTTCGCCGCCGAGGGACCGGCCGAAGTGCACGTGGAGATCGGCTCCGGCCGGATCGAGGTGCGACTGACCGACCAACCCGGGGTGCACGTGCGGCTCACGCACGACCCGTCCGCGGCCACCGGCTTCGGCAACCAGCTCACCGGCCTGCTCAGCTGGGTAACCGACCAGTTCGGCTCGGCGGGCGCGACCCGCGACCCGGCCGATGTCGGCGCCGAGGTGCTGCGCCGCACCACGGTGGAGTTCACCGGCAACCGGCTGCGCGTGCGCACCCCGTCGGACCTGCCGTTGCGCCTGGTGCCGGTGAAGGTCGAGGTGCAGGCGCCCAACGGCTCGCACCTGACCGCGCACAGCGGCTCCGGCGATGTCACCGTCACCGGCGCCGCGAACCGGCTCGACGTCAACACCGGCACCGGGCAGATCTCGGTGGATCGGGCCGACGGCGCCGCCTCGGTCAACGCCGGTTCCGGCGGCGTCCGGCTCGGTCCGATGCTCGGCGGGCTGCGCGCCCGCAGCGGCAGCGGCGACCTGGAGGTCTCCTCGGTCGGCGGTCCGAGCGAACTGACCACCAGCCGCGGCAGCGTGTGGCTGGGCGCGGTGCAGGCCGATGTGCGGGTGCGCACCGGCACCGGCGACCTGACCGTGGCCGACGCCGCCGAAGGCAAGCTGGAACTGCGCACCGGCTCGGGTGAGCTGCGCATCGCGATCCGGCCGGGCGTGGCCGCCGAGCTGGACCTGGAGTCCAGCTACGGGCAGGCGCGCAGCGAACTGGAGGTCCGCGGCGACACCCCGCCGGAGGACCTGCCGCTGCGCATCACCGGCCGCACCGGCTACGGCAACGTCGTGGTGACGACCTCCTCCTGGTAGGTCGCCACCGTTCGGGCTGCCCCGGGGGTGGTGGCAGTCGGGGGATCAGCGGAGCGCGGCGGCCAGGTCCTTGGCCAGGTCGCCGCGCCCGCCGACCGCCACACCGGAAAGCCCCAGCCAGTCCGCCATCAGCGTCAGCTCGTCGGCCAGTTCGGCGATCACCCGCGCCCGCGGCGGCTTGTCCGGCCCGTCCTCCAGGAACGCCCCTGGCACCCGCAGCAGCCCGGCGGCCCGGTCCGCCTTGAGGTCCACCCGCGCGGACAACCGCTCCTCCAGCAGGAGCGGGAACACGTAGTAGCCGTGCACTCGCTTGGGCGCGGGCACGTAGATCTCGATCCGGTAGTGGAAGTCGAACAGCCGCTCGGTGCGGGCCCGCTCCCAGATCAGCGGGTCGAACGGGCACAGCAGCGCCCGCGCGGCGACCGTGCGCGGAGTCCGCGCCCGCACGTGCCGATAGGCCTGCCTGCCCCAGCCGAGCACCTCGACCGGTTCCAGCTCCCCCTCCTCGACCAGCTCGGCCACCGCCTGCCGCGCACCGGCCACCGGCAGCCGGTAGTAGTCGCGCAGATCAGTCTCGGTGGCCACGCCCAGCGCCACCGCGGACCGCCGGATCAGCTCCCGGTGCGCGTCCGCCGCCGGCAGCTCCGCCTGGCTGAGGTACTCCGCCGGAATCACCCGTTCCGGCAGGTCGTAGAGCCGCTCGAAGGAACGCCGGGTACCGGTGGTCAGCCCGCCGACGGCGAAGAGGTACTCGCAGACCATCTTCACCTCCGAGCGCTCCCACCAGGCTCCCGGCCCGCGCCCCTGCCCGCCCAGCGCCTTCTCCAGCGCGCCCGCGCCGACCGGCCCCAGCTCCTTGACCGCGGCCAGCACGTCCTCGACCAGCGCGGGCGTGTCCACCGCGGCCTTCCAGTGCCTGCCGCGCAGCGATTCGTAGTGCCGCATCCGCCACCGGAACAGCGGCCAGTCGGCCACCGGGACCACGCTCGCCTCATGCGCCCAGTACTCCACCAGCAGCCGCGGCCGGCGCGCGCTGTGCGACCAGGCGGCCTCGTCGAGCAGCTCGGTCGGGTACGCGCCGAGCCTGCTGAACAGCGGCGCGTAGTGCGCGCGCACCGCGACGTTGACCGAGTCCAGCTGGATGAGCTGGGTCCGGTCCAGCACCCGTTGCAGGTGCCGCCGGGTCGGGGTCGCGGTGGGGCGGGGTTCGGCGAATCCCTGGGCGGCCAGGGCGGTCCGCCGGGCAGCGGCCGGGCTCATGGTCTGCACCCGGCGGATCATCGCAGCCACCCCTGACAAGACCGCCCGCCACCAACGTTTGTTCAAAACTCCGTGCCACACCCGCCGTTAGAGGGGTTCAGCCGAAAGTGTGACGGCACCCACACTCTGTCCGGTTTCACCATTCCGAACCGCCGCGCTCCCCTGCTCTCGCGCGCCGGTTCGCCGATCGAGGGGTTTGACCATGCGAGGGAAGAAGACCCTGCGTTCCATCCTGGCCACCATCGCGGTGAGCGGTTCCCTGCTGCTCGGCGCTCTGCCCGCCGCCGCCGCGCCCACGACCACCCAGGACGTGGACCCGCTCATCGTCGGCGGCGGATTCGTCAGCTCCGCCAAGCCGTGGATCTCCGCCCTGCACCGCAACGGCGGTTTCACCTGCACCTCCAGCATCATCGCGGCCCGCTGGGTGCTCACCGCGGCGCACTGCGTCGAGGCAGCCGGCACCTACTCGGTGCGGGTCGGCTCGCTGACCCGCAGCAGCGGCGGCACCACGGCCAACGCCACCCGGGTGATCAAGCACCCGAGCTACTCCTGGCCCAACGCCGACATCGCCCTGGTCGAGCTGGACCGCAGCATCAACACCACCTACTCGGTGCTTGCGACCAGCGCGGACATCGCCACCAACCAGGCGGCCACCGCCTACGGCTGGGGCTCGGAGAAGGCGGACTGGTCCGGCCCGCTGCCCGAGCGCCTGAAGTACGCCGACGGCAAGGTCTCCGACGCCAACTGCGCCTCGGCGAACCCGAGGGTGCTGTGCACCCAGACCAACGGCAGCATCGCCGGCGGCGACTCCGGCGGCCCGGTGTACGTGCGCAGCCCGCGCACCGGCCAGATGATCCAGGGCGGCGTGTGCGCCATCGGCCACAAGCCGGCCGGCAGCGGCTGGGCCGGCTACACCAACGTCGCGTTGTTCCGCACCTGGATCCGCTCCTACGCGGGCGTCTGACCGACCGAGGGGCAGCAAGGAAGGGCGTCATCCTGCCGGGTGGCGCCCTTCTGCCTGTCCCGGCCACTCCGCTTGTCCCGGCCGGCTCCGCCCGTCCAGAAGAACGGTTACCTGGAGAACCGTGTTTTCGACGATTTCCACGGTCCCTCCGAAGGGATCCGCTCCTCGCGCCGGGCTCGCACACTCGGCCCTGCGGCCAGGCTACCGCCGCCGCATCCCTGTGCGTGACCATCCCTGCGAAGGACCCACCATGCGAGGAACGACCAAGCTCCTGCGCGCCGCCGTGCTCGCCCTGTTCATCTGCGCGACCGCGGCCACCGCCAGTCCAGCCGCCACCGCCACCCCTGGCACGACCGCCGACGCCACCAACTCCGCCGCCACCACCGAGTCCACCACCGCTGACTCCACCACCACCGGCTCCACCACGGCCGCCGCTGACAACCCCACCATCGCCCACCCCCTGGCCCCCGACACCGCCGCCGCCCCGCCGGCCGCCGGCGACGCCGAGCCGTTCATCGTCCGCGGCGGCACCGTCACCCAGAACATCCCCTGGATCGTCTCGCTGGCCTACAACGGCAGCCACACCTGCACCGCCTCGATCATCGCGCCGCGCTGGGTGCTCACCGCGCGGCACTGCACCCAGCGCCCGGTCGCCAACTTCACCGTCCGGGTCGGCTCGCTCAAGCGCAGCAGTGGCGGCCAGACCGCCAAGGCCACCCGCCTGGTCAACTACAGCGGCCGCAACGACGTGAGCCTGGTGCAGCTCGACCGGGACATCAACACCACCTACTCGCGGCTCGGCGCGGCAGGCTCGGTGCGGGTCGGATCCGCCGACACCATCTACGGCTGGGGTGCGGACAAGTCCGACTGGTCCGGCCCGCTGCCGGAGAACCTCAAGTTCGCCACCGGCAGCGTCGCCTCGCTGGGCTGCGCCGGGGACAACACGCTGATCTGCGTGCGCAACAACGGCGAGGTCGCCGGCGGTGACTCCGGCGGTCCGATCATCGTCAACGGGGTGCAGGTCGGCGTGTGCTCGATCGGCCACAAGCCTACCCAGAACGACGGGTTCGGCGGCTACGCCGACATCACCGGCCTCCGCACCTGGATCAAGCAGATCTCCGGAGTGTGACCCGCACGACTTTTCGTCACGGTGACGGACGCGGGCGCGCGGGCCCGCGTCCGTCACCACCCCCGGCTCAGGCGGCCTGCGCCTCCAACAGGCGCAGCGCGGGCGAGCCCGGCAGCGGGTGCACCCCGACGAGGACCAGCCCGCTGTCGGCGAACACCCGGGCGAACTCGGCCAGCGTGCGCTCCCGGCCGGGAGTGAGCACGAGCATCTGGATATCGCTCATCGCCGCGTGCAACCCGCCCGCCCCGGCCGGATCCTCGGCGACCACCGGTTCGACCACGAGCACCCGTCCGTCCGGGCGCATCGCGGCGCGGCAGTTGCGCAGGATCCGCACTGAGTCCGCGTCCGACCAGTCGTGCAGGATGCTCTTGAGCAGGTACCCGCCCGCGCCCTCGGGCACCGAGACGAAGAAGTCCCCGGCCTGGGTGTCGGCGCGGTCGGCCACCGCCGCCGCGGCGAACACGCCGGTCGCGGCGCCGACCGCGGCCGCGGTGTCGAAGACGGTGCCGCGCAGTGCCGGGTAGGCCGACAGCAGCGCGGCAAGCAGGGTGCCGTCCCCGCCGCCGACGTCGATCAAGGTGCGCAGCGGCCCGAAGTCGTAGGCGCTGACCACGGCGGGCACGACCACCCGGGTCGAGCCCGCCATCACCCGGTGGAAGGCGGCCGCGGCGGCCGGATCCGCGTCCAGGTGCCGGAACAGCCCGTGGCCGTGCACGTGGTCGAAGGCGGTCTCGCCGGTGCGCACGGTGTGACCGAGTTCGGTCCAGGCGTGGCTGAGCACCGGATCGAGGGCGAGGTCGACGGCGCCGCGGGCCGAGCCGGGCACGTCGGCGCGCAGGTACTGGCCGAGTTCGCTGAGCCGCAGCAGGCCGTCGTGCTCCTCGATCAGCCCGAAGGCGATCAGCAACCGGCTCAGGCGGTACAGCGACGGCTCGTGCGATCTCGTCGCGGTCGCGAGTTCGGCGATCTCGCGGGGGCGCTCGGCGAGCAGTTCGGGCAGCCGCAGTTCGAGTGCCACGCGCAGCACGTGCGTGTAGGCGAAGCCGTAGGCGATCGGCAGCAGCTCGCCGGGCGAACGCGGCGCGACGGCGGAGTTCTCGGTGTCGGGCACCTCGGTCAAGACAACCCCCAGGAGTGTGATCTTGCTTTGGCTAGCCTTGCCTAAGTTATATCGCGGCAGGCAACCGGCTAGGTTGTCTCGCATGGCAGACGCCGCCGTCCGGCCCGCACTCCCCACTGACGCCGCCGAGATCGCCCGCATCCAACAGGTCACCTGGCAGACCGCCTACGCGGCGATCCTGCCCGCCGAGGTGCTGGCCGGGCTGGATGCCGAGGAGACCGAACGGCTGTGGCTGGAGGCGGTCACCGCGGGCCCGGCCACGGTGCTGGTGGCCACCGAGGGCGAGTGGGTGGTCGGCTTCTGCGCCGCCGGTCCGGCCCCCACCGAGGAGATCGCCGCCGCAGACGGCGCGCTGCCGGTGGACGCCGATTCGACCGCGTTGGTCAGCGTGCTGCTGGTGGAGCCCCGCTGGGGCCGCCGTGGCCATGCCGGCCGCCTGCTGGCCACGGCCGCCGCCCGGCTCCGGGAGCAGGGCGCCCAGCGCGGGGTGACCTGGGTGGCCGAGGCGGACCAGGCGTCGCTGAAGTTCTTCCGCTCCGCGGGCTGGGACACCGACGGCACCATCCGCACCCTGGACGCCGGCGGCAGGCCGCTGCGTGAACTCCGGCTGACGGGTTCTCTGGAGTTGTCCCTGGTGGAGTAAGTCGCCGCAGCTCACGGGTACGCTGGCGCCCGACGAGGCGGGAGCGCGGTGTGCTGATGTGGTTGGCGCTGAGCCTGGGCATGGGCATCGCCTCGGCGCTGATCCCCATCATCGTGCTCGAGGCGTACGTGCTCGCCGTGGTGCTGGCCCAGCCGCAACTGCCCTGGTGGGCGATGGGTCTGGTGGTGGCCGTCGGCCAGGTGGCGGGCAAACTGCTGTACTTCTACGCGGGCCGCGGCGACATCACCCTGCCGAAGTTCCTGCGCCGCGAACGCGATCCGGACCGCCCCAAGGGCAAGTGGAGCGCGCACGTGGACCGCTTCCGCGAAGTGTGCGCCCGCCGACCGGGCTGGTCGTACTCGGTGATGCTGCTGAGCGCGACCGCGAGTGTGCCGCCCTACGCCGCGATCGCGGTGATCGCCGGGGTCGCCAGGGTGTCCCTGCTGAACTTCGTCTCGGCCTGCCTGATCGGCCGCTTCGCCCGCTTCGCGGCGCTGGCTGCGGCACCGGCTCTGGTCAGCGGCTGGCTGTTCTGAGGCCGGAGGGCGCGTAAGCCCCGAGGGGTCGGACGATCACCAGCCGTCGAACGATCACGTCCGGTCGGGCGCGCACAAGCGGCCGGACATAGCCCAGCAGCCGGGCGTTATCCAGCGGTCAGGTGTTGCCCAGCGGTCAGGTGTTGCCCAGCTCGATGGCCTTGCGCATCGACTCACGCGCCCGCCGCCGATCCCCGGCGATGTCATAGGCCTGCGCGAGCTTGAACCAGCCGCGCCAATCCGTGGGCGCCGCGTCCACCTCGGCCTTGCGCTCGGCGAACCAGGCGTCCGCCGCGTCTCGTTCCACCCGGCCCGACGGTCGTCGCGGCAGGTCGCTGATGTCGGGCAGCTCACCGGCCTCGTCCAGTCGACGGGCCAGCGCCTCCGTGCGGCTGCCAAAACGCAGCTCGGCCAGGACCATCCAGGCACCCAGGATCGGCAGGATCAGGATGGCCAGGCCCAGGATGAAGGCCACGGCGGTGCCCGAGGTGACCAGGGTGTAGGCGCGTTCGGCCAGTAGCACCAGGTACACCGCGAGCACCGCGGTGAGGATGTAGGCGACTCTGCGGGCGTTCACAGGTCGAGCAGGGATTCCAGGCCGAGGGTCAGGCCGGGGCGGGTGCGCACTGAGCGGATGCCCAGCAGGACACCCGGCATGAAGGAGCTGCGGTCCAGCGAATCGTGCCGGATCGTCAGCGTCTCCCCCGCCGTGCCGAAGAGCACCTCCTGGTGCGCGACCAGGCCGGACAGCCGCAGGGAGTGCACCCGGATGCCGTCGACCTCCGCGCCGCGCGCGCCGTCCTGCTCCTGCGTGGTGGCGTCCGGAATAGCCCCCATGCCCGCTTTGACCCGGGCCGCGGCGATGAGCTGGGCGGTGCGGTGCGCGGTGCCGGAGGGCGCGTCGGCCTTGCGCGCGTGGTGCAGCTCGACGATCTCCACCGACTCGTAGTACTTCGCGGCCAGTTCGGCGAAGCGCATCGACAGGATCGCGCCGATGGCGAAGTTCGCCGCCACCAGCACGCCCAGCTCCGGCTTCTCCCGCAGCCAGCCGCGGATCTCCTCCAGCCGCTGATCGCTGAAGCCGCTGGTGCCCACCACGCAGTGGATGCCGCGTTCAACGCAGAAGCGGACGTTGTCCATCACCGCGCTGGGGTGGGTGAAGTCCACCACCACCTCGGCGCCAGCGTCGCCGACACCGGCCAGCCAGTCGCCCTCGTCGACCATGGCGACCAGTTCCATGTCCCGCGCGGCGTCCACCGCGCGGCACACCTCGGCGCCCATCCGGCCGCGTGCGCCGAGCACCCCGACGCGAATCGGCTCCTCGGCGCCGCGTCCCGCTGGCTGGGCAGGGGCCGTCATGCGATCACCTCGTGCACTTCGGTGGGCAAATCGTCGGCAGAAGCGTACGGCCCCACCACCGCGGCGCTGAGCGGGCGGGCCAGCAATTCACGTGCGAGTTCGGCCACCTGCTCGGCGGTCACCGAGTCGATCCGCGCGAGGGTCTCCTCCACAGTCAGGTGATCGCCGTAGTTCAGCTCGCCCTTGCCGATGCGGGACATCCGGGAACTGGTGTCCTCCAGCCCCAGCACCAGCCCGCCGCGCAGCTGCCCCTTGCCCCTGGCCACCTCGGCGGGCCGCAGCCCGTCCTTGGCGATGCCGGTCAGCACCGAACGCACCACGCCCGCGACCGCGCCGAGCCGCTCCGGCTGGCACCCCGCGTACACCGCGAGGTGCCCGGTGTCGGCGTAGGCAGCGACCGAGGAGTACACCGAGTACGCCAGCCCGCGCCGCTCCCGGACCTCCTGGAACAGCCGGGAACTCATCCCGCCGCCCAGTGCCGCGTTGAGCACGCCCAGGGCGAAGCGCCGGTCGTCATGCCGGTCCAGCGCGGGCACGCCGAGCATCAGGTGCGCCTGCTCGGTGTCGTCCTCGCACAGCACCAGCTTCTGCCCACGGATGATCTCCGCGGTGCCGACCCGCGGCGGCAGCGGCGCCGGGTTGCCGGTGAGCCGGTCGCCGAGCGCGGTCTGCGCCAGCTCCAGCACCTGCTCGTGCCGCACGTTGCCGGCCGCGGCCAGCACCATCCGGGGCAGCGTGTAGTTGTCCCGGTAGAAGCCGTAGAGCGCGTCCCGGCTCATCGCGGTGATCGACTCCTCGGAGCCGAGCACCGGCCGCCCCAGCGGGTGGTCGCCGAGCATGGCCGTGCAGAACGCCTCGTGCAGCAGGTCCTCGGGATCGTCATCGCGCATGGCGATCTCTTCCAGGACCACGCCGCGCTCGAGTTCCATGTCCGCGTCGGCGCACACCGCGTCGAAGACCACGTCACCGACCAGGTCCACCGCCAGCGGCAGATCCGCGTCGAGCACGTGCGCGTAGTAGCAGGTGTGCTCTTTGGCGGTGAACGCGTTCAGCTCGCCGCCGACCGCGTCGATCTCCTCGGCGATCTGCACCGCGTTGCGCCGCTTGGTGCCCTTGAACAGCAGGTGCTCCAGGTAGTGCGCGGCTCCCGCGACCTCCTGCGGCTCGTCCCGGGAGCCGATGGCCACCCAGATCCCCACGGACGCCGAACGCACGCCGGGCAGTTGTTCGGTGATCACCCGGAGGCCGCCCGGCAGCATGGTGCGCTGCACTGCGCAGTCCTCCGAGGTGCGCTCCAACACCTCGGTCACAAAGCCCTCCGATACGGCGCAGGGGGCGCCGGAAGCGCCCCCTGCCCTGTTGTTCCGCGACGTCACGCGTCAGCCGGCTCCGGGGTGGCGGCACCCTCGGCGCCTGCCTCGGCCCCGGTGTCGGCCTTGGCGGCGTCCTCCTCGTTCACCACGACGAGGCTGATCTTGCCGCGCTGGTCGATGTCGGCGATCTCCACCCGGAGCTTGTCACCGACCTTGACCACGTCCTCGACCTTGTTGATCCGCTTGCCGTTGCCCAGCTTGGAGATGTGCACCAGGCCGTCCTTGCCCGGCAGCAGCGAGACGAACGCGCCGAAGGCCGCGGTCTTGACCACGGTGCCCAGGAAGCGCTCGCCGACCTTCGGCAGCTGCGGGTTGGCGATGGCGTTGATCATGTCGATCGCGGCCTGGGCGGACGGACCGTCCGCGGCCCCGACGTAGATGGTGCCGTTGTCCTCGATGGAGATGTCGGCGCCGGTCTGGTCGGTGATCGAGTTGATCATCTTGCCCTTCGGCCCGATCACCTCGCCGATCTTGTCGACCGGGATGGTCACCGAGGTCACCCGCGGGGCGTACGGGCTCATCTCGTCCGGGCGGTCGATGGCCTCGGCCATGACCTCCAGCAGGGTGAGCCGCGCGTCGCGGGCCTGGTCGAGCGCGCCGGCGAGCACGTCGGAGGGGATGCCGTCGAGCTTGGTGTCCAGCTGGAGCGCGGTGATGAACTCCTTGGTGCCCGCGACCTTGAAGTCCATGTCGCCGAAGGCGTCCTCGGCGCCGAGGATGTCGGTCAGCGCGACGTAGCGCGTCTTGCCGTCGACCTCATCGGAGACCAGGCCCATGGCGATGCCCGCGACCGGCGCCTTCAGCGGCACACCGGCGTTGAACAGCGACATGGTGGAGGCGCAGACCGAGCCCATCGAGGTGGAGCCGTTGGAGCCCAGCGCCTCGGAGACCTGGCGGATCGCGTAGGGGAACTCCTCGCGGGTGGGCAGCACGGGCATCAGCGCCCGCTCGGCCAGCGCGCCGTGACCGATCTCGCGCCGCTTGGGCGAGCCCACCCGGCCGGTCTCACCGGTGGAGTACGGCGGGAAGTTGTAGTGGTGCATGTAGCGCTTGTGCGTCTCGGGCGAGAGCGAGTCGATCTGCTGCTCAAGGCGCAGCATGTTCAGCGTGGTGACACCCAGGATCTGGGTCTCGCCGCGCTCGAACAGCGCGGAGCCGTGGGTACGCGGGATGACCGCGACCTCGGCGCCGAGGCTGCGGATGTCACTGACGCCACGGCCGTCGATGCGGACCTGATCGCGCAGGATGCGCTGGCGCACCGACTTCTTGGTCAGCGAGCGGAAGGCCGCGCCGATCTCCTTCTCCCGGCCGGCGAACTCGGCGTCGGCGTCGGGCACGAGCGAGTCGAGCACCTTGGCCTTCAGCTCGTCCAGGCGGGCCTCGCGCTCCTGCTTGTCCGCGATGGTCAGCGCCTGGGTCAGGTCGGCGGCGACAACGCCCTCGACCGCGGCGAAGACGTCGGCCTCGTAGGCGAGGAAGACCGGGTAGTCGGCGGTGGCCTTGGCGGCGTCGGCGGCCAGCTCCTGCTGGGCCTCGCACAGCGCCCGGATGAACGGCTTGGCGGCCTCCAGGCCGGCCGCGACGATCTCCTCGGTCGGCGCGGCGGCGCCACCGGCGACCAGCTCGATGGTCTTCTCGGTGGCCTCGGCCTCGACCATCATGATCGCGACGTCGTCACCGACGATGCGGCCCGCGACGACCATGTCGAACACGGCGTTCTCGAGCTGCTCGTAGGTCGGGAAGGCGACCCACTGGCCCTCGATCAGGGCGACCCGGGTGCCACCGATCGGCCCGGAGAAGGGCAGGCCCGCGAGCTGGGTGGACGCGGAGGCGGCGTTGATCGCCAGCACGTCGTACAGGTCGGTCGGGGCCAGGCTCATCACGGTGACGACGACCTGGATCTCGTTGCGCAGACCGTCCACGAAGGACGGGCGCAGCGGGCGGTCGATCAGCCGGCAGGTGAGCACCGCGTCGGTGGAGGGACGGCCCTCGCGGCGGAAGAACGAGCCGGGGATGCGGCCCGCGGCGTACATGCGCTCCTCGACGTCCACCGTCAGCGGGAAGAAGTCGAGGTGGTCCTTGGGGTGCTTGGACGCCGTCGTGGCGGAGAGCAGCATGGTGTCGTCGTCCAGGTAGGCGACGACGCTGCCCGCGGCCTGACGGGCCAGGCGGCCGGTCTCGAACCGAACGGTCCTGGAGCCGAACTTCCCGTTGTCCAGAACAGCGGTCGATTCGTAGATCTCGACATCGGTCACGTGGTTACTCCTCTTTGGTTCTCTCTGTGTAGGGCCACCACGCGGCTGTCCCGGCGGAAGTGTCGCGACGAATGTCTGCCGGTCTTCGATCGAAGCTCCCGGGCATCCTGCCCGGGAACCACTACCGAGGACCGGCGTCCGCACTTCCGCTGCCTGGGACGGCGCGGGCCCCTGTGGGGTCTGGCTGGCTTTCTACTGCATCCAGCCTGTTCGCGCCCGGTCTGCGGGACGCGATCGGGATGAACCGAGGGGGAGCGGCTCGGCCGCTCCCCCTCGGTGTCAACTCATCGGCGCAGGCCGAGGCGAGCGATCAGCGCTCGGTAGCGCTCGATGTCGCTCTTCTTCAAGTAGTCGAGCAGGCGACGACGGCGGCCGACCATCAGCAGCAGCCCGCGACGCGAGTGGTGGTCGTGCTTGTGGGTCTTGAGGTGCTCGGTGAGCCCGCTGATGCGCTTGCTCAGCAGGGCGACCTGCGCCTCCGGCGAGCCGGTGTCCGACTCGTGGGTGCCGTACTCGCCGAGGATGGTCTTCTTCTGGTCAGTGGACAGTGCCACGCGTGTTACTCCTGTACTTCGCTCGTTCCGTGCGGACCCCTCGCCCATCCGGCGGGGGTTGGACGGTACCGGCCGCCACGGAACGCAGCCGGACCCAAAGATTGAGGGTAGCAGCCGTTCGGCGCAGTGCGTCTCAGCCGGTCAGGGCGAGCCGCGCCACAGAGTGATAGCTGGGACCACGCGGGGTCCGGTCACTGCGGACCAGATCTACCTCCGCTGGCGTCCACCACGGCCCAGTGTAGTCGGCCAACCGGGTGGTCAGCGAACGCATTTCCGGGCGGTCCCCGGCGAAGCGCAGCAAGGTCAGGTGCGGGGTGTACCGCTCCGGGTCGGCGCCCGCGGCCAGCGCGAGCGCGCGCAGCGCCGCTTCGTCGGCCGGGCTCGCGTACTGGATCCCGGCCCAGAGCACGCCGCGGAACTCGCCCCAGCCGCCGATCCGCAGTCGCGGCGCGCGCAGTCCGCGTAACTGTCCAGTTAGCGCGCTGGTCCGATCCTCGATCGAGTCCGGGCCGTGGAAGCACAGCGTGAGGTGCCACCGTTCGACGGGCTCGGCACGCACCCCCGGACCGACCCCGTCGAGCGGGCCGATCCCCTCGGCGAGATGACCGAGCACCTCCGCCGGCGGCCAGAGCGCGGTGAACAGCCTGGCCTGGCTCAGGACTCCTCCGCGGCCCGCCGCAGCAGATCGGCCAGCGCCGGGTAGCGACCGGCCAGCAGATCGGCCGCGCCGCTGAGTTCCTCGGCCACCGCCAGATCGCGCAGCCGGTTGAGCGCGGTCTGCTCGGCGCGGCCCTCGTCCACCGGCAGGGTGTCCATGCTCACCTTGGGCCGGGAGTCGCGGACCTGCACCAGCGCCTCGTCGATGGCGGCCTTCTCACCGGCGGCGACACCGGGGGTCAGCACCCGCCGCTCCAGCATGACCATCCGGGCGAGCACCGAGGGGTTGCCGATCTTCGCCCGTCGTCCGCTCATGACCTGGCTGAGCATGGGCGCGCTGATGCCGAGCACGTCGGCCAGCTGCGCCTGGGAGATGTCGTAGGCCACCACGAGCCGCCGGACCCGGTCTCCCAGCGGTTCGCCGTACCACTCGCGCTGCAGCGCGAGGTTACGCTGGACGATCTTCTGTTCCTCCACTGCTATTGCACTCCCAGTTGGCTCGGTCCCCGGCGACCTGCGTTCAGCGGCTTGAATCCTGCCAGGTCGGACGGCCGGGACCGGCACGAACCGCCGAGGCGTTCGCAAGTGCACCCGCGGTGGGTTCACTCGTTCGTGAGCAGCTTCCGCGTCTCCGCGACGTCCAGGTGCATTTGCGCGATGAGCGCGTCGACGTTGTCGTAGCGTTCGGTGGCGCGCAGCCGGTGCACGAAGTCGAGCGCGACGCGTTCGCCGTAGAGGTCCTCGTTGATGTCGAGCACGTAGGCCTCCACCCGGCGCTCCCGCCCGGAGAAGGTCGGATTGGTGCCCACCGAGATGGCCGCGGGCAGCGAGCGCACCTGTCCGGGCACCCCGTGGCTGACGTGGCCCACGTGCACCAGCCGCCCCGCGTACACACCGTCGGCAGGCACTGCGGAATGCAGTTGACTGGAGAGGTTGGCGGTCGGGAAACCGAGCAGCCGGCCACGCTGGTCACCGCGCACCACGATGCCCTCCAGCCGGTGCGGCCTGCCCAGCGCGGCGGCCGCGGCGTCGACGTCACCAGCGTCGATGCAGGCCCGGATGTAGGTGGAGGAGAAGGTGACCGAGTCCTCGGCGAGCAACCGCACGCCCTCGGCGACGAACCCGAACCGCGCGCCCAGCGAGCGCAGCAGCTCGACGTCCCCGGCCGCGCGGTGGCCGAAGCGGAAGTTCTCTCCGACCACCACCGCGGCCACGTGCAGCCGCTCGACCAGCAGTTCGTGCACGAACTCATCCGCGGGCACCCGGGAGATGTCCGGGCTGAACGGCAGCACGCAGAACACGTCCACGCCGAGCTGCTCGACCAGGTCGGCCCGCCGCGCGAGGGTGGTCAGCTGGGCCGGATGACTACCGGCCCGGACCACCTCGGACGGGTGCGGGTCGAAGGTCATCACCACGCTCGGCAGGCCACGTTGCTTGGCCAGTTCCACGGCTCGGGCGATGAGTTGCTGGTGACCGCGGTGCACCCCGTCGAAGACCCCGACGGTCAGCACACAACGTCCCCAGCCTCCAGGCAGGTTGTCCAGTCCGCGCCAGCGTTGCACGAGGCGAGCCTACGGGGCCCGGTGATCGTCAGCCGGACTGGGCGATGTTCAGCCGGAGGGCGCGAGCACCACGAGCGGCTTGGCCCGGCCGGCGTTGTCCTTGGCGAGCGCGATCACCTTCCCGGAGGGCGCGAACACCCCGTAGGTGCCGTCGATGCCCGCCGCGGGCAGCGCGCCGCCATGCGCGAGCGCGGAGGCCGCGGTGGCGTCGACGTCGCAGCGCGGGAAGGCGGCGGCGACCGCGGCGTCCAGGTCCAGGCTGAGCTGCGGTTCCTCCTCCAGCTGCGCCAGCGTGCGCGCCACGGCCAGGCCGAACGGGCCGACCCGGGTGCGGCGCAACGCGTTGAGGTGGCCGCCGACGCCGAGTTCGCGGCCGATGTCGCGGGCCAGCGCACGCACGTAGGTGCCGGAGGAGCACTCGACCAGCACGTCCAGGTCGGTGAACTCGCCCTCGCGGCGCAGGTTGAGCAGGTCGAAGCGGGCCACGGTGACCGGCCGCGGCTCCAGCACGACCTCCTCGCCCGCGCGCACCCGCGCGTAGGCCCGCTGGCCGTCGATCTTGACCGCGCTGACCGAGCTGGGCACCTGCAGGATGTCGCCGGTGAGCTTGGCGATCTCCGCGCGCACCGCGTCCTCGGCCACCTCGGACGCGTCGGCGGCGGAGGTCACCTCGCCCTCGGCGTCGTCGGTGGTGGTGGCGGCGCCGAGGCGGATGCAGGCGAGGTAGGCCTTGGTGTCCAGGGCCAGGTGGCCGAGCAGTTTGGTGGCGCGTTCGATGCCGAGCACGAGCACGCCGGTGGCCATCGGGTCCAGCGTGCCCGCATGCCCGACCTTGCGGGTGCCCATGATCCGGCGCACCCGCGCGACGACGTCGTGGGAGGTCATCCCGCTCGGCTTGTCCACCACGACGAGACCGGGTGGCACGGGGGGACGTGAGGCGCGTTCAGCTCGGGTCACGAGGCGCGATCCTAGGCAGCGGCGGGCACGGGCACGGCGGCGAGGTCGTCCCAGCGCCGCGCGCGCAGCTGGACCGGCACCTCCTCGCCCCTGGCCGCGGCGGCGAGCACGACCGCGCGAGCACGTCGCCACCACACCGCGGTCCGCCAGGTGCCGAAGAGCAGCACCAGCAGAATCGCCGACAACGCGACCTGGAACTTGGCCGCCGGGCCCAGTGGCGCGGCCACCTCCAGCAGCAGCCCGACGCTGAGCGCGGCGACCGTGGTCGCGCTGAAGCCGCCCACGTTGACCAGCCCGGTCGCGGTGCCGACGGTGCGCAGCGAGTTGTAGTCGCGGGCCAGCGCGAAGGCGACCGTGGAGGCCGGTCCGCCCAGCGAGAGCACCACCAGCGCGATCACGACCAGCGCGATCGGCGGTTGTCCGCCGGGCCAGCCCAGCAGCACCACCCAGGTCAGCACGGCGGCGGCGAGAAAGCCGACGACCAGCGGCATGCGCAGTTCGGGCCGGCGGCCGATGAGCGCGCCGAACAACGGCCCGCCGACGATCGCGCCGATCACCAGCACCCCGAGCATCGCGCTGGCCACGTGCGGGCTCAGTCCCTGCGCCTCGGTCAGGTACGGGAAACCCCAGAGCAGGCCGAGCACGGCCGGGGCGAACATGGTAGAGAAGTGCACCCAGAACCCGAGCCGGGTGCCCGGGATCCGCCAGGCCGCGGCCACCGAACGACCGACCGAGCGCAGCGGCACCGGGTCGGTGGCCGGGGCGGGCGTGCCCTCGGGCACATCCCGCAGCCTGGTGCCGGCCAGCGCGGCGTAGGCGGTGGTCAGACCGCCGCCGATGAGGAAGGTCAGGGTCCAGCCGACGTTGTCCAGCAGCACGGTCAGCGGCATGGTCGAGGCCAGGTTGCCCGCGCCGCCGAGCGCGGCGGAGATCGAGACGACCACGGCGTACTTGCGCGCGGGGAAGTGCCCGGCGATCAGGCGGAGCAGGCTGACCCAGGTCATCGCGTCACCGCAGCCGAGCACGGCGCGGGCGGAGAGCGCGAGCGGGTAGGAGTCAGCGAGCGCGAACAGCATCTGTCCGGCGCCGATGAGCACCGCGGCCGCGGTGAGCACCCGCCGCGGCCCGAAGCGGTCGACCAGCAGGCCGGTGGGGATCTGCATGGCGGCGTAGACGCCGATCTGCAGCACGGTGAAGACACCGAGCGCGGCCGGACCGACGCCGAAGCGCTCGGCGGCCTGGGGTCCGGCGACCCCGAGCGAGGTGCGGTGGAAGACCGCCGCCACGTAAACGACTACCGCGATGGACCAGACCAGCCACGCCTG
The DNA here is from genome assembly GCF_052078295.1 of Crossiella sp. CA198. Classification (NCBI taxonomy): domain Bacteria; kingdom Bacillati; phylum Actinomycetota; class Actinomycetes; order Pseudonocardiales; family Pseudonocardiaceae; genus Crossiella; species Crossiella sp. CA198. Next base: position 309,700 of record NZ_JBQJIM010000003.1, read on the forward strand.
ACGGCGGGCACGCTCGGCCGACAAGGAAACCCTCCAGGGAACAGCGAAGAACAGTGAGTGAGAGGTCGGAATGGGGGCGGCCGACGCTGGCCCACCTTAGACATCGGATGATCACCCGTAAGCGTTATCAACCCGAGACGTGGCCTGGCCCACAGGCGTGCGCGAACCGGCGCCGCACGGCTCCGTCGCAGGTCAGCACCGTGTCAGTCCCGCACGGCGCCCACCACTGCCCAGCGCCCGCTGCCGGCCCGCCACAACACCGCGGCGAGCCGCAACACCATGAACGCGCTGAGCCCGGTCCAGATTCCGAGCAGCCCCCAGCCGAAGACCATCGACGCCCACACCAACGGCAGGAAACCGAGCGCCGCCGACAACAGGGTCGCGGTCCGCAGGAACGCCGCGTCCCCCGCCCCGAGCAGCACCCCGTCCAGCGCGAACACCACGCCCGCCACCGGCTGCAACAGCACGAAGAACCACCACGCGTGCGGCACCTCGGCGAGCACGCCGGCATCCGGCGTGAACACCCCCGGCAGCACCCCGGACAACGCCGCGAACAGCACCCCGAGCGCGATCCCGAACACCAGCCCGTAGCGGATCATCTGCCCCGCCAGCGCCTTCGCCCGCTCCGCCCGCCCCGCACCCAGCTCCGCCCCGACCAGCGACTGCGCCGCGATAGCCAGCGAGTCCAGCACCAGCGCCAGGAACGTCCACAGCTGCAACACCACCTGATGCGCCGCCGCGGTCGCCGCCGAGGTCCGCGCCGCCACCGCCGCCGCGGAGACGAAACACGCCTGGAAGGCGAGACTGCGCAACACCAGGTCACGTCCCAACCCGAGCTGCGCGAGCATGCCCCGCCAGTGCGGCCGCAACGGCACCCGCTCCACCACCAGCGCCCGCAGGAACAGCACGGCCGAGATGGCCTGGGCGAGCACGTTGGCGATCGCGGAGCCCTCCAGCCCCCACCCGTCGAACTCACCGAGTCCGTGCACGAACACCGGGCAGATCACGGCGGAGAGCGCGTTGCCGAACAGCACGTACCGCATCGGTCGCGCGGTCTCCTGCACCCCGCGCATCCATCCGTTGCCGGACATCGTGACCAGGATCAACGGCGCCCCGAACAACGCGATCCGCAACCAGGAGACGGCCGAATCCGCGACCGGCCCCTCCCCCGCGAGCAACCGCGCCACCGGCCCCGCGAACACCTGCCCGACCAGCACCAGCCCCGCACCCAGCAACAACGCCAGCCAGGTCGCCTGCACACCCTCCGCGACCGCGTCCGCCCGCCGCCCCGCGCCGTGCAACCGGGCGGCCCGAGCGGTGGTCCCGTAGGAGAGGAAGGTCAGCTGCGTCGAGACCTGCGCGAGCACCACGCCACCCACCGCGAGCGCGGCCAGCGGCACCGCGCCAAGCCGCCCGACCACCGCCGTGTCGACCAGGAGGTACAGCGGTTCCGCGGCGAGCACCAGCAACGCGGGCAACGCCAGCGAGAGCACCCGCCGCAACGGCACCTGGTCCACGGCAACCTCCCGGTAAGGTGCTGTTAGCTATTTGACCCCTGACGCATGGCAGCGTAGACGTAAGGACCGACAATGGACAACGCCGATTACCTCGACGTAGCCCTCCGCCTCGCCAACGCGAGCCTGGCCGATCTGGCCGACCTCCGCGCCGCCCTGCACGACGAGCCCTGGTGGGCCGACCGCACCACCGAGACGGACCTGGAGGCCCTCCGCACCGTCGCCACCACCCTCCGCATGGCCCTGGACGCCGCGGTCAACGACGACGCGGACGCCGTCCTGACCACCGTGAACACCCTGCTGGCCACCCACCCGCCCCGCCCCCGCCTGTCCGGCCACAGCAGCGGCGAAGCCCCCAACTGGCACATCCACGTAGCCGAACCCGACGCCCCACCTGCTCAGGAAGTAGCCGCGGCCGCAGCCTGGGGCCTGGCCCAAGCAGTCGTCCGCCATGGTCTGGATCGGTGGGGCCACTGCGCCGCCCAGGACTGCGCCACGTACTTCGTGGACACGTCGACGAATCGCGCCAAACGCTTCTGCTCGGCTCGCTGTGCCAATCGGGTTCATGTGGCCGCGTTCCGCGCTCGACAGCGCACCTGAACAGCGGTGACACCTAGACGCGGTTAATCAGTGAGCCGTCTCGTCCAATCGGATTTCGGCTGAACAATCGCGCCAAGTTGAGTACTGCTCGCACCCACATCCAGCGATCCAGGGAGCATCAACAGCGGGCGTATGGCGGCAACGAGGTCGAAGCGACGGCCATCAAGTGTGCGATCCACGTCTGCGCCACCGTCGCAACCACATTCGAGCGCACTCCGCCATCGCGCACCGCGCACCGCGCACCGCGCACCGCGCACCGCGCACCGCGCACCGCGCACCGCGCACCGCGCACCGACCGGAGGCAACCTGCCTTAGCCCGGCGTGATTCCTGCCTTCCGCCCGTCCACACGACACGCTGCGTCCCACGGTGGCGTTCTCACGTTCGGCTCACAAACCACGGCAGCAGCCAGATCCCGGCCTTCTCGCTCGCCGCGCCCGTCTCGGTTGCGTCCGTCTCGGTTGCGTCCGTCTCGGTTGCGTCCGTCTCGGTTGCGTCCGTCTCGGTCGTGGCTGGGCCTCGTCGCCGCTGAACTGGTCGTGCTTGGTCCGGCTACAGCAGCGGGGCCGCGTTGAGTGCCGCGCGCACCTCGTCGAGCACCTCGTCCAGTGCGCCTCGCATCGTGCAGCCGGCCGCCAGCCGGTGTCCGCCGCCACCCAGTGCCTGGGCCGCCGCGCCCACATTGACCCGGCCGACCGCGCGCATGGACAGCGACCACTCGTGGTCGCCGATCTCCTTGAACACGACCGCCACCTCGGCTTCCGCGGTGCTGCGCACCACGTCGACGACGCTGTCCACGTCCTCGCTGCGCAGGCCGGCCACGTCGCGCAACCGCACCGCCGCGTGCACCAGCCCGAACCCGCGGGCGCCGTCGGGTTCCAGCCGGGCGCCGCCCAGGACCGTCGAGAGCATGCCCAGCCAGGCGAAAGGGTGGTTGTCCATCAACGGGCGGGCTGTGGCTTCGGCGTCCACGCCCGCCGCGAGCAGGCGGGCGGCCAGCTCGTGGGTGTGGGGGCGGGCGCGGCGGAAGGAGCTGGTGTCGGTCACCAGGCCGGCGTAGAGGCAGCGGGCGATGTCGGGGTCCGGGGTGATGCCCATTTCGTCCAGGAGGCGCAGGACCAGGACGGTGGTGGACTCGGCTCGGTCGTCGACGATGTGGTGGGTGCCGTAGCGGGTGTTGGAGGCGTGGTGGTCGATGACCACGACCTGGCCGCCTGCGGCGATGATCTTCGGAACGCGTTCGCCCAGCCAGCCGAGGCGGGCGAGGCTGCCGGTGTCCATGGCGACCAGCACCGGTGGCGACTCGGGCACCTGCGACGGCGGGACCAGCAGGTGCTCGGTGTCCAGTGCGACCAACGCGTCTGGTGCGCGGTCCGGCGTGGAGAAGGACACCCGGACGGTCTTGCCCAGGCGGTGCAGGGCAAGACCGAGGGCCAGGGCGCTGCCCAGGGCGTCGGCGTCCGGGTTGACATGTCCGAGCAGGGTGACGTCGGTGGCGTCGGCCAGCAGCCGGGCGGCCGCCGCCACCTCGAACTCGAGTGGGGCCACCGCTCCACGTTCGCCGGCCAGGGCGCTCACCTCCGCGACAATCCTGCTGTTGTAGCTGACCTCAAGGGGTCAGCCTCGCCCACAACCCCAGGTCACGTCCATACCTTCCGGCGATATCCGGGCTGGTCAGCGGTGGCGAAGCTCACCGTCGGCCGGCTCGGCGGCAGTCGCCTCGGCCGGGCCCTCGGCTTCGTCCTCGTCCGCCTCGCGCGGTGCGCGGTACGGGTCGGCGTCACCGGCGGGGCTGGCGCCGGAGGCGAGGCGGGCGACCTCGGCATCGGCTTCCCTGGCCTTGGTCAGCAGCTCGTCCATCTGCCGTGCGGTGTCCGGCACGGTGTCGGCGATGAAGGCCAGGGTCGGGGTGAACCGCACCCCGGTGCCTTGCCCGACCAGCGACCGGAGCACACCGGTCGCGCTGGCCAGGGCGGCCGCCGCACCGGCGAGGTCCGGCGGTGCGTCCACGGTGTCGCCGAGGACGGTGTAGTACACGGTGGCGTCGCGCAGGTCTCCGGTCACCTTGGCGTCGGTGATGGTCACCTTCGCCAGTCGCGGATCCTTGATCTGGTGCTCGATCGCGGAGGCCACGATCTGGGCGATCCGCTTGGCCAGCCTGCGGGCGCGGGCCTGGTCGGCCACGGCGCTCACTCCCTTTCTCGGGTCTTGCCTGTCTTGTTACTCGTCGTCGTCCGGTCCGTGCACGCGCCGGCGCGCCGACAACAGCTCCAGCTCGGGGCGCCCGGCGACCATCCGTTCACAGGCGTCGAGCACATCCCGGATGTGCCCCGCGTCCGCGGCCACCACGGCCACCCCGACGAGGGCACGGCGATGCAGGTCCAGATGTCCGGCCTCAGCGGCGGACACCTCGAACTTGCGGCGGATCTCCGCGATCACCGGACGGACCAGCGACCGCTTCTGCTTCAGCGACTGCACGTCGCCGAGCAGGATGTCGAGTTCCAGCGACCCGACGTACAAATGGCATCACCAGTGGGTAAGTCGATGGGCGCGAGCCCGGACCGACTTGGGGTCGGTCCGGGCCCGCCACAACCTCAGTTGCGCGGCTTCTCCCGCATCTCGTAGGTCTCGATGATGTCCTCGACCTTGAGGTCGGAGTAGTTGCCGAGCGTCAGACCACACTCGAAGCCCTCGCGGACCTCGGTGACGTCGTCCTTGAACCGGCGCAGCGTCGAGATCGGCAGGTTCTCCGCGATGACGTTGTTGTCGCGGAGGAGCCGGGCCTTGGTGTTCCGCTTGATCTCACCGGAGAGCACCATGCAACCCGCGATGGTGCCGACCTTGGAGGACTTGAAGACGTCGCGGATCTCGGCGCGGCCGAGCTGGACCTCTTCGTACTCCGGCTTGAGCATGCCCTTGAGGGCCTGCTCGATCTCATCGATCGCCTGGTAGATCACGGTGTAGTACCGGATCTCCACGCCCTCGCGGTTGGCCAGCTCGGTGGCGCGGCCCTCGGCCCGGACGTTGAAGCCCAGGACGATGGTGTTCTCCGCCGTGGCGAGGTTGATGTCGCTCTCGGTGACACCACCGACGCCGCGGTGCACCACGTGCAGCTGGACGTCGTCGCCGACCTCGATCTTCATCAGAGCGGCTTCCAGCGCCTCGACGGTACCGGAGTTGTCGCCCTTGATGATCAGGTTGAGCTGGTTGGTCTCCTTCAGCGCGGAGTCCAGGTCCTCCAGGCTGATCCGCTTCCGCTTCGCCGCGTTCTGCGCGTTGCGGATCCGGGCCTGGCGACGCTCGGCGATCTGCCGGGCGACGCGGTCCTCGTCGACCACCAAGAAGGTGTCACCCGCACCTGGCACCGAGGTCAGACCGATGACCAGCACCGGACGCGACGGAGTCGCCTCGGTGACGTCCTCGTTGTGCTCGTCCACCATGCGGCGCACTCGGCCGTAGGCGTCACCGGCGACGATCGAGTCACCCACGCGCAGCGTGCCGCGCTGGACGAGGACCGTGGCCACCGGGCCTCGACCGCGGTCGAGGTGCGCCTCGATCGCGACACCCTGGGCCTCCATGGCCGGGTTGGCCCGCAGGTCCAGCGAGGCGTCCGCGGTGAGCAGGATCGCCTCGAGCAGACCGTCGATGTTGATGCCCTGCCGCGCCGAGATGTCCACGAACATGGTCTCGCCGCCATACTCCTCGGCGACCAGCCCGTATTCGGTGAGCTGCTGGCGGATCTTGTCGGGGTTCGCCCCCTCCTTGTCGATCTTGTTCACCGCGACCACGATCGGCGCGTTGGCCGCCTGGGCGTGGTTGATCGCCTCCACCGTCTGCGGCATCACACCGTCGTCGGCGGCGACCACGATCACCGCGATGTCGGTGGAGTTCGCACCACGGGCACGCATGGCGGTGAACGCCTCGTGACCAGGGGTGTCGATGAAGGTGATGAGCCGCTCGTTGCCGTCCAGCTGCGTCATCACCTGGTAGGCGCCGATGTGCTGGGTGATGCCGCCGGCCTCGCCCTCGTGGACGTTGGTCTTGCGGATCGTGTCCAGCAGCCGGGTCTTACCGTGGTCGACGTGACCCATGACGGTCACCACCGGCGGACGGATGACGAGGTCTTCCTCGTCACCGGCGTTCTCGCCGTAGGTGATCGCGAAGGAGGACAGCAGTTCGCGGTCCTCTTCCTCCGGGCTGACGACCTGGACCTGGTAGTTCATCTCCGAGCCGAGGAGCTCGAGCACCTCGTCGGAGACGGACTGAGTCGCGGTGACCATCTCACCGAGGTGGAAGAGCACCTGCACCAGCGCGGCCGGGTTGGCGCCGATCTTCTCGGCGAAGTCCGTCAGCGAGGCGCCGCGGGGAAGCCGGATGGCCTCGCCGCTGCCCTTCGGCAGACGCACGCCGCCGATGGACGGGGCCTGCATGTTGTCGAATTCCTGGCGCTTCTGGCGCTTGGACTTGCGACCACGGCGAGCCGGGCCACCGGGACGGCCGAAGGCCCCCGCGGCACCGCCACGGCCACCGGGACCACCCGGACGGCCGCGGAAGCCACCGCCACCACCGGCGGGCGCGCCACCAGGGGCGCCACCGGGACCGCCGCGGAAACCGCCGCCGCCACCGCCACCACCGGGGCCGCCACGGAAGCCACCGCCACCGCCGCCACCACCGGGACGACCAGTGCCGCCACCGCCACCGCCGGGGCCGCCACGGAAGCCGCCACCGGCACCGCCGCCACCACCGGGACGACCAGCGCCGCCACCGGGGCCGCCACGGCCGCCACCGGGACCGCCCTGGCCACCACGGCCACCGCCGCCGGGACCTGCCGGACGAGCCGGCCGGGGCGGCATCATGCCCGGGTTGGGCCGAGGCGGCATGTTGCCCGGGGTCGGACGCGGTCCACCGCTGCCCGGCGCGGGCCGGTCACCGCGCGGCGCGGGCGACGGACGCCCGTCGCCGGGCCGCGAGTCGCTCGGCCGGGGCGGCATGGCGCCCGGCGAGCCGGGACGCGGGCTGGAAGGACGTGCGGGCGGCGCACCGGCGCCGACACCGAACGGGTTGTTGCCGGGACGCGGCGCGCGCGGACCGGGCTTCGGGGACTGCGGCTTCGGCGGCACGACACCGGCGTCCGGCGCCGGCTTGGGGCCGGGGCGCGGGCCGGGACGAGTCGCGGCGGGCCGGTCGGCCTTGGGCTGCTCGGTCCGGGGCGCGTCGGCCTTCGGCTGCTCGACCTTGGGCTGTTCCACCCGCAGCTGCTCGACCTTGGGGGCCGGCTTGGGCTGCGGGGGCTTGGGGGCCGCGGGGGCGGGAGCCGCTGCCGGTGCGGCCGCCGCCGCGGGGGCCGGAGCCTGCTCGACCGGCTTGGGGGCCGGCGGACGCGGGCCGGGCTTGGGGCCTGGGCCGGGACGACCCGGCATCGCGGCCGGGCCGGGCACCGGCGCGGACGGCCGGGCCTGCTCGCCGGCGGCCTTGGGCTGCCCCTCGGCCGGCGACGGACGGGAAGCGGGCGGCGTGGGTCGCGGAGCGGAGCGCTTCGGGGAGTCGGTGGCGCCCAGGGAGTCCCGAAGCCTGCGGGCGACGGGGGCTTCCACGGTGGACGACGCGGACTTGACGAACTCGCCAAGCTCCTTGAGCTTGTTCAGTACTTCCTTGCTGGTGACTCCGAGCTCCTTGGCGAGCTCGTGCACGCGGGCCTTGCCTGGCACTGGTCTCCTTATCTGGAGGCCAAGCGGCAGTCCCGCTCGACCTCGCCTACCGTCGAAACGCGCTCATGGCTTCAGCTTCACGGCTGACTCATGACGGGTCGACCTGCTTCCTTGTTCCGGACATGACGCGAGAGGTCCTCGCATCGGTGAAGATTCTCAAGCTCGCTGGTCAAGGTGATCCCTGACCTTGACCGCGTCCAACGGTCCCGGAACGCGCAACGCTCGCGGAAACGCCCGACGCCGCTCGGCCAGGCGCAGGCATTCCGGATCAGGGTGCAACCAGGCACCCCTACCGGGCAACCTACGGCGAAGATCGAGAACGAGCGAATCGTCCTCGACCACCAATCGCAGCAGCTCAGTGGCCAACGCCCGGGACCGGCATCCGACACACGTCCGTACCGGACCTTCGTGCACGAAAACCGCTCCCCAGCGTTGCGCCAAGTTAGAGTCTAACGCTTCCAGCTCAGTCAGCCGAACCGGATGCCGTAGCACCGGCCGCCGCCGCTCCCGCCCCAGGTCCAGCGGGGTCCGCGTCACTGCGGATGTCGATCCGCCAGCCGGTGAGCCGGGCGGCCAGTCTGGCGTTCTGGCCTTCCTTGCCGATGGCCAGCGAGAGCTGGAAGTCCGGCACGATCACCCGGGCGGTCTTCGCCCGTTCGTCGACCACGTGCACCGCGACGACCTTGGCCGGCGAGAGCGCGTTGCCGACGAAGGTGGCCGGGTCCTCGGAGTAGTCGACGATGTCGATCTTCTCGCCGAACAGCTCGCTCATCACGTTGCGCACCCGGGCGCCCATCGGCCCGATGCACGCGCCCTTGGCGTTGACCCCGGGCACGGTGGAGCGCACCGCGATCTTGGAACGGTGACCGGCCTCGCGGGCGACCGCGGCGATCTCGACGGTGCCGTCGGCGATCTCCGGGACCTCCAGCGCGAACAGCCGCCGCACCAGGTGCGGGTGGGTGCGGGAGAGGGTGATCTGCGGTCCGCGCATGCCGCGGGAGACGCCGACCACGTAGCACTTGATCCGGTTGCCGTGCTGGTAGTCCTCGCCGGGCACCTGCTCGGCCGGGGGCAGCACGCCCTCGGTGTCGCCGATCTGCACCACGACCATGCCGCGGGAGTTGGCCCGCGCGTCGCGCTGCACCACCCCGGCGACGAGTTCGTTCTCCTTGGCCGCGAACTCGCCGAAGGTCTTCTCGTGCTCGGCGTCACGCAGCCGCTGCAGGATGACCTGGCGCGCGGTGGTCGCCGCGATCCGGCCGAAGCCCTCCGGGGTGTCGTCCCACTCCTGGGCGATGGCCCCGTCGTGCGCGAGGTCCTGTGCCAGCACCCGGACCAGGCCGGACTTGCGGTCGATGTCGACCCTGGCGTGCGGGGCGTGGCCCTCGGTGTGCTTGTACGCGGTGAGCAGCGCGGTCTCGATGGCGTCCAGGACAGTCTCGAAAGGGATGTCCTTGTCCCGTTCGATTGCCCGGAGTGCGGCGATATCGACGTTCACTTCGACTCCTCCTTCGATCCGTCCGTGCCCTGGCAACGGTCCAGCTTGATCAGTTCTTCGGCGGGCGGCTGGCGGAACTCCACCTCGACGACGGCCTTGGCCATCTCGCGGTAGGCGACCGTGCGCAACTCGTCGTTCACCAGCAGCACCACGCCGCCGGTCTCGTGCTCATCGGCCGGGCCGACCCGGCCGATGTACTCGGCGCCCTCGATCGGCCGCACCTTCACCAGCCGGAGCCGGTTGCGCCGCCAGTGGCGGGGGTGGGTGAGCGGCCGGTCGATGCCCGGCGAGGTGACCTCGAGGGTGTAGGCGCTAGCCAGGATCGCGTCGTTGGCGTCGAGAGTGGCCGACACCGAGCGGGACACCTTGGCGATCTCGTCCAGTCCGATGCCGTCGTCGGAGTCGACGACCACCCTGACCAGCCGACGCCGTCCCGCCTGCCGGATGTCGAGCTCCTCCAGCTCGAAACCCTCCTGCTGCACGGTCTCCCGCAGTAGAGGTTCGAGCTGGGCGACGAGCTCGTCGCGCGGCGCGCTGGACACGTGGTCACTCCTTGTCTGCGGTGCAGGGGGTTGCGGCGGCGCCCGCAGATGGCAAGGGCCGTCCCGCGTCCGGTGCTGCACTTCACCGGCCGAGGTTGCTCAGCGTATCTCGTCGGAGGAGGTGCCCGGGCCCCGACGATCACCGCTCGTTCGGTTGAGTCGCCGACTGTGCGGTTCGGCGGGCCCGCCGGGCGGCCTGGCAGGATGACTCGGTGTGACCACCGTCCTCCCGCGTATCGGCCGCCGCCGGGTGCTCGTCGCCGGCGCACTCGCCGTGACGGCGCTGCCGCTGGCCAGCGCGTGCACTCCCGAACCGGCCCCTGAGCAAGCCGATCCCCTGGAGGCGCTGCTCAGCCGGGCCAGGACGGACATCGCCCTGGCCAAGGCCACCGCGACCACGCACCAGGGCCTGGCCGCCCAGGCTGGTGCCGTCGCCGGTGACCGTCAGCAGCACGCCGAGGCCCTGCGGAAGGAGATCGACCGGGTCCGCCCCGCCCGCCTCTCGACCTCGGCTTCGGGCGCACCGACCGGCGACCCCGCCCCGCCGCCGGTCGTCGGTCAGCAGACCGCCGCGCTGACCGCGCTGCGCGAGGCCATGGCCGCCGCGGAGAAGGAGGCGACAGGCCTGGTAGCGGGCCTCCCGACGTACCGCGCCGGCCTGGTCGGCTCGGTCGCCGCCTGCTGCGCGAGCCTGCGGGAGGTGCTGGCATGACCTCACCCCAGCCCAGCGCCACGACCGCCACGATGGAGCCGGAAGCCCTCGCCGCCGTGCAACGCGCCCTGGCCGCCGAACACGCCGCGGACTGGGCATACGGCCTGGCCACGGCGTTCGTGAAGGACTCGCTGCAAAACGCGCTCCGCGAGGGCGCCACCCTGCACCGGGCCCGCCGCGACAGCACCGAACGCCTGCTCCGCGACGCGGGCGCCACTCCGGTCGCCGCCGAACCCGGCTACGCCCCACCACAGCCGGTCACCGACCAGCCGACAGCGATCACCCTGCTGGTCACCGCGGAAACCGATGCCGCGGCCGCCTGGCGCGCGGTGCTGGAACGCACCGCGGACGCGAACCTGCGCAGATCCAGCCTGGACGCCCTGACCTCGGCCGCGGTCCGCGCGACCCGGTGGCGCAAGGCAGCAGGCGCGACACCGCTCACGGTGCCATTCCCCGGCCAGCCCTGATGGCCGACGGAGGAACCTGACACACGGCCGGCGGGCGCCCGGCAGGTCCGTGGACGCCCGCACAGTCATCCACATCGCCGCCAACCAGACGATGCACGAACCGGCGTCCGCAGCCGATGACACGACTCCGGGATGTGTGCAAAGGGCGCACGCAAGCTAGTCCAGCCACCATGGTCCACACCGGTCTTGCCCTACACCCAGCCCCACGACCTGCCCGGTCCAGTCCATGCAACGCGACGTACACGCAACGCGACCCGAACTCGCCTCCGCAGCCGGGACCAGCCACCTCGTCGCTCAGCTCATAATCGCGCCGAACCGCAACGCGTCGGTGCTGATCGCCTTGAGCAAGTCCAGATCCGCCCGCCCCTCGGTGAAGAAGTCAGACTCGACGATGGTGACCACGGACCCGGTGACCGTGGAGGCATACCCCGCCCCGGTCAACTTCCGTGGCCCATCCGGCACGGTGTAGCCGTCGCGGAGCAGATCGGTGACGTTGCCGGTCTTGTCCCGCGAAGCCAGTTGGTTCAGCTCAGCGGCGCTCTTGCTGTCCGCCATCCGCACCACCGAGATGGACACGACCACCTTCGCCCCGTCCGCGGTGCTCGTGGTGTGCAGCGAACGCACCACCTGCTGGCACGACGAACTCGACAAGAACTCGGCGACGACCCCGTAGGCCCGCTTCCGGCAGTCCGTGTCCCGATGCTCGGCATGCGCTTGGAACTGGTAGGCCGGAACCCCCGGCGGAGTCGTCGGCGTGCCCACCACCAGCGAAGGCTGGAAAGCGACCCACAACAACCCGGACAGGATGGCCACCCCCACCAGCCCCAAACCCTTGACCGCGTAGTTGACCGCCGGCCGCTCGACCAGTGAGGGCTCCCCCGCGACCGGGTGACCCTCGCCCACCCCGATGGACACAGCCGGCAACTGCGAGGTGCCACTCCCGCGCCAGGGATCCGACAGTTCCCTCACCGGTCCGGATGAAAGATGCTCCGACACGGTCTCTCACCGTAATCGCATCCGGCCAGGACCACGAACCGAGTGGTCAATTGTGATTATCCCTCCTGGTAGGTCACTTCCAGCCGCGGCGGATGCCCCTCGGCACCTTCACTGGCCGACCACTTCTTCCACGCGAACACATCACCCTCGTCCGCAGCCCGCAACCCCAGCCCGCCCAACACGGCGCCGCCGCCAGCCCACTCCCGCACCAGCCCGGTCAACTCCACCCCGACCGTGCTGTCCGGGCAGTTCGCCGAGTACCCCAGCGTCTTCGTCGATCCGGCCACCTGTCGCAACCACGCAGGCTGCAGGCTCCAGGCGGTCTTCCCGTCAGCCACCCCGGTCTCCCACACCTGCCAGCCCCTCGGCTGACAAGACCACGAATGCCAGTTCCACAGCTCCAACTCAGCCCGCCGGACTTGCTTCCCCCGCAACCCTGCCAGCTGCCAGCCAAGAAACGACCGCGCGACGATCGCTCCGTCGAATGTCCCGACCCGAACGTCCGGCTGATCTCCCATCGGCGCGGTCAGGATGTTGCTCTGCACGTAGGTGTCCAGCACCGGCCCCAGCGACACACTCACCGGCTCAGCCACAAGATCCGACCCACTACTCCAGTCAACCCCGTTCCCAGCCATCGGCACCCCGACCCCACCGCCACTGGGCACCAGCCGCTGTGCGAACCCATTGCGCGTCACCGTGACCACCAGGTCCCGCCCAGGCCGTGCCTCCGGATAGGTCGCACGATTGCCCGCCAGTACCGGCGCGGGCAACGGCGTCGGCCACTGCCGGCTGACCCGAGCGGCCCCGTCCATCATCCGTGCCAACTCCGTGCTTCCCGCCCCACCAAGGCTCAACGCCCGAGGATGGGCAACTGGCTCGATCCGCCCGCTCGCGACCATCCGCAACGTGAGATCAACCGGCCGCCAGCCGCTACCGTCCCGCACGTGCACCGGCCCGGTGTGCAGCATCAAGGTGCGGGAGCCATCCGGATTGGCGAACGTCGAGGAGTACTCGGTCCGCGCATCGACAAGTTCGACAGGTTGTTGCTGTGCCTGCGCGGATCCGACCGGAACAAGAGCACTGACAAGGGCAAGGACAACGGCGACACGGCGCACGGACATGCCCCCACCATTGTGGTCGACCACGGCCAACCGAAAGCCACCGCCTCAACGTTCACCGTCCCGGGTGATTCCCAGAAACCCGACAACTCCCCGGCTCGAAAAATGTCAGTCCCTCCGCCTAGCGTCGATGGCATGTCGAACGACCAGCGGAAACGCCTCCGCGACCAATGGCGGAATCTCACCAGACTCCAGGCCGAGTTCAGCCGAACCATCGGCGAAGCCGACGCGCGCGGCGACTACAAACTGGACCGGCACACCTCGATGCGAGCCTGGCTGGTCCGCGAACTGCACATGACCGGATCCGAAGCGTCCCAACGGGTTTGCGTCGCCCGGCAACTCCGCGAACTGCCCAAGGTGGCCGCATTGTTCACTGGCGGCGAACTCCCCTACCCACATGTCAGCCTGCTCGCCCGCACTCGCGTCGGCATCGGCGCCACCGCGTTCACCGCGGCCCTGCCAGACCTCCTGGCCACAGCCAAAGCCCTCGACGCGGCCCGCTTCCGCGAGCACGTCAGACAGGTCCGTCAGGAACACACCGCTCCCCGGCGCGGCACAGCGACAGACCAGTCAGGCCACGGTCGACTGGCCATCCGAACCCACGAGGACGGCACAGTCACCCTGCATGGTCGACTGGATCAGGCTGGCGGCGCGACCCTGCACGAGGCACTGAACACAGTCCTGCCCACCCCGGCCGGTGAAGCCCCAACCCCGAAGTCCGAACGCCGCGCCGAGGCACTGATCGCCTTGTGCAAGCGCCAACTCACTTCGTTGCGGCAGAACACGCCACGTCGGATCCCGAGCTGGTCAGTTGCCCGCATGCGCCCCCGCCATCCCTATCGCCACCCCGCTGGCAAGCACCGCCCAGCCAGCACCACGGTGTCCCCGCCCAATCTCCTGCCGGTTCATGCGGCGGCCGCCCACATCCCTGCCATCAACGCCGCCAGCCCCATCCCCTTGCCACGCCAGGGCCACGCATCCGGCCTTCGCACGACCCACGACCGCAGATTCACACCTGTCCTGTCCGGCGTCGAAAGACGTCTGGGCGTCAGCATGTCTGGTGCCACGACTACGTGAGTGCACCCAACACAAGGTCGACGTCTGCGGCGGTGTTGTAGAGATGGAAGGACAAGCGCGCTCTTCCTGCCCGCATGCTGAACCGGACCCCCGTGGCCCGCAGTCGCCCGATCTGTTCTGTGGTCAATTCGAGAGAGGTGATCGCTGACCCGTTCCCCTGAAGTCCAAGTCCCCTGCGCACAGCGTCGACCAGCCCCACGCAGTGGTCGCGAACCGCCCCCAGGTCCAGCCCTGCCAGCCACGGAATCGCTGCCGCGGCACCCACTTGTGCAAACCACGCCGGTGACAGGTCAAGGCGTCGAGCATCGTTCGCCAACCGCAACGGCAGGCCGTAGATCGAGGCCCAGGGGTCCTCTCCGGCGTACCAGTTGGCGGCGAGTGGGAGCGTGCGCTCGAGCACGTCTGGCCGGACAGCGAGCCAGGCGGCGCCACGCGGTGACAGCAGCCATTTGTAGGCGGCGCCGACGACCCAGTCGGCCCAGCCGAGCGAGAGCGGCATCCACCCGGCCGTTTGGCTGACGTCGAGCAGTACTGGGACGCCTGCGGCCGTGGTTGCCTCGCGGAGCGCGTCCGCGTCGAGCACGAAGCCAGTGGCCGACTGCACGAGACTGACCGCGACCAGGTCGGCCTGCTCCACAGTGGACAGGAGCTTGTCTGCTTCGACCTCGGTGACTGTGATGCCGCGATGTGCTTGGGCTGCAAAGGGAAATGTCACGCTGGTGAAGTCGTCAGACAGGGTGAGGACGCGGGTGCCATCTGGGATGCTGCCTGCGACTAGCGCTATCAGCTGGGACACACTGGCACCGCTGGCGACCTGCCCCGGTGGTACGCCGACCAGGGCAGCGAAGCCTGCTCGGGCACGGGCGACCTGTGCGTCGAAGTCTGGGGCGGTGTCAGCGCCGGTTCGCCAGCGGGCGATTGAGTCCGTGAGGGTGTCGGCCACGAAGGCAGGCGGAATGCCGATGCTGGCGGTGTTCAGGTAGCCGATTGGGGCATCGAAGTTGTGTCCGTGGGTGAGGCGCACGAGTACGACCCTAGGTTGGGATCGGTACCGTGCGTGAGGTGTTGACCGAGGAGATCGAGGTCCGGACCGGGTCGGTCGAGGTGGTCTATGACCTCACGGCCGAGTGTGAACGATTCCTGGCGGATGCGGGTGGGCGCGATGGGCTGCTGCATGTGTGGGTGCCCCACGCGACGGCGGGACTTGCGGTGCTGGAGACCGGCGCGGGCAGCGATGACGACCTGTTGGCCGCGTTGCGGGATCTGTTGCCGAAGGATGATCGGTGGCGGCATCGGCATGGTTCACGTGGGCATGGTCGGGATCACGTGCTGCCAGCGTTGTTGCCGCCCTATGCGACGGTGCCGGTGATTGGTGGGCGGATGGCGCTCGGGACGTGGCAGTCGGTGTGTTTGGTGGACACCAATGTGGACAATCCGGTGCGGAAGGTGCGGCTCAGCTTGCTGGTGGGGTGAGTTGAGGACGTTTGGTTTGGTTGGCTAGGCGAATCTCGGGTTGATGTCCGGATAGCGGACGAAATCGTCCGAAAATCTTGACTCCGCGCTGGGTGCGAGTGAGGCTGCGGCGCATGGGTGACGGGGTTCGGGAGGGGTCTGGCGGCGCGGCGGGGCGTGGGCCGCTCATCCGGGTGGTGAGTGCGGGCGTCATTGGCACCACGGTCGAGTTCTACGACTTCTTCCTGTACGGCGCGGCTGCGGCGACGATCTTCGGGCCGGTGTTCTTTCCGCAGGCCGACGGCCTGGTCGGGGTGTTGCTCGCGCTGGTCACCTATGCCGTTGGGTTTGTCGCGCGACCATTGGGCGGCGTGGTGTTCGGGCACTTCGGCGACCGGGTTGGACGGAAGAAACTGCTCGCGGTCAGCCTGCTGCTCATGGGGGTGTCCTCGTTCCTGATCGGGGTGCTGCCCGGGTATGCCGAGATCGGGGTCGTGGCGCCGGTGCTGCTGACGTTGCTGCGGCTGGTGCAGGGGTTCGCGCTGGGTGGCGAGTTCGGTGGGGCCGTGCTGCTTGTCGCCGAGCATGGGCCGGCTCGGCAGCGGGGGTTCTGGACAGCTACGCCACAGACTGGTGGGCCGTTGGGAAACCTGCTGGCCACGGCCGCCCTGGCGGCGACCGCGTACTCGATGAGCAGCGCTGACTACACCTCCTGGGGTTGGCGGATTCCATTCCTGGCGTCCGTGGTGCTGGTGCTGGTCGGGTTGTGGGTTCGGTTGCGGGTGGCCGAGTCGCCGTTGTTCGCCGAGGTGAAGCGGGAGGCTCGGCCGGAGCGGGCACCGCTGGTGACAGCGTTTCGGCGGCATCCGCGGGAGTTGTTCAGCGTGTTCGCGGCACGGGTTGGGGAGAACGCGGCGTTCTACGTCTTCACGATCTTCTTACTCGTCTACGCGAACCACATCGGGTTGCCCGCGGGAGCGGCCACGGTAGCGGTGACGGCGGGCTCTGTGGTGCAGGTGCTGGCGATGCTTGCTGGTGGGGCGTTGTCGGACCGGTTCGGGCGGCGGCCGGTGGCGGTGGTCGCCGCGGTGCTGGCCGCTGGGTGGACGGCGGCGTTCTTTCCGCTGGTCGCGACCAAAGACCAGGTGTGGGTGTTGCTCGCGGTGGGGGTGGGGTTGCTCCTGCACGGGTTGCTCACCGGGGCACAGGCCGCCTTCTACGCGGAGCTGTTCGACACGACGGTGCGGTACTCCGGAGTTTCAGTTGGATACCAGGCGGCGACGATGCTGGCTGGCGCGGCGGCGCCGCTGGTCGGGACGCAGCTGTTGCGGAGCACCGGGTCGGCGGCGCCGGTGGCGTGGTTGCTCGCGGTGTGCCTGGGTTTGACGGTGGTCGGCATGTTGATCGTGCCGGAGACCCGACGGTCTCAGCTGCGTTAGGTACGGTGTCCAGCCGTGACGTGGTCTGGGGATCAGGGCAACAGGGGCGGCGGCGAGTTCACCGGGGCTTACGGGGGCCTGGGCGTGTTCGGCGAAGGTCAGCCCGAGCCGCCGAAGAACCGCTGGCGGATGGCGATCATCGCCGCGTTGAGCCTGGTCATCGTGGTTGGTCTGGTGTTGGTGGTCGTGTTGTTGGTCCGGGATGAGACACCGCCTCCCGCGGCGCAGAGCACTCCCCCGACCTCGTCGGCCGCGGCGGGCAGCAGTTCGAGCAGCACGAAGTCGGCGGCAGCGCAGACCATCACCAACACCGAGTCCGGGCTGACCTACAAGGTGCCCGCGTCCTGGCAGAAGGGCGGTGACGGGATGTCGCGCACGACGGCCGGGCCGATCCTGAAGGGCATGGCGGCGCGCTACCCGTACGACTGCGGCACCGGGCAGTTCACTCGCGCCGAGGTCGGCTCCGGTCGCACCGATGACACCAACCTCACTCGCGCGGCCAGTGACCTGGCCAAATACGTGGCCACCCAGGGCTACACGGTCGACAAGGTCGAGCCGAAGGTGGTGCTGAACGAGCCGAAGACCTTCGACAACAGCGGGACGACCGGGGTGCTGGTGGTCGCGAACGCCACGGCGGGCAAGACCAGTGAGTGCAACGCGCCGCGTGGACAGGTGATTGGGCTGGCGGTCAAGGGGGCGAAAGGCACCTCGGTGTTCATGCTCGACGTGTCGTACGAGGGCAAGAACGCGCAGTTCACGCCGACCGAGGACGAGATGAAACAGATCCTCGACTCGGTGCGGCTGGCCAAGTGACCGAACTCGCCGGGCCAGGACCGGTACGGTCGCGGGGTGACATCGTCAGGACCCGGCAACGGACAGGATCCGGCCTACTGGGAGCGGTATCAGAACACCGAGTTCTACGGCTCGGGTCCGGAGTACGGCGGGCTGGGGGTGTATCGGACCGACGGTCCGGTTCCGCCACAGCCGCCCCCTCCGCCGCAGCAGCGTGGTCGCCGGATCGCCGTGGTGGCGCTGAGCGCGGTGATCCTCATCGGGCTGGTGTCGATCGTGTTCCTGGTCAGCGGTTCGGGCGGGTCCGGGCCGAGTGAGACGAGCGCGGCGGCCGCCTCGGGCACTACCGGGCGGACCACGCGCGGCACCACCTCGCGCACTCCCGCGCCGACCACGACGCTGCCAAGCAAATCGGTGACGCCGCAGGTTACGGGATGGCAGGCGGTCTGGACAAAGCGTGGGCTGGCCTATGACGTGCCGCGCGAGTGGAAGGTGCTGAGTCCGGCCACGATCGTCGGGTTCGAGGACGCGAACGGGCCGAAGGTCGCGATGAGCGGCGTGTCCACTTTCAAGGAGGGCTACTGCACCGCTGATCCGAAGCGGCGCACCGCGCGACGTGCGCTGGTCGGGATCGGTGGCGCGAAGGTGTCGGACGCGGCGAGCACCGCGGGGGAAGGGGCGAAGCTGTGGGCCGATGGCCGGTACGGCGAGGCGGAGGGCGTGCAGCCGCAGGTTGAGCTGGGCAAGGCGACACCGATGATGGTGGGCGCCCGGGAAGCTTCGCGGGTCACGGCGAAGGTGAAGGTGTCCGCCAAGCACGAGTGCGATCCGCCCGCGGGTGTGGTGCACGTGGTGGCGGTGAAGGGTGCGACGGTGGAGACGGGGACGGTGTTCGTCATCCAGGCCGACCAGGACACGCCGGACTCGTTGAGCGCGGCCGACATGGAGAAGATGATCTCCAGCTTGCGCGTGGTGGAGTGATGACGCCGCACACGCTGGTGCTGTGGGATATCGACCTGACCCTTGTTGACCTGCGCGGAACCGGCGCTGACTGGTACGGGACCGTGCTGCGGCGGCTGGCTGGGCAGGCGATCCGGCATGTGCCGTCGATGCAGGGGCGGACTGAGCGGGCGATCACCACCGAGCTGCTGAACCGGCACGGCATCCCGGACACCGAGGACGAGGTGCGGCGGGTGTTCGCCGCGCTGGTCGACGTGGTGGCCGAGGACCGGGAGGTACTGCACGAACGTGGCAGCGCGTTACCGGGGGCGGCGGCGGTGCTGCGGGCGCTGGCGGACACGCCGGGGGTGGTGCAGAGCCTGGTCACCGGGAATCTGCCGGAGGTCGCGCGGTTCAAGCTGGACGCGTTCGGGCTGGATGAGCACGTGGACTTCGAGGTCGGCGGGTACGGGCACGAGTCGGTGGAGCGGCATCCGCTGGTGGGTACGGCGGTGACGCTGGCCGGACGCAAGTACGGGGTGACGTTCCCGGCTGAGCGAGTGGTCGTGGTGGGCGACACGCCACATGACGTGGCGGCGGCGTTGCACCACGGGGCGACCGCGGTCGGGGTGGCGACTGGGCGGTGTGACGCGGCCGAGTTGCGGGCGGCGGGGGCGCATGTGGTGTTGCCGGATCTGGCGGATACGGCGGGGGTGTTGGCGGCGCTGGTGCGCTGAGCTGCGGTGCTGGCGAGCTGCGATGGTGCGCTGCGGTGCTCGTGCGCTGAGCTGCGGCGGGGGCCGGAGTGCGGCGCGTCGTGGCTGGGTGGGTTTGGCGGATTCGGCTGGCTGACGATGGTCTTGTCAGCGGGGCCGGGTGCGGGCTTGTCAGCGGGGCTGGTGTGCGGATCGGCTAATTGCCGCTGTCTCGCGCTGGTGACCGGGTGAGCTGCTGCGGACGTGACAGCGCCCCGGCGGTTGGTCGCCGGGGCGCTGTGGTCAGTGCTGGTGGTGCGGGCTGTCAGGGGTGCTCGGCTTCTGGGAGCTGAGTGGGCCCTGGCAGCCGGTCAGAAGCCGAGGGCCTTGCGGCCGCCGACGACCGGAAGCTCGATGTGGCTGGTCAGCAGCGAGATCGAGTTCTTGCCTGCCTTGGCGTCGACCGAGACGTAGCTCGCGTCGTTGGCCACGACCACCAGGCCGATGCGGTGACCGGCGGCGAAGATGTAGTCCTTCGGGTGCAACTTCCAGCGCACGTAGTAGGACTGGCCGGGCTTGAGATCGTGTTCCCAGCTCAGCGACAGGTGGTTCTTCACATCGATCGCGCCACGGGTGACCACGACCGGGCGGAAGGCCGGGTCGCTGGCCGGGCCGTAGTCGACCAGGAGACCGGTCAGCGGGGTGCTGGTGGTCTCCGGGGTGACCCGGACGGTGACCTCGGAGGTGCCCGAGATCCTGGTGGGCTGCTTCAGCTCGGGGGTCAGGTAGGCGAGGCGGTTGGCCTTGGCCGCTTCCGGGCCGCCGATCGCGTTGACCTCGGTCTGCTGCGGGTCGTCGGTGAACGACTGGTTCCCGGCGGGCCAGCTCGGCAGCGAGCGCAGGGTGCCCGCGACGCCGTCGGTGGCCGGGCCGAAGAACAGGCGGGTGTCCTCCGCCTTCTTGTCCGGCCAGCTGGTCTGGGTCTCCCACTTGCCGTCCGGGCGCTGGATGTCGGCGATCGGCTCCTTCATCACGCCGTTGTCCAGGCCGTACAGCCAGTGGTCCATCCACCGGTGCATCGCGGCCTGCCACTCGGCCTGGCGCACGCCGTTCGGGTCGATGTGCCCGCCGCGCAGCAGCCACAGCTTGCGCGGGACGTGGTTCTTGGCCAGCAGGTCCCACAGCTTGGAGTAGTGGGCCGGCTTGACGTTCCAGTCCTCCTGGCCGTGCACGACGAACACCGAGGCGCGGATGTTGTCCACGTCCGGCTTGTAGTCGCGTTCCCGCCAGAACGAGGTGTAGTTGAACGTGTCGTCGCCGGAGTTGTCACCCAGCGCCTTGAGCTGCTCCTTGCACCGCTCGCGTGCGGCGGGGCTGGCGACGTAGCTGGCAAGCCACTCGGCGTAGCGCTCGTCCCAGCCGTTGCTGTAGCCGATGCCCTGGTCGCGGGTGTAGTCGTACCAGCTGGAGATCGCCGACATGGGCACGATCGTCTTGAGGCCCTTGATGCCGGTCGCGGCGACCGCGGTCGGCAGGGTGCCGTTGTAGGAGCCGCCGAGCATGCCCACGGCGCCGGTGCTCCAGGAGGCGATGGCGGGGGTGCCGTCGGCGTAGAAGGCCTTCGCGCGACCGTTGAGCCAGTCGATGGAGGCGGCGATGGACCTGGTGTCCTCCTTGCCGCCGGTGGTCGGGCAGCCGTCGGAGCGGGCGGTGCCCTGCATCTCGACCTCGACCACGGCGTAGCCACGCGGCACGAAGAACTCGTCGTACCAGCGACGGAAGTCCTTCGGCAGCATCGGGATCTGCCGGTCCAGGCGATCGCGGGTCAGCAGCGGGGCCAGCTGGTAGTACGGGCTGGACTCCATCACGATCGGGACCTTCAGGCCGGAGTTGGTCTCCTTGGGACGCATGACGTCCGCGGCGATCCGGTCGAGCTTGCCGTCCGAGTCACTGTCGATCTTGGACTCGATGTAGACGGTTTCCTTCACCGCGTCGGCGTGGGAGTAGATCGGCTTGGTCTCGTTGCCGACCACCGGCCCCTGCGGGGTCGCCGCGGCGGAAAGCGGCATGAGCAACGCCGAGCCGGTGACCACAGCCACCAGACCGGCGAGCAGCGCGACTGGTCTGCGCGCGTGTTCCATGAATCCTCCTCCGGTCGCGCCTGCCTCACCGAGGCGCGACCGCTGACAGCTCACAGGACGAATGGGCCTGGCGGATCGACCTAATGGCGCAACCTTGTGCGCTCTGACCTGCTTCGAATGCTTGAAACCAGGCCGTTCGGGCCGAAACGAGCGGTGGTCCCGCCCGGGGTGCTGCCGGGCGGGACCACCGCTATAACCGGTGTTGTTCGGTAGGGCGGTCGAGTTGTCAGCCGCCGAGCGCGGTGCTGCCGCCGACCAGCGGCAGGTCCACGCTGCTGGCGGCCAGCGACACCCGCAGACCGCGGGCGGCGGCGTCCACCGAGGCGTAGCTGCTCAGGTTGGCCACGAGCACCACGCCGATGCGGTGCCCGGCCGGGAACACGTAGTCCTTCGGGTGCAGCTCGAAACGGACCCGGTAGGCGGTGCCCGGCGTCAGCGGGGTGCCGCGCTGCAGCGACGCGTGGTTCTTGACGTCGATCGAGCCCTTGGTGACCACCTGGTAGGTGACCGCGGCCTGGCTTTCCAGCGGCGGGGCCGCGCAACCGGTGCGCAGGGCCAGGTCTGCGGCCTCACAGGACTCGGTGAGCAGCTGCTCAGGGGTCTTGTCGGACAGCGTGGTGGTGGTCGCCGGGCCGTAGTCGACCAGGACCGCGGTCAGCGGGGTGCTGGCGCTGTCCGGGGTGACCGAGACGTCGAGCTTGGTGGTGCCCGACAGCGTGGTGTTCTTGGCCAGCGGCGGGGTCAGGTAGGCGAGCCGGTTGGCCTTGGCGGTTTCCGGGGTGGACACCGCGGTGGTCTCGGTCTGGCTGCTGTTGTTGGTGAAGGACTGGGTGCCGGTGGCCGCGGTCTTGTTCAGCGAGCCGACCGCGCCGGAGGTGGCCGGGCCGAAGTACAGCTTGGCGTTGGCGGTGCCGGCCTGCGGCCAGCTGGAGTGGGTCTCCCAGGCGCCGTTGGGGCGCTGGATGTCAGCCTGCGGCTCGTTCATGATCCCGTTCTGCAGGCCGACCAGCCAGTGGTCCATCCACTTGTGCATGACGCGCTGCCACTCGGCCTGGCGGAAGCCGATCGGGTCGAGGTGGGCGCCGCGGTGCAGCCAGATCTTGCGCGGGGTGTTGTTCTTGACCAGCTCGTACCAGAGCTTGGAGTAGTGGCCGGGCTTGACATTCCAGTCCTCTTGGCCGTGCACGACGAACACCGACGCCTTGATGTTGGCGGCGCTGGGGCGGTAGTCGCGTTCCTGCCAGAACGGGGTGTAGTCGAAGGTGTCGTCACCCGCGTTGTCGCCGAGGGCCTTCACCTTGGCCGCGCACTTGGTCTTGGCGTCGGCGCTGATCACGTAGTTGGCCAGGTACTCCGGGTAGCGCCGGTCCCAGCCGCCGCTGTAGCCGATGCCCTGGTCGCGGGTGTAGTCGTACCAGCTGGAGATGGCCGCGATCGGCACGATGGTCTTGAGGCCCTCGATGCCGGCGGTGGCCACCGCGTTGGGCAGGGTGCCGTTGTAGGAGACGCCGAGCATGCCGACCTTGCCGGTGCTCCAGGAGGCGACCGCGGGCTTGCCGTCGGCGTAGTAGGCCTTGGTGCGACCGTTGAGCCAGTCGATGGAGGCCACGATCGAGGCGGTGTCCTCCTTGCCGCCGGTGGTCGGGCAGCCCGCCGAGCGGGAAGTGCCCTGCATCTCCACCTCGACCACGGCGTACCCGCGCGGCACGAAGAACTCGTCGTACCAGCGGCCGAAGCCACGCGGCGCGGTGCCGGGGATCTGGCGGTCGGCGTCGACGGCGCGTTCGCGCGCGGTGGTGCCGCGGTAGTACGGGCTAGCCTCCATGACCACCGGCGACTTCAGGCCCGCGGTGTTGGTCTCCTTGGGGCGCATGACGTCGGCGGCGATGCGGTCGAGCTTGCCGTCACCGTCACTGTCGATCTTGGACTCGATGTAGACGGTCTCGCGGATGGCCTCGGCGTGGGAGTAGATCGGCTGGGTCTCGTCGGCGACGACGGACATCCCCGCCGGCGCGGGGGCGGCATTGGCCGGCAGGACGGCCAGAGTGCCCGCGAACGCGGCGGTCACCGCGGTCAGCAGGGTCAGGGTGGTGCGTGCAGGGCGCATGTGGTCCAGCACACAAGATCGCTGTGACCAGCAGATACGAACTAAAGGAGGTGCGTTTCAACAGATACATAAGCGACGTGGGCGGTTCCGCCTAACCGGTTGGTCCATTCGGCCGAGCGCGGATGTAGACCTTGGCGGCGTTGCCCGCGGCGATGCCGTGCACCAGGCGTTCGGCGGCGCGGACCGGCAGCGCGTCGTCGGCGACCCAGGTGTCCACCAGCCTGCCCAGTCCGCGCCGCCACAGCTTGGCGCCCAGGAACAGCAGCTCAGGCAGGCCGTAGCCGTCGGAGGAGTAGCAGACCGAGCTGAACGGGGCCAGCTCCAGCAGTTCGGCGAGCACCTCGTGCGCGCGCTCGCCCACGTAAGGCACGGCGAGTCCGACGTCAACCCGGACCTGCCCGTAGACGTGCGCGAGGAAGCCGGCGTTGCGGTGGAACGGCCAGCAGTGCAGCAGCATCACCGTGGCGCTGCCGTGCCGGGTCGCGGACAGGAAGTCGCTGAGCAGCAGCGGGTCGGCGCGCTGCAGCCGCAGGTCGGGGTAGCCGAAGCCGGTGTGCAGTTGCAGCGGCAGGCCCAGTTCGGCGCCGACCCGCACGCCCAGGTGCGCCAGCCAGCCGAGCAGCACGGGGTCGGCGAGCCGGCCGTCGCCCTCACGCAGCCAGGTGTCCGCGGCGCGAGTGAACTCGGCCGCGGTGGGTGGCTGGGCGGGCAGTTCGAGGCCGGTGCGGTAGGCGACGATGCTCTTCAGACCGACCGCGTGCGCGCCACGCGTGCGCACCGCCGCCTCCACCGCCGCGGCGAGTCCGGCCGCGTCGGCGGTGCGGGAGACCTCCTCGAAGACCTGTTCCAGCCGCAGGATCTCGTGTGCCACGCCGCCGCCGAGTTCGGCCAGCTCAGCGGGGGTGGTCAGCGATACCGAGCTGTAGCCGGTGTCGACCAGCCAGGTGCCGACCCCGGCCGCGCGCAGCAGGCGGCGGCTGACCTCCGCCCAGCCCAGTTCCCAGCGCCGGGCCAGGTAGCGCTCGGGATCGCAGTGCGGTTCGAGGTCGAGCAGCGGCGCGCACCAGCGCAGCACGGCCGCGCCCAGCAGCGAGTCGAACCCGCTGCGCCCCGGATGCGCGGTGGGCGCCTCGGTGAGCAGCGCCTCGAAGGCGGGGCGATCCAGGTCGGCGTCGACCACACCGTGGCAGTGGTGGTCGAGCAGCGGCACCTCGTCGGTGATCATTCAGAACAGCCAGCGGGTGCGCGTGACGATCTCCTCCGCGTCGGCTTCGGCGAAGCGTTCCGCCTCGCCGCGGCGCACGGTGAGGATCGCGTCGTGCAGTGGCGCGCCGAGTGCCTCGGCCAGCACCTCGGAGCCTTCGAGCGCGGCCGCGGCCGCGAGCACCGAGGTCGGCAGCCGGTGTACGCCCGCCGCCGCGCGCTGGTCCTCGGTCATGGCGACCGGATCGCCGGTGATCTCCGGCGGCAGGGTCAGCTTGGCCCGGACCCCGGCCAGGCCGGCCGCGATGATGCCGCCGACCACCAGGTACGGGTTGGCGGTGGCGTCGAAGCACTTGATCTCGGCGTTGGCCGCGCTCGGCCGCTGACCGGCCGAAGGCGTGATGAACCGCAGCGCCGCCTCCCTGGTCTCCCGGCCCCAGCACTGCCAGGCGCCGGCCCAGAACGAGGGCTGCAGCCGCAGGAAGCTGGCCGGGTTCCCGGCGCCGATCGCGATCAGTCCGGGCAGTTCGCGCAGCACCCCGGCCAGGAACGCCTCGCCCACCGGTCGCAGACCGTGTCTGCCGGACCCGCCCGCGAACGCGGGCCCACCCTTGGTATGCACGGATAGGTGAACATGCGCGCCGGAACCGGACCGCCCGGCGACCGCGGTCGGCGCGAAGCTGGCCCGCCAGCCGCGTGCCGCGGTGATCCGGCGGATGGTGTGCCGGACCAGCAGCACGTCGTCGGCGGCGGCCACCGGATCGTTCGGCTCGATGGACAGTTCCAGCTGTCCGAGCGCGTACTCGGGGTGGAACTGCTCGACCTCGATCTCCTGCCGGCCGAGCACCTGCACCAGGTCACGCGCGTAGTCGGCGACCGAGGACAACCGGGCCAGCCCGTAACCCGGCCCCTCGAAGGCCGGTACGAACTCCGTGCCGGTGTCGGGCAGTCCGACCTGCCACTCGGTCTCGAAGGCCATCCGCAGTTCCAGGCCCAGCTCGGCCGCCGCGGCGACCTGCCGGGCGGCGAAGCTGCGCTGACACGCGGTGAAGACCTCACCGTCCTGGGTGAACTTGGTGGCCGGGGCCAGCGCCCACCCGGTCTGCGCGGCCAGCGGCACCAGCCGGTTCAGATCCGGGATGAGCCGGAGGTCGCCGTCCGGCCCACCCAGGTACTTGCCGACCAGCGGCCGGTCATCACAGGTGAAGGTCTCGAAGCAGGGCGAGGCGCCCACCCCGTGCCGGACGGCCGCGGCCAGCTTGCGGGAGGGCACCGCCTTGACCCGGACAATGCCCGCATTGTCCACAAAGGACAGTGCGATCAGGTCGATGCCTCCCGCTCGCAGACGAGCCGCCAGTTCGTCCACGCCGTTGGCGTCCAGGGGTAGCTGCGCAGTCACCTACGCAGGTCTACCCGGTGCCTGGGTGTCACGCCAGGTTCAGCCGCGCACCAGGGCGACCAGCGTGGCCACGACCTCGTCCCGCGGCACGTCCTCGCGCTCGCCGGTGCGCCGGTCCTTGACCTCGACCACGCCGTTGGCCAGCCCGCGCCCGACCACCACGATGGTGGGCACGCCGACGAGTTCCGCGTCGGCGAACTTCACCCCGGGCGAGGCGGTGCGGTCGTCCAGGATCACCCGCACGCCCTGCGCGTCCAGCTCGGCGGCCAGCGATTCGCCGCCCTCGCGCAGCGTCTCGTCCTTGCCCGCGATGACCACGTGCACGTCGGCGGGCGCGATCTCGCGCGGCCAGATCAGCCCGCGGCCGTCGTAGTGCTGCTCGGCGACCGCGGCGACCGCGCGCGAGACGCCGATGCCGTAGGAGCCCATGGTGATCCGGACCGGCTTGCTGTCCGGGCCGAGCGCGTCCAGCCCGAAGGCGTCGGCGTACTTGCGGCCGAGCTGGAAGATGTGGCCGATCTCGATGCCGCGCGCGGCGACCAGCACGCCTGCGCCGTCCGGCGACGGGTCGCCCTCGCGGATCTCAGCGGCCTCGATCACGCCGTCGGGGGTGAAGTCGCGGCCGGCCACCAGGTCGATCACGTGGTGGTCGGCCTGGTCCGCGCCGGTGACCCAGGCGGTGCCGGTGACGATGCGCGGGTCGGCGAGGTAGCGGACCCCGTTGTCCTGGATGGCCTTCGGGCCGATGTAGCCCTTGACCAGCCAGGGGCTGGCCTTGAAGTCGGCCTCTTCGAGCAGCGCGACCTCGAGCGGCGAGACCGAGGCCTCCAGGCGCTTGAAGTCGACCTCGCGGTCGCCGGGCACGCCCACCGCGAGCAGGTCCCAGTCGGCGTCGCCAGGCTTGCGCACCTTGACCATGACGTTCTTCAGCGTGTCCGCGGCGGTGAACTCACGGCCGAGGGAGGCGCCGTTGAGGAAGTCGACCAGGGTCTCGATGGTCGGCGTGTTCGGCGTGTGGTGGACCTGCGCCGCGGGCAGCCCCTCGAGCGCGCGAGCGGGCGGCACCGGAGTCGTGACGGCCTCGACGTTGGCCGCGTACCCGGACTCCAGGCACCGCACGAAGGTGTCCTCACCGGTCTCGCTCTCGGCGAGGAACTCCTCGGAGGCCGAGCCGCCCATCGCGCCGGAGACCGCGGAGACGACCACGTACTTGAGGCCGAGCCGGTCGAAGATCCGGATGTAGGCCTCGCGGTGCAGCTCGTAGGAGCGCTTGAGGCCCTCGTCGTCCAGGTCGAAGGAGTAGGAGTCCTTCATGACGAACTCGCGGCCGCGCAGGATGCCCGCGCGGGGCCGCGCCTCGTCCCGGTACTTGTTCTGGATCTGGTAGAGCACGGCCGGGTAGTCCTTGTAGGAGCCGTACTCGCCCTTGACCATGAGGGTGAACAGCTCCTCGTGGGTGGGCCCGAGCAGGTAGTCCGCCTTCTTGCGGTCCTGGAGCCGGAACAGGCTGTCGCCGTACTCGGTCCAGCGGCCGGTGGCCTCGTAGGGCTCCCTGGGCAGCAGCGCGGGGAAGTGCACCTCCTGGCCGCCGATGGCGTCCATCTCCTCGCGCACGACCTTCTCGATGTTGCGCAGCACCCGGTATCCCAGCGGCAGCCAGGAGAACATGCCCGGCGCGACCCTGCGGACGTAGCCGGCGCGCACGAGCAGCTTGTGGCTCGGCACCTCGGCGTCCGCCGGATCCTCGCGCAGCGTGCGCAGGAACAACGACGACATCCTGGTGATCACGACGGGACTCCTGGGGTTTCGGGATCGGGTGGACGTGCGCTGACAAGACGCGCGGGAAAGCGTAGTGAAGGGTATCCGCGCAGCGCAGGCGGGTTGTCGGTGGCAGGGTCTAGCGTGCGCGCCATGACAGAGCGGACAGTGGGTTTGAGCATCGGCATGGTGACCATCGACTGCGCGGATCCGCAGGCGCAGGCTGGTTTCTGGACTCAGGTGCTAGGCGCCTCGGTCGCCGCGGACTACGGCGATTACGTGGTGCTCGCGCCACCGGGTCCCGGCGCCACCGGGATCGGGCTGCAGCGGGTCCCCGAGGAGCGGGCCGGCAAGAACCGGGTGCACATCGACCTCACCGGACCCGATCCGGAGGCGCAGATCGAGCGAGTGGTGGGGCTGGGCGCCCGGGTGCTGGCCACGCACGAGGTACCGGGACTGACCTGGACGGTGCTGGCCGATCCGGAGGGCAACGAGTTCTGCATCGCCAACCACGGTGACCCGGCCGAACTGGGCTGACAACTGGATCCGAGGTCGTCAGCCCTCGGTCGGCCACGTGTGGTCAGCCGGGGCGGGCAGCCGTTCGCCGTGGGTGACCCAGCGGTGTTCGACCTGGAAACCGGCGCGCTGGTACACGCCGAGCGCGCCGGTCGGGTTGTCCGCGTCCATGCCGAGCGCGGCGCGCGGGAATCCGGCGGCGGCGCAGCGGGCGAGCACGTCGGCGATCAGCGCGGCGGCCAGACCGCGGCGGCGCCAGGGCCGGCGCACGCCGATGTCGCCGAGCCAGACCCGTTCCCGGCCCTGGTCGTCGCGGTCGCGCGCACCGCGGAAGCAGAGCACGTATCCGGCGATCTGGTCGCCGTCGTAGGCCAGGCGGGACAGGTCGCGGCGGAAAATGCCGGCCTCGACGAAGTTGTGCCGCCAGTAGTCGGGGTCGGCGTCCGGGCTGCCCCAGTGGTCGCCGAAGGTCTCCACGTAGGCGAGCCGGACCGCCTCGTCCGCGCTGACCGGGTGGTCCTCGACACGCAGTCCCGCGGGCACCGGCGCGGTGACCAGGGGTGCGGTGAGGTCGCAGGCCATGTCGAAGAACCAGCGCACCGGTTCCATCCCGGCGGTGGTGAGGATCTTCTCGTGGCCGGCGTCCTCGGCGTGGCGGCCCGCGGTGACGAAACCGGGCAGGGTGCTGCCGCTGTCGCGGTGCATCCGCCGGACGCGGTCGCGTTGCCAGCGCAGCAGGGCGGTGCCGATGCCGCTGCGACGGTGGTCGGGATGCACGCTGCCATTGAGGCGGTACCAGAGTTCCGGCTCGCGGGTGGGCTTGCGGTAGACCAAGCCGACGGCGACGAGCGTGTCGCGGTGGAAGACGCCGAGGGAGTCGGTGGCCGGGTCGAAGCCGGGCACGGCCAGTTCCTCGGCGAGTTCGCTCGCGGAGTACTCCTCGCCACCGGGGTCGGCCTTCTGCTCGGCCGCGGTCAGCTCGGCCCAGGCCGGGGCGTCCGCCGCGGTCAGGGGCCGGTGGACGAGATCCGCGCCGAAGGTCTGCATGAGTAAGGAAGGTAAGGACCACTCGAGGAGGTGACGACTGAATTTCGCCGGGCCCCGGCCCGGATAGGGTGCGTTCGTGCTGGTGCTGCTCCCCCCTTCGGAAACCAAGGCCCCCGGTGGCGACGGGCCCGCGCTCGCGGTGGACGGGCTGTTCGCGCCCGAGCTGAACCCGGTGCGGGAGAAGCTGCTGGACGCGCTGGTGGAACTGGCCGCCGACGTGCCCGCGAGCCTGGCCGCGCTCGGCATTTCCGCGCGGCAGTCCGCCGAGGTGGAGCGCAACGCCGGACTGCGGCGCGCGCCGACCATGCCCGCGCTGTCCCGCTACACCGGGGTGCTCTACGACGCGCTGGACGTGCCCGGGTTCGGCAAGACGGAGCTGGCGCGGGCGAACACGCGACTGGCGGTGGCCTCGGCGTTGTTCGGTGTGCTCGCCGCGGACGATGAGATTCCGGCCTACCGGTTGTCCGGGGGCAGTGTGCTGCCCGCGATCGGACCGCTGGGCGCGTTGTGGCGGCCCGCGCTGGAGCCTGCGCTGAGCACGGTGTCCGGGCTGGTGGTGGATCTGCGGTCGGGTGTGTACGCGAACCTGGCGAGGATCCCGGACGCGGTGGCGGTGCGGGTGCTGACCGAGGACGCGCGTGGCAAGCGGACCGTGGTCAGCCACCACAACAAGTCGCACAAGGGCAGGCTGGCGCGGGCGCTGGCGGTGACCAGGTCCGAACCGTCCACTGTGGACGGAGTGCGCAAGGTCGCGATGGCCGCGGGCCTGCGGGTGGAGCGGGCCGGTGAGCTGGCCCTGGACGTGATCGTCAGCGGCTGAGCCGCCGCCGCGGAAATTCGGTTGTGCGCCACCGTTGCGGTCGGCATGCTGGCTTTCGCACGCACCGGTGCCGGTGGTCACACCGGCTGGGTCGAGGAGGTGGGACCGATGGAACTTGCCATCGCCCTGGGCGCGGTTCGCCGCCGCCCGCCCGTTCTCCCCGCCGGTCGCTGACGCCTTTTCTCGCGCACGGCTGGGGTGTAGTCACCTAGGAGCCCCAGCGTGCGCAGGCACGAGTACGACAACGCCTTCAGTTCATCCCGCACCCCGCGCCGCAAGAAGCGCTTCGACGACGAGGAACCGCGCGACGCGACCCGGCGACGGCGCTTCGAGGAGCTGTCCCGCTCCGAACGCGGCCCCGGCCCCATGCCGGATTGGCTGGTCACCGACCCGGACACCACCGACGTCGAGCTGGGTGTGCTCAAGACCGGCAAGGAAGCCGATGTGCACCTGATCGAGCGGACCGGCGCGGACGGGACCTCCTGTCTGCTGGCCGCCAAGCGGTACCGCGCCCGCGAGCACCGCATGTTCCACCGCGACGCCGGCTACCTGGACGGTCGCAAGGTCGCCGAGTCCCGGCAAATGCGTGCGATGGCGCAGCGCACCTCCTTCGGCCGTGATGTGATCAGCCAGCAGTGGGCGGTCGCCGAGTTCGCCGTGCTCAGCCGGTTGTGGCTGGCCGGGGCGCCGGTGCCGTACCCGGTGCAGCTGGCCAACACCGAGTTGCTGCTGGAGTTCCTCGGCGAGCCCGACGGCACCGCCGCACCCCGGCTGGCCCAGCTCCGCCCGGACCCGGACGAGCTGCGCGGCCTGTGGCGGCAACTGGTGCAGGCGCTGCTGGATCTGGCCGCCCAGGGCCTGACTCACGGCGACCTGTCCGCGTTCAACCTGCTGGTGCACCGCGGCCGGTTGATGCTGATCGACCTGCCCCAGGCGGTGGACCTGGTCGCCAATCCGGCGGCGAGCGGCTACCTGGATCGCGATGTGCGCGGGGTGTGCGACTGGTTCGTCAGCCGCGGCATGTCCCCCGGCGTGGCCGATCCGGACTGGCTGTCCGACCTGCTGGCCAGGGAGGCAGGCATCCGCTGACCCGCGCGGCGCCGGAGTCCAACCGGTGGGCGCCGCGGTCCGCTTCGTGGACTCCGCGCGCCCACCGGTCCACCCCCGCGCTGACCTGTGCGGACGTTAGCTCGCTCACTCGGAGCTGGATCGGTGCGGAGCTTCTCCGGACACCAGCTACACTGATCAGGTACCGCGATCGGGCGGACGACCACTGGTCGCCGCCCAGCCACACTGAACGGCCCGTGGTGCCACACCACCCACCAGAGGCGCGCAACGCGCCGGGCTCGTCCTTGCGATCAGCTCCCGAAACGCCATCCATGGCGTGGGGCATCCCCGAGACGTGCCATGTCTCGGAGGTCATCTGTGTCCGTTGACACATCTGTCAGTCCCGTTCGCCCTGATGACGCCGAGGGCGTCGTCGAGCAGGCGGTTCCTTCCTTCAGCGAGCTTGGCCTGCCGCTCCCGGTCGTGCAGGCGCTGACGCGCAAGGGCATCATCACCCCGTTCCCGATCCAGGCCGCCGCGATGCCCGACGCGCTCGCCGGCAAGGACGTGCTCGGACGGGGTCAGACCGGTTCCGGCAAGACCCTCGCGTTCGGCCTGCCGATGCTGACCCGCCTGGCCGGCTCGCACGCCAAGCCGCGCCAGCCGCGTGGCCTGGTGCTGGTGCCGACCCGCGAACTCGCGATGCAGGTCCAGGACTCGCTCACCGACTACGCCGACGCGCTCGGCCTGACCTGCCGCATGGTCGTCGGTGGCACCTCGTTCCCGAAGCAGATCAGCGCGCTGCGCCGCGGCGTCGACCTGCTGATCGCCACCCCCGGCCGGCTGGCCGACCACGTGCGCCAGGGCACCGCGGACCTGTCCGAGGTCACCGTGACCGCGCTGGACGAGGCCGACCAGATGGCCGACATGGGCTTCCTGCCCCAGGTCCGCGAGCTGCTCGACCTGGTCGCCGCCGATGGTCAGCGCCTGCTGTTCTCCGCGACCCTCGACGGTGACGTGGACAAGCTGGTCCGCCAGTACCTGAAGAACCCGGTCACGCACTCGACCGCGCCCTCCTCGGCGAGCGTGACGACCATGGACCACCACGTGCTCCTGATCTCCGCCGAGGACAAGAACACCATCGTGGCCGAGGTCGGCGCGCGGGACGGCCGCACGATCATGTTCGTGCGCACCAAGCACACCGTGGACCGCCTGACCAAGAAGCTGCGCAGCCTGGGCGTTCGCGCCGGCGCGCTGCACGGCGGCAAGACCCAGGGCGCCCGCACCCGGACGCTGGCCGAGTTCCGCGAGGGCATCGCCCCGGTGCTGGTCGCCACCGACGTCGCCGCCCGCGGCATCCACGTCGACGGCGTCAGCCTGGTCCTGCACGTGGACCCGCCTGCCGACCCCAAGGACTACCTGCACCGCGCGGGCCGCACCGCGCGGGCCGGCGAGTCGGGCACCGTGGTCACCCTGGTGCTGCACAACCAGCGCCGCTCGGTGCAGGCGATGACCGGCAAGGCCGGCGTCAGCCCGGTGACCACCAAGGTCCGCCCCGGCGACCAGGCGCTGATCGAACTGACCGGCGCCCGCGAGCCCAGCGGCGAGCCGATCCCGGACGAGCCGGAGCGTCCCATGGGCCGCCGCAAGTTCGGCGACCGGCCGGAGCGCGGCGAGGGCGGCGGCGGTTACCGCGGCCGGAGCAGCTGGAACGACCGTGGTCAGGGTGGCAGGCCGAACCGCTTCAAGCCGAGCACCGACGAGCGCGGTGGCGCGTCCCGGCGGGACTACACCGAGGCCCGGCGCGACTTCCGCGACAGCGGCGAGGGCCGCTCCGAGGCCGCCAACCGCGGTGGCGAGTACCGCGGCGGTGGCGAGTACCGGTCCAACGACCGCGGCGGCTACCGCGGCAGTGACAACCGGAGCACCGAGGGCCGGGGCGGCGACTTCCGCCGCACCGACGACACCCGTGGCCCCCGCCAGGGCGGCTACCGTGACAACGCCTCCCGCGACAGCGCCCCCCGCGAGGGCGGCTACCGGGAGAACCGTTACCCAGGTAACCGTTATTCGGAGAACCGCGCAGGCAGCGGCTCCTACGGCGAGAACCGCGGCTACGGCGAGAACCGCGCCGCGGGCGAGCGCACCGCCGGTGGCGGCGACCGCTACCGCAGTGAGGGCAACCGCTACCGCACCGACAACCGCGGTGA
Source organism: Crossiella sp. CA198 (assembly GCF_052078295.1). Lineage (NCBI taxonomy): Bacteria > Bacillati > Actinomycetota > Actinomycetes > Pseudonocardiales > Pseudonocardiaceae > Crossiella > Crossiella sp. CA198. Next base: position 343,492 of record NZ_JBQJIM010000003.1, read on the forward strand.
GGGTCGCCCTGACGCCCCCCGCTCGGACAACCGGCACAGCGCGGGTTCCGGCAGCACCGGCGAGAACCGCTACCGCACCGACAACCGCTCCGGCGGCGACACCCGGCGCGCGGGCGGCGAAGGCTGGCGCGGCGGCGACGGTCGCCCGAGCGGCAACCGCAGCAGCAGTGGCGGCTGGCAGCAGCGCCGCCACACCGGCGGCGCGACCCACCGCCCGAGCGCGGGTCGCTGACAAGTAGCAACAGCACGAACGGGGCGGCCCCGGCACCAGATCGATGGTGCCGGGGCCGCCCCGTTTTTCGGCTTCCGGGTGCTGCGTCACTCGCGCCCGAGAGGGTGCGTGGGTCGTAGCTGACTCGCGTGATGCGAGCGCGGTCGACTGGTTCGCCCGGTTGCGGAGCGCCGAGTCACGTCGCGTCATGCAGTGGAGTGCCGAGTCACCGCACGCGATCGCCGAGGCGTCCCGGCACGTAGTCGCACGGTCGGCGCCACCCGCCGCGCACCCGCCGCACCAGCCTCGCTCCACGCTCGAAGCCCGGCCCAGCACTCGCCCAGTCCCGGCTGCGCCTTCAGCCCACCACCAGCGGCTCCGGCGCGACCGCGATCAGCTCGACCGGCCCGGCAGCTCCGCGGCCAGGCCCGCGACCGGCCCGACCACGATGATCGCCGGCGGCCGGATGCCCTCGTCCCGGATCGCCGCGCCCAGGCCGTCCAGCGCGCAGCGCAGCACGCGCTGGCTCCGGGTCGCGCCCTCCTGGATCACCGCGACCGGGGTGTCCGCGGGGCGGCCGTGTTCGATCAGCGCGGCGGCGAAGACCTCGGCCCGTTCCACCGCCATCAGCAGCACGAGGGTGCCGCGCAGCCGCGCCAGCAACGACCAGTCGACCAGTGAGCGCGGGTCGTCCGGCGCGACGTGCCCGGACACCACGACCACCTCGTGCGCCACCCCGCGATGCGTCACCGGCACCTCGGCCAGGGCGGGCACGGCGAACGCGCTGGTCACCCCGGGGACGACGGTGACCGGCACGCCTGCTTCGGCGCAGGCGATCAGTTCCTCGAAGCCGCGGCCGAAGACGTAGGAGTCACCGCCCTTGAGACGGACGACGAACTTCCCGGCCAGGGCGTTCTCGATCAGCGTCTTGTTGATGAACTCCTGGCTGGCGGCGCGGCCGTAGGGGATCTTGGCCGCGTCCACCACCTCGGTCTGTGGTGGCAGGTCCTCCAGCAGCTCGCGTGGCGCGAGCCGGTCGGCGACCACGACGTCGGCCCTGGCCAGCAGTCTGCGGCCGCGCACGGTGATCAGCTCCGGATCGCCGGGGCCGCCACCGACCAGCGCGACACCGGGCAGCTCGCCTGCACTCACCCGCGAGTCGGCGCCCGCGTGCGCGTCGTCGAGCTGCCCGGTGCGCAGCGCGTCCAGCACGGTGTCGCGCACCGCGGCCGAGCGCAGTGGCCTGCCACCTGACAAGACCCCGAACAGCAGCCCGTCGTGCTCCCCCATCGCGGGGGTGACCGCGGTGCCCTTGACGCCGATGTCGGCGCGCACGCAGAACACCCGGCGCGTCTCGGCCTCGGCGACCACCGCGGCGTTGACCTCCGGGTCGTCCGCGCAGGCCAGGGCATACCAGGCGGCGTCAAGATCGCCCTCGGCGTAGCGGCGGCGGGTCCAGGTGATCTCGCCTGCCTGGGCCATGGCATCCACCGCGGGCGTCGCCTCGGGGGCGATGACCTCCACCGCCGCGCCGACCGCGACCAGCCGGGGCAGGCGGCGCTGGGCGACGGTGCCGGCTCCGATGACGACGACCCGGCGGCCGGTGAGGTCGAGTCCAGCCAGATAGTGGTGCTCTGCGTGCATGTGAAACAGCATGCCCCGGGCCGCGGTGAACTCCACGATGACGTCACCGAGCTGTGGTGATGACCATATCGATCATGGACTGGAATATTCCTCAGCAGGAAACGGTGAGAGCGGGACGGCCCCCACCGCCGCCCCGCTCCCGTTGTTCGCCCGGTCAGGCAGTCAGGGCCGGGTAGTCGGTGTAGCCGCGGTGGTCGCCGCCGTAGAAGGTGGCCGGGTCGGCCTCGTTGAGGTCCGCGCCGGTACGGAACCGCGCGGGCAGGTCCGGGTTGGCCAGGAACTGCCTGCCGAAGGCGACGAGGTCGCAGGCGCCGTCGGCGATCGCCTGCTCGCCGTGTTCCTTGCCGGTCGGGGCGCCGTCGTTGTTCGGGGAGAGGATGACCACGCCTGACCACTGCGCGCGCAGCGTGCGGGTGAATTCGCGGCCCGCGCTCTCCACGATGTGCAGGTAGGCCAGGCCCAGCGGCGCGATCTCGCGCAGCAGCGCCGGGTACAGCTCCTCGGTCTCGGTCTCGGTGATCCCGTTGAAGGTGTTCGCCGGCGAGATGCGCAGGCCGACGCGCTCCGGGCCGATCGCCTTGGCGACCTCGGTGGCCACCTCGACGGCGAACCGGATGCGGTTGGCCACCGGGCCGCCGTACTTGTCCGTGCGCTGGTTGCTGCCGCTGGCCAGGAACTGGTGGATCAGGTAGCCGTTCGCCCCGTGCAGCTCGACGCCGTCGGCGCCGGCGCGAATCGCGTTGCGCGCGGCCTGGACGTACTCGGCCACGGTCCGCTCGACCTCGGCGGTGGTCAGCTCACGCGGCGTCTCGTTGTCCACCAGGCCCTCGTAGGTGAAGGTCTGCCCTTCGGCGGCCACCGGCGACGGCGCCACCTGCGGCTCGCCATCGTGCAGCGAGGAGTGGCCGATGCGGCCGGTGTGCATGATCTGGATGAAGATGCGGCCACCCTCGGCGTGCACCGCGTCGGTGACCTTGCACCAGCCCGCGACCTGCTCGTCGGTGTGCAGGCCAGGCGTGGTCACCTAGCCCTGGCCGATCGCCGACGGCTGGGTGCCCTCGGTGACGATCAGCCCGGCGGCGGCCCGCTGGGCGTAGTAGGTCGCCATGAGATCGGTCGGCACCCCGTCCCGGTCGGCACGGTTGCGCGTCATCGGGGACAGGACGATGCGGTTGGCCAGTCCAAGGCCGCCGATCTTCGCCTCGTCGAACAGGGTGCTCACGTGCGTCCTCCACAAGTTTTTCCCGACTGGCTTACTTTCCATAAGCTTCCTGATCGAAGGTTAGCTTGTCAAGCGGAAGGCGCTAATCGGAGGTAAGCTGCACAAATGGACCAGATCACCCCCTACTGTCCGCAGTTCCAGGACGCCATGGAGGTGCTCGGTCGCCGGTGGACCGGGGCGATCGTGCGCGCCATGCTGGCCGGCCGGACCAGGTTCTCCGAGCTGACCGAGACCATCCCCGACCTGACCGACCGGCTGCTGTCGATCCGGCTCAAGGAGCTGGAGAGCGAGGGCATCGTCACCCGGCACGTGGAGCCGACCCGGCCGGTGCGCATCGAGTACCGGCTGACGGACAAGGGCCGTGAACTGGCCGACGTGGTGATCCTGCTCGGCGACTGGGCGCACCGGCACGCCCCGCCGGAGGCACAGGCCCAGTACGCCGCGATGAAGGCGGCTCAAGCGGCGAGCACGGCCGACGCGGCGGCAGCGAACTCGGGCGAATGCGCCACCGCGGAGCCGGTCAATCAGACCTGAGAAGAATTCGGATAATAGAAAAAGCTCTGCCTGCCCCGGGCGGCGGATGGGGCAGGCAGAGCAGTCTCTCTTCGGCGCGATCAGCACACTGGATGCGGATTTGACCGCCCGCCGCGAACTTCTCGCGGAACTACCACTTCGTGCTTCGTACTCCGTTCTCCGGCACCGCGGCGTCGGGGGGCTTCGGATAATCCCTTCGCCACCACTCGTGCTGTAGTGGCCACCACTTGCCTGCCGTGACAGGCCCGTTTCTCGACCTCCCCGAGTCTGGCCCGACTACGTCCCGGTGCTAAGTCAATGCCAACACGCGGCCAACAGGCTGGTCAACTGCACGGAAGTTGGATTTTCCGGTACCTGTGGAAACACGATCCGCGACGATTACCGGACGGTCACGGCCACAGAATTGACCGAACCAGCGAGTTCGACTGTCCTGGGTACACATTCGGTTGAACTCGTGTACGCGGCCGGTTCACTTCGGGCCGGATTTCTCAGTGTCCGGGGGCCCTGTGGATAGCCGCGACACCGATCACGACGGCGGTGCTAGCGTCGAACTCGGCCGGGTCCAGCTCGGCCAGCGGGATCCACCGGGCGGCCTGGCCTGGCCGGCCCGGGTTGCGGACCACACCGGCTGGGGTGTCCGGTCCGCGGGATTCCAGCAACACGGTGAGGACCTCGGTCGCCTGGGTTTGCCAGGCGGTCGTGGGGCTCAGCCAGAGCGGCAGGTCGCTCGCGGCGAGTCCACGCAGACGCTGTTCCTGTTCGGGCCAGGGCTGGGCCGCGGACAGCAGCAGCTCGATGTGGCCGCCGGGTGCGGTGGTGCCGCCGTACGGTGCTGCGGCGGCATCGGACCCTGCGGAACGGCGGGGTGCTGCGGCGTCGGGGTCTGCGGGCGAATGCGATGCCGTGGGTGGCTGGTGTGGTGTGCTCGGCTGCGCGGCTGGAACCGGGTTCGGGTGTGGGTCGGCGAAGGTTGGGGCGCTCAGCAAGGCTGTGGCCGCGACTGCCGTCGGAGACAGGCCGGGGACGGTCACCAGGGTGATTTCCGGGCCGGTGGCGGGGGCGGTTGGGCTCAGCAGGGCCACGGCGCGGCCGGCGGTGGCCAGGTCCACCGCCTGGGTGGCCGCTTCGTGTGGGTTGCCGCTGGACCACAGTTCGGTGCCGGGGCGGACCAGGGCGCGGACCTGGGCGAGGTCTTGTTCGGCACCGACCACCACGGCGGCTTTGCGTAGTTCCGCTTCGGCTCGGGGGACGCGTAGGTCGGGGTGGCCGGGGCCGAGGTCGATGACGGCCAGGCGGCCTCGGGGGCGGATGCGGGCGGCGGCGACGGTGACGTTGCCGCGCGGGGTTTTCTCGGCGGCGAGTTCGGTGGGGGCGCCCTGGGCGAGGGTGGCGGCGGCGCGCAGGGCGGCGGCTTCGGCGACGCTGGGGGTGCCGGTGGCGGTGTGGACCTGGGGGCTGGGGTTGGGGACCTGGATGGCGGCCAGGGTGGTGGCGGGGTAGTGCAGCAGGCGGGAGGTTCGGGCGGTCCAGAAGCCGTGGTCCTCCACCGCTTCGACGATGCCGGGCTCAGCGGCCTTGGTCTCGACGGTGGCGAAGGCGAGCACGGCGCGGTGGTCCAGGCGGTGTTCGTCGGTCAGCGCGGCCACCGCGGTGGTGACAGCGGTGGTGGACACGCCGCTGCCGGCGCCGATGCCGACGACCAGGGTCCTGGGCACCAGGCGCAAGACGTGGCCTTCGGGTTCCGGGTTGGGCAGGCGGTCGTCCAGCAGGACTGTCCACTGTGGACTCTCGTCGCCGAGGGGGGCGTCGGAGAGCAGGACGTTGGCAGGCAGGGCGGGCAGTGGGAAGCCCAGAGGGTTGGCCAGGCGGACGCGTTCGCCTGCCAGCACGGCGGCGCCGCAGGCGGTGAGGTCGCCGTCGACCGCGGCGTCGAGGAGTTCGACCAGGTCGTCCAGTGGGGTGGTGCCGGTGGCGTGTTCGGCGGCGGTGACCACGGCGGTGCCGCCGAGGATCTCGGCGACCTGCTCGGCCAGGTCGCGGGCGTTGCCCGCCGGGCCGTCGATGAGGGCGACGGCGAATCGTTCCGCCTCGTCGACGCAGACCACGGCCGGATCGTTGTGGCGTTCGCGCAGCAGTGGGGCGAGCAGGCGGATGGTGGAGTCGGTGGCGAGCAGGAACACCGCGGCGTCCAACTGGGGCCACAGGCGTTCCAGCGCGGGGCGGATCGGGCCGTCGGCGAGCACGGCGGCGGGGCCGAGGCGGCCCGCGAGTTCGGCGGCGGCTTGCCTTCCGGCGGCGCTCGCCGCGAACAGCCCGATCACAGGGCAACGCTATCCGGCGTCCTCGCGGCGGCCGAACAGCAGGGTCGTCGGGTTGACCGCGGTGAGGGTGCTCGATCCGTCCGCCAGCGTGCCCAGCCGGGCGGCACTGAGCTGACAACCGTCGACCTGGTAACCGCCGCCGCGCAGCGCGTTGCGGCAGGCGGCGACCTCGTCCAGCGCGTTGAGGCCGACGACCACGCGTTCCGCGCCGACCGCCGCGCAGGCTTCGACGACCTTGGGGCCGCCGCCGCCGACGTAGACCGCGTCCGGGGTGGGCAGGCCGGAGAGCACCGCGGGGGCCTCACCCTCGACCGTCCGGACGTCCACGCCGTGGTTGACCGCGTTGGCCACGATCCGCATGGTGTGCACCGGATTGCGCTCCACCGCGATCACCGCGGCGCCCAACCGTCCACATTCGACACCCAGCGCACCCGAACCCGCGCCGACATCCCACACCAGCATCCCGGGCCGCGGCGCGAGCCGGGCCAAGGCGAGGGCGCGGACCTCGGCGGAGGCGACCATGCCGTCGCGGTGGGCGAAGGCCTCCTCGGGCAGGGCCCAGCCGCCGACCGCGGGCACCGGCTCGCCGCCGAGGTACCAGCCCGGCTCCGGCACCAGGCCGGGATCGGTGAGGCACAGCACCAGGTTCGGGTCCTTCCACCGCCGTTTCGCGGCTTTGGCCGGGGAGATCGAGGACACGTTCTCGTCCGGGCCGCCCAGGTCCTCGGCCACGATCAGCGTGCGGCGCCAGCCCAGCAGGCCGGCGCCGATCTCGGCCGGACCGGCCACGCCCTCGGTGAACACCGCGACCGCGGGGCGGGCGCGGCAGACATTGAGCGCCTTGCGCAGCTCGCGGCCCTGGGCGTTGACCACGGTGACGTCGTCGCTGGAACGGCCGATGCGGGCGAGCAGGCGCTGCACGGTGGAGAGCGCCGGCACCACCTGGGCGCGGATGTTGCGGGCCCGGATCTCCCGCAGGATCCCGAAATACCCGGGGTCGCCGTGGTCGAGCACCACGGCGGGGCCGTCCTCGTCGGTGAGCGAGCCGAGCGCGGTCAGCGCGGGCCCGAGCGGACCGAGTTCGATCCGGCGCGCCCCTTCGGGCGCGTGGAGTTCCAGCAGCCGACGCCTGCCGATGACCAGCCGCGCGTCGGCAAGGGCCTTCTGCGCGTCGGGGACCAGGGGACCGCCGTCGACGCCGACCACAGTGACCGTCATGTCGCCACCCACTCCGCCTCGGTTACGGCCACCACCGGCCGACCTGAAGTCGATCATGGCAACGCCGGGCCGGATCCGCTGGCGCGGCTCGCCGATGAACCGTTGAAGTACCCGAGTGGCGGCGGGCGCGCGGCGACAACGCCGTGCGTGCCGCTAAGTCCTCGTCCGCCGTCATCGGGTCAGCTGCTCCGCGGAGTCCGTTTGGTCCGCCGGGCGGCGGTGGACTTCGCCTTGCTCTTGCCTGCGGCGGATTTGCCCGCCGTCGGCGCCTTCACCGCGGGCTGGGCCGGAGTGGCCGCCCGCGATTCGGTCTTGGGGGCTTCGACCTCGACCGCGACCTTGACCGTCTCGATCCGCGGGGTCCCGGCCGGGTTGTCGGCCTGGGGTCGCTGGATCGCGGGGGCGGTGCCGTGGTGGACCGGAACCTGCTGTGCCGCAGTGGTTTTCGCGGTGGAGGCGGGCGCGCCGGTGAAGCCGGCCCCGGTCTGGCCCGCACCGGTCGGGTGCGCGGCGTGCGCGCTCGCGGCGGCCGTGGCCGCGCCGTTCGTGGCCGAACCGTTCGGGCTCACGCCGTTCGTGGCTGAACCGTTCGTGGCCGCGCCGTTCGGGCTCACGCCGTTCGTGGCCGAGCCGTTCGAGCCCACGCCGTTCAGGCCCACGCCGTTCGTGGCCGCGCCGGGCGTTCCCGCGCCGGACCTGGAAGCACCGGGCTTGGCGGCGCGGTTCTGCTCGTCGTGCAGGGCCAGGGTGACCTGACCGGATCGGGTGGCGGCCGCGGCGGCGGCGCGCTTGGACGCGCCGGTGCGGTAGCGCGCGCCTGCCCGGGAGGACCGGGTGGACTCGAGCTGGTCGCGGCCGGACCACCAGGTGTTCGGGGTGGCGGGGGCTTCGGCCTCGACCACGGCTTCGGGTGGCTGTCCGGCGGCCAGGCGTTCGGCGCGGCGGGCGGTGAAGTCGCTGCGACGGTAGTTCGCCGGGCGGGTGCCGGGCTGGTACAGCCGGGACCGCTGACCACCGGCGCGCAGCACCTGGCCGATCAGGAACAGCGTCTGCCGCCAGAGCTTGTGCTCCTTGACCGTGCCCAGCAGTTCGCCGAGCGTGGTCTGCACGAGCAGCTCGTCCGGCCAGCTCGTCTTGTACGCCACCACGACCGGGGTGTCCTCGGCGTACCCGCCCGCGCGCAGCTCCTCGACGAGCTGTTCGGTGCGGGCCGCGGACAACGCGACCGCCATGGTGCCGCCGTGCGCGGCCAGTTCGCGCAGCTTCGCGCCGTCGGGCAGCGCGCCGGTGTCGCCCTCGGGCCTGGTCAGCACGACCGGCGCGGCGGCCGAGACCGGGCCGAGTTCACGGCCCGCGGCGGCCGCGGCGGCGGACAGCACCGAGACACCGGGGACGATCTCGACCTCCAGGCCGATCTTCTGCGCGGCGTCGTACTGCTCCTGCACCGCGCCCCAGAGCGTGGCGTCGCCGGAGTGCAGGCGCACCACGGACAACTTCTTCACCGCGGCCCGGCGGTAGACGTCGAGGACCTGTTCGTGGCTCACCCGGGAGCAGTCGATCAGCTCGGCCTCGGCGGCGGCGTGTTCGCGCACGCAGCCGGCGTCGACGACCGCGGGCGACCACACCACGATGTCCGCTTCGGCGATCCGCCGCGCGCCCCGCAGCGTGATCAGGTCGGCGGCACCGGGCCCCGCGCCGATGAACGAGATCCGACCACTCACAGCAGTTCCCCTCTCCCGCGGCAGGCGGAAGGACTTCTCTGTCCACTTCGGACTTGGCGCCGGTGTCGCGAGTCGGTGTGCTCCGAGCGTCCGGCGAGTAGGCGACGACGTTACCGCCTGCGATCCCCGGCCCGTGCAGCCCGGTACCCGCTAGACCAAGATCGCCACGTCACGTAGCCGCCGCTGCGCCGAATCGCCGGACCTGTGACGGTCCACCTAGGACAGTGGTGACTGTGTGTGTCGGGCAATCGATAGCTGTGCGCGAATGGACTGGAGTCCAGACCCTCGATCCGGCGTTCAGGGTTGGCGGGTTGCGAACGTGGCGGCGCGGCTGACGAAACGGGCGATCGAGCCGGGGTCCTCGGCCGGGTGGGTGTGCAGATAGGACGCGTGCACGCCGCCGAGCACAAAACCCTCGGCGCGTGGGCCCTCGTCCGCTCGCCAGGCCCAGGCCGCGGCGGCACCCGATGCGGGGATCAGTTCGGTGCGGTGGAACTCGTGCGCGGTGCGGCGCGTTCCGGCCTGCTGCAGCACCGAATCGCCGATCGCGACCGCGTCCCGGTAGCCGAGGGTCAGTCGCGGGGTCATCCGGGCGGTGGCGGGCAGCACCCCGCACATCGGGCGGCCGTCGAGTTCGCGGGCCAGGTAGAGCAGGCCACCGCATTCGGCGTGCACGGGCCCGCCAGCGGTGGCCAGGGCGGCGACCGCGGCACGCAGCGGGGCGTTGGCGGAGAGTTCCTCGGCGTGCTGTTCCGGGAAGCCGCCGGGCAGCACGAGTCCGGTGGCGCCGGTGGGCAGCGCCTCGTCGCGGAGCGGGTCGAACACCTCGACCTGGGCGCCCGCGGCAGTGAGCAGTTCGGCGTGCTCGGTGTAGCCGAAGGTGAACGCGGAGCCGCCGGCGATGGCGATGACCGGGCGGCTCGGGCCGGGTTCCAGGCCGTGCTCCCAGGTCACCGGGGGCAGGGGTGGGGCGGAGCGGGCGAGGCGGAGCACCGCGTCCAGGTCGACCGCGCCGGCGACCTTGTCCGCGAGCGCGTCCACCACCTCGGTGGCCGCGCGCCCGTGTTCGGCCGCGGTGACCAGGCCGAGGTGCCGGGAGGGCAGCTCGAAGGCCGGATCCCGCGGCAGGCTGCCGAGCACGTCCAGGCCGACCTCGGCGCAGGCCTCGGTGAGCACCTGGGTGTGCCGGTCGGAGCCGACCTTGTTGAGCAGCACCCCGGCGATCCGCACGGCCGGGTCGTAACTGCGGAAACCGTGCAGCAGCGCGGCCAGGCTACGGCTCTGGCCACGGGCGTCCACGACCAGCGCGACCGGCGCGTCCAGCAGGGTGGCCACATGCGCGGTGGAGCCGTGGCCCGGCGTGCCCAGGCGGCCGTCGAACAGGCCCATCACGCCCTCGATGATCGCGATGTCGGCATCGCGCGCGCCGTGGGCGAACAGCGGACGCACCCGGTCCTCGCCACAGAGCACCGGGTCCAGGTTGCGGCCGGGGCGGCCGGTGGCCAGTGCGTGGTAGCCGGGGTCGATGTAGTCGGGGCCGACCTTGCCGGGCGCGACCCGCAGGCCGCGGCGGCGCAGCGCGGCCATCAGGCCGGTGGCGACCGTGGTCTTGCCCGCGCCGGAGCCGGGGGCGGCGATGACCAGTCTGGCTACCACTCGATCCCCCGCTGACCCTTCTGCCCGGCGTCCATCGGGTGCTTGACCTTGGTCAGCTCGGCCACCAGGTCCGCGGCTTCCAGTAGCGCGGGCGGGGCGTAGCGGCCGGTGATGATCACGTGCTGGTGGCCGGGGCGGTCGCGCAGGGTGGCCACGACCTCCTCGACGTCGATCCAGCCCCAGTGCATCGGGTAGGTGAACTCGTCCAGCACGTACATGCCGTGCCGGGCTTCGCCGAGGCGGCGGGCGATCTCCCGCCAGCCCTCGCGGGCGGCCTCGGCGTGGTCGGTCTCGGTGCCCTTCTTCCGGCTCCAGGACCAGCCCTCGCCCATCTTGTGCCACTCGACCTCGCCGCCCTCGCCGGTCTGTTCGTGCAGCCTGCCGAGCGCGCGGAACGCCTCCTCCTCGCCGACCTTCCACTTGGCGGATTTGACGAACTGGAACACGCCGATGGACCAGCCCTGGTTCCAGCCGCGCAGCGCCATGCCGAAGGCTGCGGTGGACTTGCCCTTCATCTCGCCGGTGTGCACCACCAGCAGCGGCCGGTTGCGGCGCTGCCGGGTGGTCATCCCGTCGGCGGGCACACTGGTCGGTTGTCCTTGCGGCATCGGATGTCCTTCCGGCTCAGGCCGCGCGGGCGGCGCGCACGACGCCGGCCACCCGGTCGGCTGACAACTCGTCCAGGGTCAGGCAGTTCGCGCCGAGAGCGAGGGCGAGCCGGGCGGCCAGGCCGAGTCGGACCAGGCCGTGTTCGCAGTCCACCACGATCGCGGCCACGCCGTCGGCGGCGAGCAGGGCGGCGGCGCGCAGGGCGTCGCGGACCGGGTCGCCGTGCACGCCGACGGTGGCGCGGCCGTCGGTGACCACGACCAGCAGCGGGCGGCGACGTGGATCGCGTAGGCGTTCGGCGGCCAGGGTTTTGCGGGCGCGCAGCAGGCCGTCCGCGAGGGGGGTGCGGCCGCCGGTGCGCAGGCGCTTGAGCCGGGCGGCGGCCGCGTCCACCGAGGAGGTCGGCGGCAGGGTCAGCTCGGCGCTGTTGCCGCGGAAGGTGACCAGGCCGACCTTGTCCCGCCGCTGGTAGGCGTCGCGCAGCAGGGACAGCACCGCGCCGCTGACCGCGGACATGCGCTTGCGGGCGGCCATCGAGCCGGAGGCGTCCACCGCGAAGAGCACCAGGTTGCCCTCCTTGCCTTCGCGGACCGCACGCCGCACGTCCTCACCGCGCAGCAGCAGGCCGGGGCCGGTGCGGCCGCGGGTGGACTGGTGCGGGGCGGCGGCGGCGACGGTGGCCGACAGGTGCAGTCCGTGCCCGTCCACTGTGGACGCGCGGACCACCCGGCCGAACTCCGAGCGGGACCGGGAACGTCGTCCAGGTGCGCCTTCGCCCAGGCCGGGGACCTGGAGCAGCCGGGCGCGGAAGGCGGGTGCGGGGGTGGCGGGGGCTTGTTCGCCGCCACCGGAGCCGCTCGGCCGCGATGTGTCCGGCCCGGACCGCTCACCGTCCGAAGTGGACTGTTGCTCGCCCTGCGGCGGGGCGGAGTTCTCGCCGTGGTCCTGGCCGCCGCCGGGGCCGTCCGGATCGTCCTCGGGCTCTGGCCTCGGTGGTTCGGCCTCGTCGGCGGCGGCGGAGAGGGCCTGCTGGAGCTGCTCTTCCTCCAGGCCGGGCTCGTCGAAGGGGTCGCGGCGCTTGCGGTGCGGCAGCGCGAGCCGGGCGGCGACCTCGACATCGCTCGCGTCCACCGCCGCGGCGCCGCGCCAGGCGGCGTGCGCGAGCGCGGTGCGGGCCACCACCAGGTCGGCGCGCATGCCGTCGACCTCGAAGGCGGCGCACAGCGCGGCGATCCGGCGCAGTTCGACATCGGGCAGCGTCACCGCGGCCAGGGCGGCGCGGGCGGTGGCGATGCGCGCGGCCAGGTCCGCATCGTCCGGGGTCCAGCGGGCGGCGAAGCCCGCCGGGTCGGCCTCGTAGGCCAGGCGGCGGCGGACGACCTCGGTGCGGGTGTCGGTGTCGCGGGCGGCGAGCACGGTGACGGTCAGGCCGAACCGGTCGAGCAGCTGCGGCCGCAGTTCGCCCTCCTCCGGGTTCATCGTGCCGACCAGCAGGAAGCTCGCCGCGTGCGAGATGGACACGCCCTCGCGCTCGACGTGCGCGCGACCCATGGCGGCGGCGTCCAGCAGCAGGTCGACCAGGTGGTCGTGCAGCAGGTTGACCTCGTCCACGTACAGCACGCCGCGATGCGCGCCGGCGAGCAGGCCGGGCTGGTAGGCGCGCACGCCCTCGGTGAGCGCGCGTTCCAGGTCGAGCGAGCCGACCAGGCGGTCCTCGGTGGCGCCGACCGGGAGTTCGACCAGCCGGGCCGGGCGGCTGGTGGCCGCGCCGTCGTGCGGGGCGTCCGGGCAGGTCGGGTCGGGGCGGGCCGGGTCGCAGGCGAAGCGGCAGTGCTCGACCACGGCGACCGCGGGCAGCAGCGCGGCCAGGCCACGCACGATGGTCGACTTGGCGGTGCCCTTCTCGCCGCGGACCAGCACCCCGCCGATGCCCGGGTGCACCGCGTTGAGCAGCAGGGCGAGCCGGAGATCGGGGTGTCCGACCACTGCGGAGAACGGGTAGCCGACGGTCATGCGCGCGGTCCTTCCTCGGGTGTCCACGCCCGGGTCCGGAGGATCGAGGGGCCGAGTCTCCTGACTCCCGGAGGCGGACTCCGGTCACAGTGGCGGGACCGTCCCGGACTCGCACCGGGTTCCTCGCTCACCCCTCGCTGACAAAGCAGTTCGCATCGTCGCACACGATCAGGTGGTCGCGACCGTCTCGCTGATCACGCTTGCCCTGGCCAGCGCGAGCAACTCGGCGCGCACCTGCTCGATCGGCGTGCCCAGGTCCTCGGTGACATGCCGCACCAGCTCGGCGCGCATCCCGGCGAGCAGCGCGTGCGCGAGGAAGTCCGCTGAGCCCGCGCGCGCCGGGCTGGCCTGGGTGATCCGCTCGGCGAGCAGGCTGTGCCAGCCGCCGCCGGGGCGGCAGCAGGCGCCGGGGGCGGACTGAGCTTCCAGGGCGGCGATCAGCGGGCGGAGTCGCCTGCTCTCGTCGAAGAGGACGCCGAGGCAGGCGAGCAGCCGGTGCACCGGATCCGCCGCGGCGGCGGCGCAGGCCGTATCCACCTGGTTGGTTACCTCGTCCCGGTACTGGTCGAGGAGTTCGTGGATGAGTCCGCGGCGGTCGCCGAAGCGGCGGAACAACGTGCCCTTGCCGACCCCGGCCGCCAGCGCGATCTCGTCCATGGTGACCGCGTCCGGGCCGCGCTCGATGATCAGCCGTTCGGCCGCGGCGAGGATCGCCTGGCGGTTGCGGGCGGCGTCGGCGCGCTCGGCCACGGAACTACTCCTTGCGGTAACCGGACTGGCGGTCCGCATTCTAGCGATCAGACCAGCGGAGTAACCGTCTGGTTATGCGCGGGGATGGGCAGCCGCGTGGTCAGGCGCGGCGGGCGAGCACGCGCAGCGGGGCGCGGAAGGAGAGCAGGCCGAGCATGGGCGGTTCGGCCTCTAGGAGTTCCAGGCGGGGCAGGCGGCGGGCGACCTCGGTGAGCACCACGCTCGCCTCCGCCCTGGCCAGTCCCGCGCCGAGGCAGAAGTGGCGGCCGTGGCCGAAGGCCAGGTGCCTGCGGACCTCGGGGCGGGCCGGGCAGAACTGCTCGGGGTCGGGGAAGACGTCCGGGTCCGCGCCGGAGCCCGCGAGCAGGAGCAGCAGGTGCGCGCCGCGCGGCACCTGGACCCCGGACAGGGTGACCGGGCGGGCGGCGACGCGGCGCCAGGTGTTCACCGGCGGTTCGTGGCGCAGCACCTCCTCCACACAGGCCGCGGCCAGGCCGGGCTCGCCGGCGGCCAACCGGGGCCACAGGTCGGCGCGCGGGATGAGGCGGTGCAGCAGCGTGCTGAGCAGCTGGCTGGTGGTCTCCTGACCGGCGATGAGCAGGAAATAGCAGACGCCGACGGCCTCGGCGACGCGCAGCGGGCGGTCGCCGGGCGCGCGGTGCGCTGCGAGCTGGCCGAACAGGTCCGGGCTGCCGGGGGTGGCGGCGCGGATGCGGGCGGCCAGCCACTGGTGGAACTCCCCCGCCGCCTCGGCCAGGGCCTGGTGCCGGTCCGGGTCGGGGCGACCCCAGAACAGTTCGAGGGAGGCCGCGCTCCATGCCTTGAGCACCGGCAGGTCCACCTCGGTGAGGCCGAGCAGTTCGAGCAGCACCCGGCAGGGCAGCTCCGCGGCCAGGCCGCTGACCAGGTCGAACGGGCCGGCCACGGGGAGGCGGTCGAGGTAGTCGTTGGCGAGGGAGCGGATGCGGGGTTCGGCGTCGCGGACCCGCCCGGGGGTGAAGTAGGAGGCGACCAGGCGGCGCAGGCCGGTGTGGCTGTCGGTGCCGTTGTTGGCCAGGGTCGGCGGCAGCGAGAAGCGGGCCCTGGCCAGCACGCGCAGCTGCGGCGGCGGGATCGGGGTGATCGCGGTGAGCGCGTTGTCCGGGACGAACCCGTCCGGGTCGGCCAGCACCGCGCGGACGTCGGCGTGCCTGCTGACCAGCCACAGGCCGGTGCGCTCGTCGTGGTGCACGGGCGCGCGTTCGCGGAGTTCGGCGAAGCTCGGCCACGGGTCGCCGACGAACCGCGGACCGAATAGGTCCAGCTCATCTAGAGAACCCGTCGTCGCCCACACGTCCAAAACGGTAGCCCGGCCAATGCGACACTCCGGCGGTGACCTCGACCACCCCGGACGTCTTCGCCTGGCTGGACACCCGCTCCCGGGCCCGGGCCCGGGCGGGCCTGACCCGCTCGCTGCGGCCGCGCGCCGCCGACGCCGCCGCGCTGGACCTGGCCTCCAACGACTACCTCGGCCTCACCCGCGATCCGCGGGTGACCGAGGCCGCGGCGGCCGCGGCGCGGCGCTGGGGCGCGGGAGCGACCGGATCGCGGCTGGTCACCGGGTCGACCGAGTTGCACGCGGAGCTGGAACGGGAGCTGGCCGAGCACTGCGGCACGGAGGCGGCGCTGATCTTCTCCTCCGGGTTCCTGGCCAACCTGGGCGCGCTCACCGCGTTGTCCGGGCCGGGCACGCTGATCGTCACCGACGCGCACAACCACGCCTCGCTGATCGACGGCTGCCGGTTGTCCCGCGCCGAGGTGACCGGCGCCGGGCATCGCGATCCGGCCACGGTGACCACGCTGCTGTCCGAACGCGTGAAGAAGCGCGCCCTGGTGGTGACCGATTCGGTGTTCTCGGTGGACGGCGATCTCGCGCCGCTGCCCGAGCTGGCCGCCGCCTGCCGGGCGCATGGCGCGGCGCTGATCGTGGACGACGCGCACGGGCTCGGCGTGCTCGGCGACGGCGGGCGCGGCGGGGTGCACGCGGCGGGGCTGGCCGGGGCGGCGGATGTCGTGGTGACCACCACGCTGTCCAAATCGCTGGGCAGTCAGGGCGGGGCGGTGCTCGGGCCGCGACGGGTGATCGCGCACCTGGTGGACACCGCGCGCGGGTTCATCTTCGACACCGGGCTGGCCCCGGCCTGCGCGGGCGGGGCGCTGGCGGCGTTGCGGGTGCTGCGGGCCGAGCCTGAGCTGGCCGGGCGGGCGCGGGGGGTGGCGCGGGAGCTGGCCGGGCGGTTCGCGGCTGCCGGGTTCGCGGTGAGTTCGCCGACCGCGGCGGTGGTGTCGGTGCGCGCGCCCTCGCCGGCCGAGGCGGTGGAGTGGGCGGGCCGGTGCCGGGCGGACGGGGTCGCGGTCGGCTGTTTCCGGCCGCCGTCGGTGCCGGATCAGGTGTCGCGACTGCGGTTGACCGCGCGGGCTGATCTGTCCGCGGCGGACCTCGACCGGGCGGTGGAGATCATCACGCGCAACGCCCCGGCCGCCGCGCGGCGGGAGCGCTGAGGACAGGAACGGCAGGCGTGGTGGCAACCGCGGCGGCGGGACCGCTGCCGGCAGCACGCTCCGCATGCGGGCCGGTGCGGCGGGCCGCTGACGACACTTGCCGCAAGCGCCGGGAGGCGAACAGCCGCCCGCGCTGCTCCGTCCGGCGTGTCCGCGAGGGCTGAGTCCGGCACAGGACTGATGTTTTCCTTGCTTGTCACTCGAATGGCCCTAGGCTGCCGCGCATGACCATCAACCGGAGGCGCGCGCTCGGTCTGGGGACTGTGGCAGCGGCGGGCGCCATGCTGGGTTCCACCACGATCGCGGCGGCGCAGAACGAGCCAGTCGACGACGAGAGCGTCATTCCCACTTCCGCGGCGCACGCGCGCAGGCGGATCGAGCGGGTGTACCGGCGGGAGTCGCTGCGGGCGGGCGGCACCTGGTCCTCGTTCATCAGCGTCACCGACCCCGACGGCACCCCGGTCCCGGCGGTGGAGGCCGAGGCTGACCGGGTGGTCGAGGCCTACAGCGTCAACAAGATCGCGGTCGCCGCGGCGGTGCTGGACAAGATCGACCGCGGGCTGTTGACGCTGGACCAGCGGGTGGAGGTCACCAGCGCGATCGTCAGCAAGGACGGCGACGGCATCTTCGGCTTCGACGGCGCCTACCCGAGTTCGGTGACCCTGGGCCACGCCATGGCCAACCTGCTCACCGTCTCCGACAACACCGCGGTCCGGCTGTGCGGGCTGGTGTGCCCGGCGGCCGAGCTGAACGAGATCCTGCGCGCCAAGGGCTTCACGCACACCCAGGTGAAGCCGGTGGCCAACCCGAACCGGTTCTTCCTGGGCAAGACCACTCCGCGCGAGACGCACACGCTGCTGCGCAGGCTGGTCGACGGCACGCTGATCTCCGCCGCCTCGACCGAGTACGTGCTGACCCTGCTGCGCTCGATGTCCGCCTTCACCGACGGCATCCGGCTGGAGCTGAACTCCGCCGAACGCGGCCGGGTGGCGACCAAGGCCGGCTGGTTCAACGACGGGCGCAACGAGGCGGGCATCGTCTTCGACACCGCGGGTAAACCGATGGTTACCTACTCGCTGTTCGCCTCGGGCGAGTTCCGCGGCGACGCGGCGGCCAACCTGAACGACTTCAGCACCACCCACCCGGCGCTGCGGGCCAGGGTCGCGCTGGGCCGCAAGATGGTCGACGCGGTCTCCCGGATCACCGCCAGCACCGCGCGCAGTCACCACCAGCCCGCCTACCAGCCCAGCAACGGCGGCTGACCAGCGGCAACGGACCAGGGTCTCGGGGCCGACCCGGAATCGGCCCCGGAGATCCGGGCTGATGGTGCTCCCTCGGGCGGGGGAGCACCATCACGCCGCGGCGGGACCCGGGGACGCGGCCGGGCCGCGAGTCTCGGGGCATGACAAGGACAGCACGCAGATTCCTGGTGGCCGGACTGGCCGTCACGGCAGTTGTCAGTGGAGTCGCGGCGCCCGCGTTCGCGGCCGAGGCGCCGATGAGTGTGCGCGGGTCGGCCGGCGGGCAGCTCGGACCCGAGTTCGGTCCGATGGCCGGTGATCCGGTGCGGTTCGAGATCCAGGCCAGTGCCACCGACCCGATGAAGCCAAGCGGGACGTTCAAGGTCACCCACCACAAGCCGGACGGTTCGCTGCTGGCCCGGTTCTCCGGCGAGGTGACCGGCTTGCACGCGGTCGGTCAGGTCGGGGTGTTGAACGGGAAGATCACCTGGGCCGAGCACCCTGGGGCGCCGCAGCTGGAGTTCGTGGGCAAACCGGTGTCGCTGACCGTGCAGGACGAGGGGCGGCGCGGGGACCGGATCGGCTGGGTGTGGGGGTTCTTCGGGCAGCCCGTGAGTCCGCTGCAGGGCACGGCGCCGGTGTTGCGGCTCAGCGATGGGGATCTGTCAGTGCGTGGGCCGGTGCCCGGCGCGGACGCGGTCGGCAGGTCGGCTGCCGGGGGTGCTGACCAGGCGGCGGTGTCGGCGGGCGGCGGTGCTGACAAGGCCGTGGTGGCGGCGGGCGGCGGTGCTGACCAGTCGGCTGCCGAGGGTTCCGGGCTGGCGGTCGCGGCGGAGCGGGATCGCGGACACCTGCTCGCGGGCACGGTGCGCGGCACCAGCAAGGACCCCGAGTTCCTCGGCGATCCGCTGATGTTCTCCGTCGCGGCCCGGGTCGAGCCTGGGGCCACGCCGGACACCGCGAGCGGGAAGTTCCACGTGACCCACCACAAGCCGGACGGCGGCCTGGTCGCCGACTTCAGCGGTCGCATCACCTGCCTGGTGGTCGGCGGGCGGGTGGGCATGGCCACCGGGGTGGTGGAGGCGAGCGCGGATCCCGCGCACGTCGGGCTCAAGGTGTCCTTCTCCGTCTACGACGGTGCGCGCGGGGACCGGATCGGCTGGCTGTGGGGAGTGCCCGGGTCTGATCCGGTGCTGGACTGCCAGGGCTTCACGCCCTTCTTCGCGCCGTCCACCGGCGGTTTTGTCGCCCGCGGGCTGTAGTTCTGGCAGACAAGACGAACGGCGTCCTGACCATCGAGGGGGTGGTCAGGACGCCGTTCTCGTGGTCAGGGGCGGGACATCTGGACGTGCGCGACGCCGCCGTCGAGGAACTCCGGGCCGGTGATCCGGTAGCCGAAGCCCGCGTAGAAGCGGGTCACCGTGGTCTGCGCGTCCAGCACGGACGGGGCCTCGCCGATGTCGGTCAGCGCCTCGCGCATCAGCTCGCGGGACAGGCCCTTGCCGCGGACGTCCGCCCTGGTGACCACGCGGCCGACCCGGACGGTCCCGCCGTCGGGCTCCACCAGCAGGCGCAGGTAGGACAGTGGCGTGCCGTCGGCCTCGGCGAACCACAGGTGCCGGGTGACCGGGTCCAGGTCACGGCCGTCCAGGTCCGGGTAGGGGCTTTCCTGTTCGACGACGAAGACGTCCACGCGCAGGCGCAGCAGGGCGTAGAGGGTGCTCGCGTCCAGCTGGTCACCGGTGGCTCGGTACAGGGTGCTCACCTGCCGTTCCTATCACCTCGCGGAAAGTTCCCAAGATCGGCCGGGGTGAGGGAACACACGTAGTTTCCGCGTCAAGGACCGCAAGTCTTCCTGTTGATATCCCATCAAGGCGAAAGATTGCCCGTTGACCCCACCCTGAACCCATGGTTCGTCCTGCTGCCGCGAGGGAGGCGACATGTCTCTGGACCTGACCCAACTGCCCGCGTTCCTGATCGCCTGTGCCGTCGTGGTGCTGACGCCGGGGGTGGACGCGTTCCTGTTGCTGCGCACCTCGCTGCGGCAGGGCACCCGCCCCGGACTGCTCGCCCTGGCCGGCATCCACTCCGCCGCGCTGGTGCACGTCGCGCTGGTGGTCTCCGGGCTCGGCCTGCTGATCAGCCACTCGCCGGGCGTGCTCACCGCGCTGCGCTGGCTGGGCGCGGCCTACCTCGGCTACCTGGCCTTCTCCATCGCGCGCGGGCTGTGGCTGGCCCGCGGCGAACTGCGCACCGCGACCGCGGGTGAGCGGGCGGACGAGCGGCCGGGCAACGGGCCGTTCCTGCGCGGGTTCCTGTGCAACATCACCAACCCGAAGATGCTGCTGTTCTGTCTGGCCTTCCTGCCGCAGTTCATCGGCGCCGCGGGCAACCCGGTGCTCCAGCTCGGCGTGCTCGCCGCGGTGTTCATGGTGCTGGCCTTCGGCTGGGAGCTGGCGATCGTGCTGGCGGCGAGCCGGTTGCAGGAACGGCTCGCGCGACCGGTGGTGCTGAACGGACTGGACGCCTTCTGCGCGGTAGCCTTCTTGAGCATGTCGGTCGGGCTGGTGCTCGGCAGCTGAGCCGCACGGCCCGCCGCCGTCCGACCCAGGGAGCCGCCCGTGTTCTTTATCCTCCAGGTAGTCATCACCGCCGTGGCGCTGTGGGTGTCCACCGCGTTGCCCGGCATCGACATCGGACCAGGTCCGGTCTCGGTCGGTGAGAAGATCGGCACCCTGTTGCTGGTCGGCCTGGTCTTCGGTCTGGTCAACGCGGTCATCAAGCCGGTGGTGAAGCTTGTCGGCTGCGTGTTCTACCTGTTGACCCTCGGGCTGATCGGCCTGGTGGTCAACGGCCTGCTGTTCATGCTGACCGGCTGGCTGGCGGACAAGCTGGACCTGCCGTTCCAGGTGACCGGGTTCTGGCCCGCGTTCTTCGGCGCGATCATCGTGGCCTTCGTGAGCTGGGTGCTGAACGCGGTTCTCCAGGCACGTGAGGCGCTGGACGACTGAGCACGACCGCCGGCCGCTGCTAGGACCTGAGCACCAGGTCCAGCAGCGGCTGGTACGTGCTGACCCGCACGTACACCCCTGGCTGGTACGGCCGCGCGCAGCCGATGCCCCAGGAGGTCACGCCGACCAGTTTGCCGCCGGCGATCAGTGGACCGCCCGAGTCGCCCTGACAGGTGTCCACGCCGCCGTTGGCGTACCCGGCGCACACCATCGAACTCGCCTCGAACCCGGCCAGCACCGCCTGGCAGAGCGGGTCGCCGACGATCGGCAGTGCGGCCTTGAGCAGATAGCGGGACGGGAAACCGCCCTCGGCGGTGCGGCCCCAGCCGAGCGCGAGGGTGTAGGTGCCGGGACCGTAGAGCAGGGTGTCCGCCGGGGTGGCCAGCGGCAGGGGCGGCTGGGACAGCGGTAGCGCGAGGCGGAGCACGGCGACGTCGTCGCCCGCGCGCACGTCGGTGTAGAACGGGTGGATCCAGATCCCGGTGAGCGCGCGGATCTCGCCGCCCAGGGTGAGCAGGTCCTCGCGGCCTGCGATGACCAGGAGATCCTTCGGCTGCCGGCCGACCGCGCAGTGCGCCGCGGTGAGGACCATGGCCGGGGCGACCAGGGTGCCGCCGCAGAGGGGCGCGCCGTCGGACTTGGTGATCGCGACCGTCCACGGGAACTCGAGGATGGAGGCGCGGATGCCGCCGACGACCCGGGAGTCGGTGGGACCGGGTGGGGCGGGTGGCCCGGCCAGTGCGGGGGCTGGTGCGGCGAGGGTGAGCAGGAGTGCGGCGAGGGCGACGCCGAGGGGTGCGCGGCGACCTGAAGAGCCAGGCCGGGCGGGACCGCGCCGGGACAGACCGCGCCGGGACAGAGCGCGCCGGAGGAATTCGCCGAGCCGTGTACGCGTGCCAGACCACATTGTCCGCTCCCGTCTGCTCGCCGCCCCGTGTCCAGGACAGCCCCGGCCGACCTGGCGGACAAGTCGAGTCGGCGAAGGCAACCCACGTGAGTGACCGGGTCCGGACAAGCCGGGCACAGCCCGATGGGGCGGCCCGCGAACGGACCGCCCCATCGGGGTGCAGGGATATTCAGTTGTGGCCTCGCCGCAGGGCTAGGAGGTGATCTGCTGGGTCAGCACCGCGTGGTAGGGGGCGATCCGGGCGTAGACGCCGGGGTAGTTGGCCATCGCGCAGCCGCGGCCCCAGGAGGTGGCGCCGATGAGCTTGCCGCCGACGATCAGCGGGCCGCCGGAGTCACCCTGGCAGGTGTCCACGCCGCCCTGGGGCAGGCCCGCGCACACCATCGAGGTGTTGCTGTACTGCGGGTACGCGGTCTTGCAGGTCTGGTCCGAGGTCACCGGCACGTTCGCCTTGAGCAGGTAGCGCGAGGCGGAGCCGCCGGAGCTGGTGGTGCCCCAGCCCAGGATCAGCGCGCTCTGGCCCGCGGCGTAGAGCGCGGTGTCCGACGGGGTGGCCAGCGGCACGGTCGGGCCGCTGATGTTGCGGTCCAGGGTCAGCACCGAGACGTCGAAACCAGCGGTGGCGCTGGTGTAGCTGGGGTGCACCCAGATCTTGGTGACCTTGGCGACGGTGCCCGCGGTGCTCTGCTTGTCCTCTCGGCCGTGCACCACGAAGGTGCTGGCCGGGGAACGGCCCTTGGTGCAGTGCGCCGCGGTCACGACCTTGTTGGCCGCGACCAGGGTGCCGCCGCAGAACTGACCGGATCCGGTGCTGCCGGAGGCCAGGTACACCGTGTACAGGTGCTGGCTGATCGCTGCCCGGGTGCCGCCGACGATCAACGGGTCGACATCGGAGGTCGACGGGGCCGGGGAGGCGTTCACAGCTGCCGCGGAGGTCAGCGTGACCGCCGCGACCGCGGCGACGACGCCGAGCATTCGGCCAAGGCGACGCAGGGTTACCGCCATGGTGGGGCTCCTTTTCTCGTGCCCTCGAACGAGTGGGAGACGCATACCAAGAGCAACAGAGGAGCGACCCGCCACACAACGGCCGTTCGATGTGGACCGTTCGGGCGGCGAGCCACTCCGTGCCTGTTAGGAGCTGATTTGCGTGCTGAGCTGGGTGTAGTAGCCGGACACTCTGGCGTACACACCGGGCTTGCCGGCCTGGGCGCAGCCCTCACCCCAAGAGGTGATGCCGACCAGCTTTCCGTTGACCACCAGCGGACCACCGGAGTCGGCCTGGCAGGTGTCCTTGCCGCCCTGGGGGAAGCCCGCGCAGACCATGGACGCGCTCTTGTACTCCGAGTACGCACTCGCGCAGGTCTGATCGGAGGTCAGCGGCACGACGACCTGCCGGAGCGTGTCGGAGTAGTCGCCGTTGCCGGTGGTGTCGCCCCAGCCAAGCGCGCGGGCCTGGGTGCCTGCCTTGTACAGCCCCGAATCCGCGGGCTTGGCCAGCGGCAGGGTGGTGTAGTTGAGGTTGCGGTCCAGCGTCATGACCGCGACGTCGTCGCCCTGGGTCACGCTGCGGTAGTTCGGGTGCTGCCAGACCTTGGTCACCTTGGCCGTGTGGCCCTCGCTGGTGCGCAGGTCGGTGCGGCCGGCCACGATCTGCCAGCGCGAGACGGCCTTGCCGGACGTGCAGTGCGCGGCGGTGACGACCTTGTTCGGCGCGGCGAGCGTGCCGCCGCACCACTGGGTGCCGTCGAGCAGCAGCGCGACGGTCCACGGGTACTGCTGGGTGGTCGCCGCGGTGCCGCCGACGATCAACGGATCCATGGTCGGCTCCGGCGGCGGCGCCGCGCTGGCCATGGCGCCGGGCGCCAGGCCGAGGGTCACGGCGGCTGCCGCGACCCCGATGAACTTGACCAGGCGATGCAGGGTGGTCGCCAACGGTCACTCCTTCCTCGTGCCCTCGAACGAGGTCCCGGCCCACGGTGGCCGGGTGCGCTGTAGGCAACGCGAGGAGTGTTTGCGTCGACAACCTTCCTTCGTCGTGACCCATTCGGCCTAAACAGTTAGTGACCGTCCGGGCCACCTGTGAGCAGGCGGAATCCAGCTCAGGAAGGCGGCGTTAATCTGTTGTTGCGGAAACCCGTAATGATCGGAAACCCGCTGGTAACGGACTGAACTGAAACTCAGCGGGTGGCGCGGCGCTGACCGAGCTGAGCGTTGATCTTGTCCAGGTAGTTGCCGATCTTGGTGTAGACGCCCGGCTTGCCCTTCTGCGCGCAGCCCTCGCCCCAGGACGTGATGCCGATCAGCCGCCCCTCGGCGACCAGCGGACCACCCGAATCGCCCTGACAGGCGTCGATGCCGCCCTCCTCGTACCCGGCGCAGAACATCTTGACCGGGGTGTAGGTGCGGTAGGGCGTCTGACACTTGGCGTCCGGCAGCACCGGCACCTGCGCCTGCACCAGGTAGCGCGAGGTCGGCCCCGATTCCCGGGTGGCGCCCCAGCCGACCACGGTGGCCTTGGTGCCCGGCCGGTAGCGCGGGTCGCCGAACTCGGCCAGCGGCAGGGTCGGGTAGGCGACCGGCGCGGCCAGGGTGAGCACGCCGACGTCGTCGCCGTTGAACACCGACTCGAACTTCTCGTGCGTCCAGATCCGGTTGACCGCCAGCACCTCGCCGGTGGTGCGGCTCTGCGTGTCGGTGCGGCCCGCCACCACCCGCACGTCGGCCGGGGCGCGGTTGACCACGCAGTGCGCGGCGGTGAGCACCTTGGTCGGGGTGACCAGGGTGCCGCCGCAGTACTGGTTGCCTGCCCGGCCGACCAGGTAGACCGCCCACGGGTGGTGCTCGCTGGATGTGGTGGTGCCGCCGACGATCCGGGCCGAGAGCGGCCGGACGTCCTCGGCCTGGGCCGCCGGTTCGGCCGCCGGGCTCAGCGCCGAGTAGACCAGTCCGCCGAGGAGCACCAGCGCCGCCGCGGGCGCCAGCAGCCACCACCGGTTGCGCGGCGGTGTGGTGTTCGTCATCGGCTTACCTCTCACCATGGGTGGCCCCGGCCGCACCGCCGGGAGATGAACGCAGTGCGACGAGTCAGACACCCAGCGCACGCACGGGAGAGCATACTCGGTCGTTCGGTCGATTGATTACTACGCCGAACGGGTGCATTCGGTGAACGTGCCATCCTGAACGGGTGGGGAGCAGAAGCTGGATCGGACCGGTGGTGGCACTCGTGCTCGCGGCGACGCTGACCGCCTGCCAGGGCGCGGTGGCGCCGGTGACGCCGAGCAGCGCGGAGCCGCCGGTGACCTTCCGGTTCGAGCAGCCGGGCACAACGCCGCCGAGCAGCCCGGCACCCAGCGGCCCGCAGCCCAGCGGCGAGGCGCGCACCGCTCCCCCGCCGCCGGTGTGGACGGTCGGCGCCCGGCCGCTGCCGCGCAGGCCGGACGGTTTCGGGCAGGTGCTGCCGACCCCGCCGGAGCTGGCCCAGCGCCGGTTGCCGACCGCGGACCGGCTGCCGCCGCCCAGGGACGGGCACTTCGCGGCGACCGTGGGAGCGGTGCCCGCGGAGGTGCTCGCGCGCAGCACCTGGCAACCGGCCTGCCCGGTCGGCGCGGACGGGTTGCGGTATCTGACGCTGTCCTTCTGGGGTTTCGACGACCGGCCGCACACCGGCGAGCTGATCGTGGCGGCGGGGGTCGCGGAGAACGTGCGCAAGGTGTTCGAGCGGCTGTACGCGGCGCGGTTCCCGATCGAGGAGATGCGGGTGACGGCCAAGCCCGAGCTGGACGCCGCGCCGACCGGGGACGGCAACAACACCAACGGCTTCGTCTGCAGGCCCGCCCGCGGCCAGACCCGGTGGTCGGCGCATGCCAAGGGACTGGCGGTGGATGTGAACCCGTTCGCCAACCCGTACCTGCGCGGGGATCTGGTGCTGCCGGAGCTGGCCTCGGCCTATGTGGACCGGCGGCAGCGCAAACCGGGCATGATCCACTCCGGCGATCCGGTGGTGCAGGCGTTCAGTGCGATCGGCTGGACCTGGGGCGGGACCTGGCGCTCACCGAAGGATCTGATGCATTTCTCGGCGACCGGGGACTGAGGGCGGCCGCGCGCCGGGTGGCCGACCATGGGACACAGCGAACCGCCCGCCGGGCCTGGGGCCTGGCGGGCGGTTCGCGGCTTGCCGGATTAACCGGTCAGTTGGCCGATGGGCCGGAGCCCTTGTCCGAGCCACCGCCGGAGCTGTCGCTGTCGCCGCGGTTGCCGCCGGTGAAGGAGTTCCACACCTTGCCCGCGGTGTCCGAGACCAGGCTGCCGACCTCGCTGAGCACCTTGGCCAGTGGGTCCGCCGAGGAGACGATGGCCTCCTTGTAGGACTTGGCCGCGCCCTTGACGTCGTCCTTCCAGTTCGAGGTCGTGCTGTCGTCCTCGCGGCGCGGGTACTCCCCGGCCAGGATGTCGCGGTACTGCTCGCTCGCCGCCCACTGCTGCAGGTCGGCGGCGCGCACCACGGGCAGCGGATGGGTGAGCCCGTCCAGGTGGATGAGCTTGAGCACGCTGTCGCGCACGTCCTCGACGCCGTCGTAGTCGGCGGCCTGCTTGAGGTACTCGGCGGTGTCGATCTTGGAGGGATCGGTGACCCCGGAGAGGATCATGTGCACCCGCAGCGCCACGGCCGGGTCCTGCACGCACAGCAGGCCAGCGCGGTCGGCGGAGAGCTGGGAGCGGCGGTGCCAGTCCTGCAGCGCGAGGATGATCGCGCGCAGGCCCCAGTACCCGACCGGCATCCAGGACATGCCGGCGGCCAGGCCGATCAGCCGGCGCAGGATCGTGTAGTACAGGACGTGCCCGGACAGGATGTGGCCCATCTCGTGGCCGAGGACGAACCGGAGCCCTTCCTCGTCGAGCAGCTCGACCAGCCCGGTGGTGATGACGATGAACGGCTCGTCCATCCCCATCGCGTAGCTGTTCGGGTGCGGGTCGCGGGTGATGAAGAGGTCGGGCACCTGCTCGAGGTCGAGCACGGTGGCGCATTCCGCCCGGAGCCGGTGCAGCTCCGGATACTGGGTCTCGGAGACCTTGATCGAGGTCGCCAGGGCGAGCAGGCGCTCGCTGCGCTCCGGAATGGCGCCGTAGATCGCCTTGAGGACCGCGGGGAAGCCGGGCACCGCGCGTGCGGTGGCCAGGGCGCCCCGGTCGGCCGGGTGTTCGTAGGCCCTCGGGCTGATCTGTGGGAACCGGGTGCGCCCCGTCGCCACAGGCACCTGGGCCGCGTCGTCCGCCATCGTCAACCCCCGTTAGTCGGTGAAATAAGCCGTACTGGATTCGAGCGTACAGACGCGCACGCGGGCCCGCCGTCGTCTCAGGGACAACTCAGGGGAAACTCAGGGTCGGGAAGTTCGGAAGTCCGAATCGACCACGCGGCGCAACCGGTGACGCTGGACAGCGCAGCTCACTGCGGAAACCCGAAGTGCTCGTTTGTTTTCCTGATACGGCGAACTACACCCATCCCGAAGTGCCATTCCGGTTCTTTGCCGCTTCGGTGATCAGTCTTGCCGCTCATTGCCGGGTGCTGATCTCATTCCTCTTGTCGGACCGCGACCCGACA
Source organism: Crossiella sp. CA198 (assembly GCF_052078295.1). Taxonomy (NCBI): domain Bacteria; kingdom Bacillati; phylum Actinomycetota; class Actinomycetes; order Pseudonocardiales; family Pseudonocardiaceae; genus Crossiella; species Crossiella sp. CA198. The sequence goes on from NZ_JBQJIM010000003.1 coordinate 370,690, forward strand.
AAGCCAAAGACAAAGCTCATGTGAAACACCAGGAATGGGAGTGGTAACAATGCGCAACGTCACCCGGATTCTGGCCGCAGGCACCTCCGCCCTCGCCCTGTCCGCCGGCCTGCTGCTCACCGGCGGCATCGCCTCGGCCGCCCCGGCGGGCACCGCCACCGCGCAGTCCGCCGAGTTCAGCTTCAGCGGCGCCACCGTGCTGGCGGCGACCACCAAGAAGCTCAAGCTGAAGCTGACCTCCGGCTCCACCGTGGACGTGACGCTGGACAAGAACACCAGGATCGAGGGCACCGTGGCCGTCGGCGGCAAGGTCAACGTCAAGGGCATCAGCATCGCCGGCACGCTGCTGGCCAGCTTGGTGATCGGCCGCTGACCCAAATATCGCAACCGAATCACCGCTGAGAGTGACCGGGGTCAACCGATTTGGTGGACCTCGGTCACTCTCAGCCGTTTGCATACCTGTCGGTAATGACGAATATAGTGAGAATGCCTCATCCACCCTGCCATCTCCCTAGTGATGAATGTTCACTGGCAGTTGAGCCCGATCAGGACTCACGCTAGGAACCGAGGGAGCCAGGACAATGCGATCCTTCACCAGACGAACCGTCGCCATCGCCGCCGCCACCGCGATGTCCGCCGGATTGTTCCTCATCGCCGCACCGGCGATGGCAGCCACCCCCACCGCACCGGCCGTGAGCACGGCCGTCGCGGGCGACCACGATGACTACGACTACGAGGACGCAGAGGTGGTCGCGGTCCTCAAGGCCGGGATCAGGGTCAAGCTCAAGACCGGAGCCATCGTCACGTTGAAGGTCGGATCCGGCTGCACGATCCTCAAGGGCGGCGTGCGGGTTGGCCTCGGTTCCATCAAGATCGGCGCACGGGTCAACATCGGACTCGCGCTGAGCATCAACATCCTGGGCATCAAGATCAAGATTCGCGGCCTGGCCGGATTGATCTCGATCGGTTAATCGCCACCTGGCGCGCGCCGAACCCACGACTGGCCGCCGCTCCTGCTCAGCAGGGCGGCGGCCAGTTGCGAGCGGCGGGCGATGCCCAGCTTCCGGTAGATGCGGGTCAGGTGCTGTTCCACCGCCCGTGAGGTGACCAGGAAACCCTGCGCGATCTCCCGGTTGGTCCGGCCACTGACCACCTGTTCGGCGATCCGCAGCTCGTGCGGGGTCAGTTCGCCGCCGTCGACCGGTTCGCCACCGCGGCGCTGCTCGGTCAGCCCGGCCGCCTGCGCACGCACCGCGTCGGCCAGCACCTCCGCGCCGCAGTCCTCGGCCAGCCGCAGCGCGCGCCGGAACAGCGCGCCGGCCTGGGTGGTCTTGCCGCGCGCACCCAGGTGCAGGGCGAGTTCGGCCAGTGATCGGGCCAGCTGCGCGCGGGCCGGGGAGGTCTCCAGCAGCCGCACCGACTCGGTGAGCAGGTCGAGGCGTTCGGCCTCGGGCGCGGTCAGCGCGGCGGTGCGCAGTGCCACGCCGAGCGGGCCTGCCCCACCCCAGCGCCGGGCCAGTGCCAGCTCCTCGGCCGCGAGTTGCTCGGCGCGTGCGCGCTGACCGGTGATCAGGTAGAGCGGGACCGCGCAGGAGCGCCACACCAGGACCGCGCGGTCGGTCACGCCCCGGTCCTGAAAGCGCTTTCCGCATTGTTCCAGGTCGGCCAGGCCGCCGCTGAGGTCGCCCATGGCGGCCCGCAGCAGGCCGCGGACCAGCAGCAGGTAGTTGTAGCGCCAGCCGGTGGGCAGTTCGTCGGCCAGGCCGCGGGCGTGCAGCAGCTCGGCGGCGGCCGGGATCTGGCCGCGTTCCAGGAGGATCTCGACCAGGGTGGAGACGGCGAAGATGGTGGAGCTGCGGGTGCCGCTGCGCAGTTCGTCGAGCATGGCCAGCGCGGCGCGGGCGTCGGTCTCGGCCTCGGCCAGCGCGCCGCGGCGGCAGCGGACCTGGGCGCGCAGGCCGAGTGCGGCGGCGGCGCGCAGCGAGTAGCCGAGGCGGCGGGCCTGGGTGAGCAGTTCGGTGCAGTGCGCCTCGGCCAGGTCCAGGCGTTCCAGCACGAACAGGGCGGCGATCAGGTAGGCGAACTCCCAGCGTTCGGCCAGTTCGGCGCCGGGGCCGGTGGCCGGGGCGAGGCCGCGCTGGGCCCAGGCACGCAGCACCAGCTGGTCGGCCTCGGCTGCGCTGGGCCCGCCGATGGCGGCCTGGAAGGCGAGCATGGTGTCGGCGAACCGGCTGGCCCGCATGGATCCGGGCGCGCCGCGCAGGCCGGCCAGGCGGTGCGGCAGGTCGGGCTGGATGTGGCAGTCGTCGACCTGCAGGCACAGCACGGACAGCCGGAGCTGCCTGGCCAGGTCGGGGTCGTGCGGTTCGACCCTGGGCACGGCGGCTTCCAGCAGGGCGATGGCCTCGGTGTGCCGGTCGGCCTCGCCGAGTTCCTGGGCCAGCGCGTGCGCGGCCCTGGCGCCGAGCACCGGGTCGATGTCCTCGCCGGTGAGCTGGGTCAGGCGGCGGATGCCGGGTTCCGGGTCGATCTGGAGTTCGGTGAGGGCGAGTTCGAGCCGGAGTTCGTCCCGCTGGGCGGTGGGGTGGGGTTCGGCCAGCGCACGGCGCAGGCAGCGCACTGCCAGGTCGGGGGCGCCGTTGGCGGCGGCGCCGCGGGCGGCCCTGACCAGGGTGTCGGTGATCCAGTCGCCGGCCAGGGCGCCGGGCGGGGTGGCGGCCAGGTGGGCGGCGATCTGCTCGGCCGGGGCGGCGGTGGCGTGCAGGTGCGCGGCGGCCCTGGCGTGCGCGATCTCCCGGTCGGCCGGGCCTGCCTCCGCGCCGAGGGCGGCGGCGACCAGGCCGTGCGCGAAGGTCAGCGGTTTGCCGTCGGCGAGGATGCCCAGGCCGGTCAGCTCGCGGGCGGCCTCGGCCGCCTCGGCCGGGCTGAGGCCGGCCACCGCGGCGGCCAGGTCCAGTTCGGCCGCGCCGAGCACGGCGACCGCGCGGGCCAGCCGGGTCACCTCGGCGGGCTGGGCGTGCACCCGGGGCAGCAGGAGCTGGGCCAGGTGCCGTTCGCTGAACTCCGGTATACCGGCGGCATACTCGGCGGTCGGCGGTATACCGGCGGCATACATCGAGTGCGCCAGCTCGCCGAGCAGGTACGGGTTGCCGCCGGTGGCCGCGGCGCAGGCGGTGGCGAACTCGGGCGCGACCGGCTCGCCGAAGACGGCGGCGACCAGGTCGGCGCAGTCCGCTCCGGCCAGGCCGGTCAGCGCGAGCGGCACGCTGGCGGTGGTCAGGTCGTTGAGCGCGACCGGGTCGGCGACCTCACGGCCCGCGCCCCTGGTCATGGCCAGCAGCACTGGCAGGCCGTGCAGGCGCCTGCGCAGGTAGGCCAGCCAGCGCAGCGAGGGCGGGTCGGTGGACTCGACGTCGTCCACCGCGATGACCAGCGGCGCGGTCGCGGCCAGGTTGGCGGTGAAGCGGAACAGGCCGTGCAGGGCGGCGTAGGTGTCCAGCGCCGGGCGTTCCGCCGCGCCGGGCAGGCCCTCCCAGCCGAGCACCCGTTCGGCCAGCACCGCCGGTCCGGCCAGCAGCCGCTCCCGGCACTCCGCAGGCGCGGTGAGCAGCACCGGCTCCAGCAGCTGCCGGACCACGCCGAAGGCGAAATCGCGTTCCACCGGCGCGGCCTGCGCGCTGAGCACCAGCAGCCCGGCTTCCTCGGCCAGTTCGGCCACCGCTCGCAGCAGGTTGGACTTGCCCATGCCCGCGGTGCCGGTCACCAGCACCGCCCGCGGCAGCCCGCCACGTACGTCGGCGAGCAGGTCGCGGACCATCGTCAGCTCGGCGGACCGCCCGATCAGCCGGGTGTCGCGCTCGGGCATCCATGGTCGCTGGCGCGTCATCGGCTGCTCCTCGAAGGCCACTTCGGGCTTCACGGCGGTGCGAAATCTGAATGGAGGAAGAGTAGGAAGCGGGGTGGACCGGCGGCCAGTCCACATTGGAGTTTGTGGTGCAGACTGTGATCGTGACAGCGGACCTGCTGGGGAATCCCTATACCGCGCGAACGATCAAGCTGGCCGCGGTCCGGAATGTGGACACGGTGGCCACCTTGGTGCACTACCCGGCGAAGTCGCCGGGCAAGGGCGCGCTGCTCTACGTGCACGGATTCTGCGACTACTTCTTCCAGACGCACGTCGCCGAGTTCTTCAGCGAACTCGGTTACGACTTCTACGCGCTGGATCTACGCGGCTACGGCCGGTCCTTGCGCCCGGAGCAGCTGCCGAACTTCGTTACCGACCTGGCCCAGCACTTCGAGGAGCTGGACGCCGCAGCCGAGCTGATCCGCGCCGACGGGCACGAGCGGCTGGTCGTGATGGCGCATTCCACCGGCGGGCTGATCACCCCGCTGTGGGCGCAGGCCCGCCGGGGCCGCCTGCCGCTGGACGCGCTGATCCTGAACAGCCCGTGGCTGGACCTGGCCGAGGGCTGGTTCAACCGGGTCATCGGCACCGCGCTGGTCCGGCTGATCGGCCGCTGGCTGCCGAAGCTGGTGATCAAGCCCTCGCTGCCGCCGACCTACGCGCACAGTCTGCTGGCCGCCCACCACGGCGAATGGGACTACGACCTGACCTGGAAGCCGATCGAGCACTTCCCGGTGCGCGCGGGCTGGCTGCGCGCGGTGCGCCGCGGGCACGCCCAGGTGCACGCCGGGATCGACGTCGGCGCGCCGGTGCTGGTGCTGTGCTCGGACAAGAGCCTGCTGCACCGCAAGGCGTGGGAGGAGGCGGCCGGGCACGCGGACACCGTGCTGGACGTCGAGCAGATCACCCGGTGGGCGCCGAAGCTGGCAGGCGAGGTGACGGTGACGCCGGTGCCGGACGCGGTGCACGACGTGTTCCTGTCCGCGCCCGCGGTGCGGGAGCGGGCGCTGGCCGCGGCCAAGGACTGGCTGACCTCGCGCACCTCGCTCTGACCTGGGCGGATGTGGCCGCGGTCACCCGGAGTGGAATATCAGGGGTGTACCCCGAGGTGCGACGGCCGGAAAACGGGGAAAGTGAATGGGGAAGCGGCCGCAGCGAGCGGCCCGACTCCAGGAGGTACTCACGATGTCCGCCCCGATCAGGTCGCGACGCTTGGCCCGGTCGCGCAACAGTGTGTTCTTCGGCGTGGCCGGCGGGATCGCCGAGCGCTTCGGCTGGAAGCCCGGCACGGTGCGGTTGGCGTTCGTGATCTCGTGCGTGCTGCCTGGACCGCAGTTCCTGCTCTACCTGGTGCTCGCACTGTTCATGCGCTCCCCGGAGAAGTACTGACCGGCACTGAGCTGATCTGAGGCGAGGCCCCCACCAGTGGTTGGTGGGGGCCTCGCCTCGTTCGAGTGCTCAGACCTGCGGGGCCCAGCCGGGCATCGGGTAGCCGGCCATCAGCTCGGCGACCTCGGCCGCGATCGCCTCGATGGCCTGCTCGTCTCCGTTGCCCGCCGCGGTGACCGCGCGGTCCATCCACTCCGCGACCTGCGGCATCTGCGCCACCCCCAGCCCGCGGGTGGTGATGCCCGCGGTGCCCAGCCGGATGCCGGAGGGGTCGAACGGCTTGCGCGGGTCGAACGGCACGGTGTTGTAGTTCAGCTCCACGCCCGCCCGGTCCAGGGCCTTGGCCGCGGGCTTGCCGCCGATGCCCTTGCCGGTCAGGTCGGCCAGGATCAGGTGGTTGTCGGTGCCGCCGGAGACCAGCTCGAACCCACGCTCGGTCAGGGCCGCGGCCAGCGCCTTGGCGTTGGCGACCACGGCGTGCGCGTAGTCGCGGAAGGCCGGGCCGGATGCCTCGCCGAGGGCGACCGCGATGGCGGCGGTGGTGTGGTTGTGCGGACCGCCCTGCAGGCCGGGGAAGACCGCCTTGTCCAGGGCCTTGGCGTGTTCGGCGTCGGAGAGCAGCATCGCGCCGCGCGGGCCGCGCAGGGTCTTGTGCGTGGTGGTGGTGATGACCTGGGCGTGGCCGACCGGGCTGGGGTGCGCGCCGCCTGCGATCAGGCCGGCGATGTGCGCGATGTCGGCGACCAGGATCGCGCCGACCTCGTTGGCGATCTCGGCGAAGGCCGGGAAGTCGATGGTGCGCGGGATCGCGGTGCCCCCGCAGAAGATCAGCTTCGGGCGTTCGGCGCGGGCCAGGTCACGCACCTGGTCCAGGTCCACCACGCCGGTCTCCTTGCGCACGCCGTACTGCACGCTGCGGAACCACTTGCCGGTGGCCGAGACGCTCCAGCCGTGCGTGAGGTGGCCGCCGGAGGGCAGCGCCATGCCCATCACCGTGTCACCGGGGCTGGCGAAGGCCAGGTAGACGGCGAGGTTGGCCGGGGAGCCGGAGTAGGGCTGCACATTGGCGTGGTCCACGCCGAAGAGCGCCTTGGCCCGGTCCACGGCCATGGTCTCGATCGGGTCGATGAGCTGCTGGCCCTCGTAGTAGCGGCGGCCGGCGTAGCCCTCGGAGTACTTGTTGGTCAGCACGGTGCCGGTGGCCTCCAGCACGGCTTCGGAGACGTAGTTCTCCGAGGCGATCATGCGGAGTTTCTCGAACTGGCGACCGGCCTCGGCCTGCACGAGTTCGGCGAGCACCGGATCGGCGTGGCTGAGGTGGGGAAGGGCGGGCTGATGCATGAACGGTTCCTCCTCGCGGCACGGCAACGAATACCGGCTGCGCCCAGGCGTACGGCGCGCACCGAACCGTGCCGCTCCCCGGTGGTTGAGTCCACCCGAACACGCCAGTCGCGACAGGATGATCCTAGCCTGCGACGGGGTAGCACAGGGGTGGATAGGGTGACCGCAGCCGCGGTGACCGTGACCCGCGACATCCCCTTCTGGAGTGCCGATGAGCCTCGAACGTCCCGTCGCCCCCGACCCGTACAGCCTGCTGCCCAAGGTCGGCTCGTTCACCGTCACCTCCACCGAGGTGACCGACGGCGAGCAGCTGCCCAGCGCGCAGGTGTTCAACGGGATGGGCGTCTCCGGCGAGAACCGCTCCCCGCAGCTGAGCTGGCGTGATTTCCCCGCCGAGACCAAGAGTTTCGCGGTGACCTGCTTCGACCCGGACGCGCCGACCCCGTCCGGGTTCTGGCACTGGCTGGTGGTGGACGTGCCCGGTTCGGTCACCGAGCTGGCCGCCGACGCGGGCCGGGCCGACGGCTCCGGGCTGCCCGCCGGCGCCTTCCACGTGCGCACCGACTTCGGCTCGGCGGGCTACGGCGGGGCCGCGCCGCCCGCCGGGGACCACCCGCACCGGTACATGTTCGCGGTGCACGCGCTGGATGTGGACACCCTCGGCGTGGACGCCTCGGCGACCCCGGCGGTGGTCAGCTTCAACCTGGTGTTCCACACCCTGGCACGGGCCGTGATCAGCCCGGTCTTCGCGCACTGACCGGTGGGAGTCCGGGTCTTACCAGCCTGGGTCGCGGCGATTTCCGCGGTCGTCCTGGCGCTGGTGCTGTTCGTGCCCTACGTCGCCGTGCGCTACCGCAAGCGCGGCGACCTCGGCGCCGGGGATGTGGCGCTGGCCTTCGGGTTCCTGCTGTACCTGCTGGCGCTGATCGCCTATGTGCTGGTGCCGTTGCCGCCGGTGGGCCCGGACTTCTGTCAGTACTACGGCTGGGTGCGGCCGCAGTGGCAGCCGCTGCACGTGCTGACCGAGTGGCCCGCGGTGCGCGGCTGGCGGGATCTGCCCAGGGTGGCCGCGGACGGCAGTTTCCGTTCCTTCGCGCTGAACGTGGCCTTCTTCGTGCCGCTGGGCATGTTCCTGCGGCATCTGTTCCGGCGCGGGTTCGTGGCCACCGTGCTGATCGGGTTCGGGGTGTCGCTGCTGGTCGAGCTGACCCAGCTGACCGGGATCTGGTGGAGCTACCCGTGTGCGTTCCGGATCTTCGACGTGGACGATCTGATCTCCAACACCGGTGGCACGGCGATCGGCGTGCTGTTCGCGCCGTTGCTGCGGCTGGTGCCGGGGCAGCGGGCGGTGGCGGACGCGGGGTTGCCGCGGCCGGTGACGCGCTGGCGGCGGTTGCTGGCGATGGTGTGCGATCTGCTGCTGGTGTGGTGGGCCGGGCAGGTGTGCGCGCTGCTGGCGGGGGTGGCCGGGTTCGCGGGGCCGTGGGTGCCCGCGTGGGCGGAGTGGTGGGCGCCCGCGGTGGGGTTGCTGGTGCTGACGGTGGCGGCGCGCGGGGCGAGTCCGGGGCAGGTGATCGTGCGGCTGCGGCCGGTGGCGGCCGGGGACGAGACGCAGCGGCGCTCCGGTGCGGCGGCGGCGCGAGCCGAGCCCGCGGCGGGGCGGCGGCCGGGTGTGGTGGCGATGCTGGTCCGGTGGCTGGTCGGGCTGGGTGGGGTGGCCGGGTTGCTGGGGCTCGCGGTGACGCCTACCGAGGTCCCTGGGGCAGGGATCGCCTGGTGGGTGGCGCTGGGGTTGTTGCTGGTGCACGGTGTGTCCGCGGTCCTCGGCCGGGATCAGCGGGGAATCTCCGGGCGGCTGTCCGGGTTGCAGGTGATCGACGCCCGGGTGTCCGCGGCACTCCCCGACCCCGCCGATGACCGGCGGCGAAGCAGCGACAGGCAGGATGGATAGCGTGCCTCATTACGACCTGGTCATCATCGGCAGCGGCTCGGGCAACTCGATCATCGACGAGCGGTTCGACGACTGGAACATCGCGATCGTGGAGAAGGGCGTCTTCGGCGGCACCTGCCTCAACGTCGGGTGCATCCCGACCAAGATGTTCGTGCACCCCGCCGAACTCGCCAGCAGCCCGAAGGCCGCGGCCAAGCTGGGCGTGGACCTCGAACTGCACGGGGTGCGCTGGGCCGAGGTGCGCGATCGCGTCTTCGGCCGGATCGACCCGATCGCGGCCGGTGGTCAGCGCTACCGCGCGCAGGAGTGCCCCAACGTCACCGTCTACAGCGGCGCGGCGAAGTTCACCGGGCCCAAGCAGCTGGACACCGGCACCGGGGTGACCATCACCGCGGACCGCTTCGTCATCGCGGCCGGCAGCCGTCCGGTGGTGCCGTCGGTGGCCGGGATCGACGAGGTCGGCTACCACACCAACGAGACCGTGATGCGGCTGGCAGAGCTGCCCGCCCGGATGGTGATCCTCGGCGGTGGGTTCGTGGCCACCGAGTTCGCGCACGTGTTCAGCTCCTTCGGTGTGCAGGTCACCGTGGTCAACCGGTCCGGGGCGCTGCTGCGGGCCGAGGACGCCGATGTGTCCGCGCGGTTCACCGAGCTGGTCAGCCAGCGCTGGGACGTGCGGCTCAACCGCAAGGCGCTGCGCGCGGAGCGGGTGGACGGCGTGATCCGGCTGCACCTGGAGGGTCCCGAGGGCGCCGAGGTGGTGGAGGCCGAGGAGCTGCTGATCGCGGCCGGGCGGATCCCGAACGCGCGCCTGCTGGAGGTCGAGGCGACCGGGGTGCGCACGCACGACGACGGCCGGATCGTGGTCGACGAGCACCAGCGCACCGAGGTCGAGGGCATCTTCGCCCTGGGCGATGTCAGCTCGCCGTACCAGCTCAAGCACGTGGCCAACCACGAGTCGAAGATCGTCCAGCACAACCTGCTGCACCCGGAGCAGCCCCGGACCACCGATCACCGGTTCGTGCCGCACGCGGTGTTCTCCTCGCCGCAGGTGGCCTCGGTCGGGCTGACCGAGGACCAGGCCAAGGCGGCCGGGCTGGCGCACGTCGCGGTCACCCAGGAGTACGCGGGCATCGCCTACGGCTGGGCGATGGAGGACACCACCGGGTTCTGCAAGCTGATCGCGGACCCGATCACCGGGCAGCTGCTGGGCGCGCACATCCTCGGCCCGCAGGCCTCCACGCTGATCCAGCCGCTGATCCAGGCCATGCACTTCGGGCTGGACGCGCGGACCATGGCGCGCGGGCAGTACTGGATCCACCCGGCCATGCCGGAGCTGATCGAGAACGCGCTGCTCAAGATCTGAGCCAGGCCACCCGCGACCGCGTGTGCCGCGGTCGCGGGTGGGCTCAGACGTAGCGGGGGCGGCCGGCCAGGTAGCCGATCAGCAGCTGGATGGTCATGGCGAGCAGGACCAGCAGCAGCGAGGCGGTCCAGCCGCCGGTCCAGCCGTGCAGCATGCCGACGCCGAACGGGCCGATCGCGGCGATCAGGTAGCCCAGGCTCTGCGCCATCGCGGACAGCCCGGCGGTGTCGGCCACGGTGCGCGAGCGCAGCGTGATGAAGGTCAGCGCGAGCGGGAACAGCCCGCCCATGCCGACGCCGAGCAGCACCACCCACAGCACCGGGGACAGCGTGGGCAGCAACAGCAGGCCCAGCACACCGAGCAGTGAGGTCGCGGTCATCGCGACCGCCCAGCCGGACTGGGCGCGGCGGCGGGTGACCAGCGGCGGGATGATCAGCGCGGCGGGCACGCCGATGACCATCAGCACGCCGAGCATGACGCCTGCGGTGGTCGGGTCGACGCCGGCGACATCGCGCAGGATCTCGGGCAGCCAGCCCATCCAGGTGTAGGCGACCAGCGACTGAATGCCGAAGAAGCCGGTGACGGCCCAGGCCAGCGGGTTGCGGAACAGGCTGGTGGTGCGTCCGGCGGCCGCGGTGGTGGACGCGGCGGCCGGGGCGGTGGCCGCCTGGGTGGCGGCGGCCTGGTCGGTGGCGGAGGTGGTCTGGGCCGCCTGTTGCTCGGCGTCGTGGGCCAGGGCGGCCTGTTCCAGGGGCTGGGCGCGGCGGCGGGCCACCGCCCAGACGATCACCGCGAGCACCGCGAGGCCCGCCCACAGGCCGACCGCGAGCCGCCAGCCACCGACCCAGCGCTCCAGCGGGGCGGTGAAAGCGGCGGCGGCGGCGCCGCCGGCGGAGAGCGCGGCGCTGTAGACGCCCATGACAAAACCGAGGCGGCCGGGGAAGGACTCCTTGACCACCACCGGGATCAGCACGTTGGCCACCGCGATCGAGGAGCAGGCGGCGAGCGTGCCGCCGAGCAGAACCGCTGGTCCGTCCAGCACCCGCAGCGCGAGTCCCAGGCCGAGCAGGGCGAGGGCGAACCCGACCACGCGGAGGGCGCCGAATCGCCGCGCAAGCGTTGGCGCGACGAGACCGGCGAAACCGAAACACACCGTAGGCACAGCCGTGACCGCGCTGACCCAGACTGCCGAGACGCCCAGAGAATCACGCACCTCCGCCAGCACGGCGGCGAGGCTGGTCACGGCGGGACGGAGGTTCAGCGCGGCGAGCACGATTCCGACAATCAACAGCAGGCTGCCGCCGACGACCGTAGCTGCACGAGAGCGGTCGGAGATGGCAGTCTGATCCGTTGACCGGATGTCGTCAGGGAGGGTCGGCGTCACGGTCACGCAAGTACTATAGGCAAACATGGGATGTCCGGATGAAAGGATGAGACTGTGCCGTTGGCCACTACCCGACGCACCGGCCTCGTCGAGCAGGTGATCGACCAGATGCGCACGCTGGTGACCAGCGGCGAATGGCCGATCGGGCGGCGGATTCCCGCCGAGCCCGAGCTTGTGACGGCGCTGGGCGTGGGCAGGAACACCGTCCGGGAGGCGGTCCGGGCGCTGGCGCACGCGGGATTGCTGGAGGTGCGGCAGGGCGACGGCACGTTCGTGCGCGCGACCAGTGAACTCTCGGGCGCGGTGCGCAGGCTGTGCGACGCCGAACTCCGCGATGTGCTGGAGGTGCGGCACGCCCTGGAGGTCGAGGGTGCTCGGCTGGCGGCGGTCCGTCGCAGCGAGGAAGACCTGCGCAGGCTGACCGAGGCCCTGGCCGAACGCGATGCGGCCCTGGCCGCCGGGGAATGGGACCGGATGGTGGTCACTGACACCGCCTTCCACCTGATGCTTGTCGAATGCTCACAGAACCCGGTGCTCACCGAGCTGTACCGCGGGTTCACCGAGGCGGTGAAGGCCAGCGTCGCGACCACGGTTGACTCCGAGGCCGAGAGCGACCGGCACATCTCCCACCAGGACCTGCTGGCGGCGGTCCGGGACCGGGACCCCGACCGGGCGGCCCGCGAGGCGGGCGGCTTCATCGAGGAACTGCTCTCCACCCTCGGTTCTGCCGAGCACTGAGGTCGCGCGCCCCTTCGGCGCTCCGGGTCCGGGACGGGGCCGGGTCACCGGAGGGGCGGTTCGGGCCTACCGGGTGCGCAGGCGGGCCTCGCGGGCGTCCAGGTCGGCGTTGAGCCGGGCGACCAGGCGGGCCAGGTCGCGCTGGTCCTGTTCGGGCCAGTCGGCCAGCACGCCGTGCAGCCAGGCGGCGCGGTCGGCCTGCACGATGGCGACCCGGTGCCTGCCCTCGTCGGTGACCTGCAGCGGCTGGGTGCGCGCGTTGGGCGGGTTGTCGACCACCCGGACCAGGCCGCCGCCGGTGAGCTTGGCCACATGCCGGCTGGCCGTGGACTTGTCCACGTTGAACATCCGGGACAGCTCGCCCACGGTCAGCTCGGGGCGCGCGGTGATCACCGCGAGATACGGGTATGTGGTCTGATCCAGGCCTGCGACCTCGGGATACCTGGTGGTCCAGAACCGCCAGAAGGCCTTGCGGGTGAACACGGTCAGCTCGTGTTCCAGCGCGGTGGTCAGCGCGCTGTCCGGTGTCGTCGGTTCGGCCCGGTTCGTCACGAAACCACCCTTCCACCTGTAGGTCCGGAACACCAGACGGACAGTTGCGCGACGCAACCATCGGGTTTACCGTCGGAGACATCCCACCAATTTCAGCGATGAAGGGGGATCTCATGTGTGGAATCGCCGGCTGGGTCGGCTACCAGCGCGACCTGACCCAGGAACAGGACACCGCCGCCGCGATGACCGAGACCATGGCCTGCCGCGGCCCCGATGACGCCGGGCTCTGGCTGGACCGGCACGCCGCGATCGGGCAGCGCAGGCTGGCCATCATCGACCTCGAAGGCGGCCGCCAGCCGATGGTGGCCGAACAGGACGGCCGCACCGCCGCGGTGCTCAGCTACAGCGGCGAGGTCTACAACTTCCGTGAGCTGCGCGCCGAACTCCAGCGCCGCGGGCACCTCTTCCGCACCGCCAGCGACACCGAGGTGGTGCTCAACGCCTACCTGGAGTGGGGCCCGGCGCTGGTCGACCGGCTCAACGGCATGTACGCCTTCGCGATCTGGGACGCGCGCAGCGAGGAGTTGCTGCTGGTGCGGGACCGGATGGGCATCAAGCCGCTCTACTACTACCCCACCGCCGACGGCGTGCTCTTCGGCTCCGAACCCAAGGCGATCCTGGCCAATCCACTGGCCGAGGCGGTGCTGGACGCGGATGGGCTGCGCGAGTCGCTCGCCTTCGTCAAGACCCCCGAACTGGGCATCCTGCGCGGACTGTTCGAGGTGCGGCCGGGGTCGGTGGTCACGGTCTCCCGCAAGGGAATCGGCAAGTCCCGGTACTGGCGGCTGGAAGCCACCGAGCACACCGACGACCTGGACACCACCGTCGGCACCGTGCGCGAGTTGCTGGAGGACATCGTCGAGCGGCAGCTCATCGCGGACGTGCCGCTGTGCACGCTGCTCTCCGGCGGTCTGGACTCCAGCGCGCTGACGGCCTTGGCGGCCAAGGCGTTGACCGCGCAGGACGCCGGGCCGGTGCGCTCGTTCTCCATCGATTTCGCGGGCTACACCGACAACTTCCACGCCGATGCCTTCCGGGACAGCCCGGACGCGCCGTTCGTGGCCGAGGTGGCGGCGCACGTGGCCGCCGACCACACCAACATCGTGCTGGACAACGATGATCTGATGGACCCGGCGGTGCGCGCGGCCGCCCTGCACGCCAGGGACCTGCCCACCGGCATGGGTGAGATGGACTTCTCGCTGTACCTGCTGTTCAAGGCGATCCGCGGCCGGTCGACGGTGGCGCTGTCCGGGGAGTCCGCGGACGAGGTCTTCGGCGGCTACAAGTGGTTCCACGACCCGGCCGCGGTCAACGGCGGCACCTTCCCGTGGATCGCCGCGCGGGCGCACAGCCAGACCGAATCGGTTTATTCCGGGCTGGCGCAACGACTCCAGCTGCGCGACTACGTGCAGCAGCGGTACCAGGAGGCCCTGGCCGAGGTGCCGCGACTGGCCGGGGAGACCGGCCTGGAGGCGCGGATGCGGGAGCTGAGCTACCTGAACCTGACCCGGTTCGTGAACATCCTGCTGGACCGCAAGGACCGGATGAGCATGGCGGTCGGTCTGGAGGTGCGGGTGCCCTTCTGCGATCACCGCCTGGTGCAGTACGTGTTCAACGCGCCGTGGGCGATGAAGACCTTCGACGGCAAGGAGAAGAGCCTGCTGCGCGCGGCCACCGCGGACGTGCTGCCGCAGTCGGTGGTGCAGCGCAAGAAGAGCCCGTACCCCTCCACCCAGGACGCCGGGTATGAGAAGGCGCTGCGCGAGGAGCTGGCCACGGTGCTCACCGATTCGGCCGCGCCGGTCTGCGAGCTGGTGCCACCCAAGGACATCCAGCAGCTCCTGGACTCGCCGCTGACCGCGGTGGGCTCGGACTCGGCGACCCGGCGCACGGTGGAATCACTGCTGGGCCTGAACCGGTGGATCCTGGACTACGACGTCCGGTTGGCGGTGTAGCCAGCCCTGGACCGCCGACTTGGGCCAACTCGTACGCCCGGTTGGGCCACAGTGGCGTACGAGTTGGGCCAACTCGGCGGGTGAGGTGAGGTCAGAGGGTGCGGCAGTCGTGGAGTTGGGTGGTGCCGGGGACCAGCGCACAGTTGGCGGTGACCCAGGACAGGGCCTGGTTGACCACGGTCGTGCCGGTGCCGGTGCCGCCGCCGAACTGGCGCCGTGGACTCGCCGCTGGTCCAGACGAACCTCAACTGTCCACTGTGGACGTAGTCCTGGAGCTGGGCTTCGGTGGGCGCGGGATCGTTGCCGTTGAAGCCGCCGATGGCCATCACCGGCAGTCCGGTGTCCAGGATGACCGGGGCGGCCACCAGCGCGCCGACCCTGGCCGCGGGCGTGCTCACCGTGCTGCACGACCCGGCCGGGCCGGTGACCAACTCGATCCATCTGGCCACCCGGCGCGGCCGGGAGAACCTGCCCCGGATCCGCGCGGTGTTCACCGCCCTGTTGCGCTGAAGTTGTTGTCGTGTATGGGAACGGGCGCGGCCGGAGTACGCACGGCCGCGCCCGTTCGACTGGGTTGCTCAGTTGCGGTTGATGGTGAAGGTGGAGGTGGTGTTGCGGATGTCGGTGTGGTTGCCGGATAGCCGCAGGTTGGTGAAGGTGACCGAGCCGACCGCCGGACCCTGACCGGGTTCGGGCAGCTCGTTGGCCCACAGGGCGAAGCCGGACTTGGCGTCGAAGGCGTCACCGCTCTTGCGCGCCCCGGAGATGGAGACGTTGGTGAACACCGTGTCGGTGATCGGATTCTCCGGGGAGCTGCCGGTGTACTTGGTCTGGAACATGATCCCGCTGTAGGTCGGGTCGATGATGTCCACATCGGACACCCGGATGTTGCGGAAGACCTTGGAGGCGGAGAACACCCAGATGCCGGGGAAGGTCTGACCGTTCCAGAAGTGGCCGCCAGCCCGGACGATGGAGATGTTCTCGAACCGCGTCGGTCCCGGCCCGAACCCGTTCATCGGATAGCCGAAGTCCAGTGAGGAGATGGTGATTCCCGAGTAGACCAGGGTGTCGGCCACGTAGATGTTGCGGAAGACGTTGTCGTAGCCGCCGTAGACCGCGATGCCGGCCGCCCGCCAGGTCAGCGTGGAGGTCAGGTTCTCGTAGACGTTGTTCTTGATGTCCGCGCCACCGGCGTCGATCGCGGAGAACAACGCGAAGCTGTCGTCGCCGCTGGCCCGGGAATCGTTGTTGACCACGTGGTTGTCGGTGCTGCCGTTGGTCATGTTGATCGCGTCGGCGAACATGTTCCGGATCCGGGAGTTCTTGATGGTGATCCGGTCGGTGTTGGCGCCCCAGTACAGGCACACCATGTGCTCGTTCCAGATGTTGTCGATGACGATGTCGGCGACGTTGCTGAAGTCGAACACCTTGCCGGGACCGTCGATCCGCGAGGTGTAGTTGCCGAGGTAGGCGAAGTTGGCGAAGGAGGAGCCGCCCGCGGTGCCCTCGGCGCGGAAGCCGATATCGGTGTTGTCCTGAGTGGACGGTGCGTGGAACCTGGTGAACCAGGGCCCGGCGCCGGTGACCTTGACCGCCTTGCCGTAGACCTGGAACTTGCTGCTGGTCTGGTAGTCACCGGCGGGCAGGTACACCCCGATCAGGGTGCCGGTGGTGTCCATCCGGACCTTGTCCAGCGCGTTCTGCACGTCCTGGTGGCCGAATCCGGTGGGCACGGCGTACTTGGCCGGGTCCGGGTTGGCGATCGGCGCGACCTGCTCGGTGTTGATGAAGTCGATCGCGTAGCTGGTGCTGTTGCCACTGTCCTTCTGCAGCCTGATCTTGCTGCCGGCCGGGATGGTGCCGCTGAGTTTGAGGTGCGCCTCGTCGTAGATGTGCCGGGGCGCGCCCGCGCCCGGCGAGTTGCCGGGGCTGGCCTCCGCGCCGTAGAGCCAGGAGTACTTGGAGGTCAGGTTCAGCGGCTGGTGCGGCTGGCCGTTGAGGTAGACGTTGAGGGTGGCGTCGATGCCACCGCCACCGGCCGAATCCGGGATGGAGAAGCGCGTGACCAGGGTGTTGGTGGCGGCCCTGGTGGTGAACTCGACGAAGCTGCCGGTGCTGTTGAGGGTGACCGCGCGGCGGCCGGAGGCCTCACCGGCGAGGTCGCCGATGGTGCGGTTCGGGCCGACCACGGCGGCGCCGCCGCCGGTGACCGCGTCTTCGGCCTCGTACATGTCATAGGGCATGTTCGCGCCGCGGCCGACGAACAGGGCCTGGGTGCTGGTGTTGTTGGCGCGCTTGACCGGCAGCTCGTTGGCGTCATCGGCGAGCACGACCCGGACCGAGTGCTGTCCGGCCGCGGACGGCCAGCTGCCCAGGTTCACCGGGGCGGTGGTGCTGCCTGGGGTGATGACGCCGTTGTGCGCGCCGGTGAGCGTGCGCACCACGGTTCCGTTGGCGTCCAGCACGTTCAGCGTGATGCCGTGCGCGCCCGCGGCCGAGGCGATGCTGCCCTGGTTGCGGATGGACACCGCGAAGTTCACCGCGGCGCCCGGGGACGGGTTGTTCGGGGTCCAGCTCACCGCGGCGGCGACCAGGTCCGAGCTGGACACCGGGTTCACTACCAGCTGGCTGGCGTTGGTGTGGCTGTTGTCGGTCTCGTTCTGTTCGAGGACCTTGTTGTCCTCGTCGACCTTGGCGGTCACCGGGTAGCTGCCCGCGTCGCGCGGACCGAGGTCGGCGGTGACGGTGCTGCTCGCGCCCGCGGCCAGTGCGCCGACGGCGGCGGTGCCGACCTTGGTCTCGCCCAGGTAGAGGCCGACGCTGGTGGCGCCCGCGGCGGCGCTGCCCGCGTTGCGCACGGTGGCGCTCAGGCGCACCGGATCGGTTTCCACCGGGGTGGCCGGGGTCCAGGAGCTGCCGGTGACGGTCAGGTTCGGGTTCGGCGCGGGCACGCCGAGCACCTGGAATTCGGCCACCTGACCGGCGGGCGCACCGGTGTTGCCGGTGAAGCGGAGCTGGATGTCCGCGGCCCGGCCGCGGGCCCCGATGGTCACCGTGTTGCCGGCAGCCGGGTCGAAGACGTGCTGGGCGGAGGCGGCGAGCGAGGTGAACGCACCGCCACTTTGGTCCCGGCCAAGGACTTCCAGGGTCTGGGTGCGGCGGCCCCAGGCGGTGCTGGGGTCGAGCTTGAGCACCACCGAGCTGAGGTCGGCGTTGGCGCCCAACGACACGGTGAGTGTGTTCGGGTAGCCGGCGCCGCCCTCCCAGTAGGTGCGCACGTCGTTGTCGTTGGCGTTGCCCGCGACAAAGGTGTGCACGTGCGAGGAGGCGGTGATCGGCTTGCCCTGGGCCAGGTTGGTGCCCGCGTCCGAGCCGGTGCGGGTGACCGTGTTGCTGTTGGGTGAGGCGTTGCCGGCGGCGTCGCGCGCCCGCACGTGGTAGGTGACGGTCGCGTTCACCGGCTGGGTGTCGGTGTAGGTCAGCACGTTCCCGGCCACGCTGCTGCGCAGGGTGTTGTTGGCGTAGATGTCGTAGCCGGTGACGCCCACGTTGTCGGTGGCCGCGGTCCAGGTCAGCCGGATCTGGTCCACGCCGGGCCGGGTGTGCGCGAGCCCGCCGGGCGCGGTGGGGGCCTGGGTGTCGCCGGTGGTGGGGCCGTAGATCTCGAACTCGGCCAGCTGCGCGGCGGGCCAGGCGGTGTTCGCGGTGATCTCCAGCCGCAGGTACCGGGTGGTGGTGGCGTTGAAGGTGATGGTCACCGCGTTCTGTGCCTGCGGGCTGAAGGTGTGCGCCCGGCCGGCGAGCAGTTCGGTGAAGGTGTCGCCGTTCTCGCTGCCGCGCACGGTGAGGGTCTGCGCGCGGGTCTCCCAGTTCGCCGGGAGCTTGAGCACCAGCCGGTTGACGCTGATCGAGGCGCCCAGATCGGCCTGGATCCATTGTGGGAAGGCGTTGTTGACGCTTTCCCAGTAGCTGCCCGGATTGCCGTCGCCCGCGTTGGCCGCGGCGTAGTTCTGGTTCTGGCTGCTCGCGGTGAAGGTGGCCGCCGCCGCGAGGTCCACTGTGGACGGTGTGGCCCGGCGGACCTCGACCTCGGCCAGCTGCGCGGCCCGGTCGCCGGAGTTCGCGCTGACCTCCAGGCGCAGGTAGCGGGTGGTGGTCGCGGGCAGCTCGATGGTCACCGTGTTGCCGGTGGCCGGGTCGAAGGTGTGCGCCCGGGAGGTGAGCAGGGTGTCGAAGCCGACCCCGTCCCTGCTGCCCTGCACGGCCAGTCGCTGGGTGCGTTTCGCCCAGCCCGCGGGCAGTTTCAGCTTGACCTGGTCGATCACCGACGCACCGCCGAGGTCCACCTGGGCCCACTGCGGGAGCGCGGCGCCCGCGCTCTGCCAGTAGGTGCCCTGGTCGCCGTCGGTGAGGGCGCGGGCGGTGTGCGCGGCCTCGGCGCTGCTGGCCGCCACCGGCTGCCGGAGGGCGAGATCCGTTGCGGGGGCGGCGGTGGCCACTACGGGACCACCCAGGATGACCAGGCACAACGTGGTTAACAGGGCGACGGATCGGGACAGGGAACGCTGCACTCTCATTGCGGTCCTCTTGTTTCTCATCCCCACGGCAGGGCAGCCAGGGAGGAGGTCATGCGCGGCGTCGCGCAGGAATTCACGGGACTCTGTACGGAATTACCGGTGCAATGTCAGATTTTTGCGCGGCGGGAGGCAAGAGTTACAGACGGGCTACGGCCGCGTCAACGGCTCGGCAGGGCTTGGTTCTCCGAACGTGACAGCAAACCGCCGAATGGAGCAGCCGGGGTGCCCGCGGTGTGCGCGAACGGCCGCCCCGCCGCTGGTGTACAACCGTGATCAAGCTGGCCAGACTGCGGCCAAGCCGGGTCCGACCACACCGAGGAGTTGCCATGACCGCCGGGGCGCCCGAGACGGACCTGACCGGGTGGCGGCGCGCGCCGTTCACCGCGGCCGGCTCCACCTACGACTGCTTCGAGAAGGGCAGCGGCCCCGGTGTGGTGGTGCTGCCGGAGATCCCCGGCATGACGCCCTCGGTGCTGGGCTTCGCCGATCACCTGGCGGACAACGGGTTCACCGTGCTGATCGTGTCCGCCTTCGGCACGCCGGGCGTGCCGGAGAGCGCCCGCACCGGACTGCCGGTGGCGGCCAAGGCGTGTGTGTCCGCGGAGTTCCGGGCCTTCGCCACCAACGCGAAACGGCCGTTCAGCGACTACCTGCGCGCGGTCGCGCGGGACCTGAACGAGCGCACCCCCGGCCCCGGCGTCGGCGTGATCGGCATGTGCTTCACCGGTGGTTTCGCGCTGGCCGCCGCGGTGGACGAGGTGGTGCTGGCCCCGGTGGGCAGCCAGCCGTCACTGCCGCTGCCGCTGGGGGCCCGGCGCAAGGCGGATCCGGGCATGTCGGAGGCGGAGCTGTCCCGGATCGCGGCGCGCACGGTGGAGTCCGGGCTGTGCCTGATGGGGTTGCGGTTCAGCGCGGACAGGCTGGTGCCGGGCGAGCGGTTCCGGACGTTGACGGACCGGCTGGGCGAGGCGTTCCGGGTGGTGGAACTGGACTCGCGGCCGGGGAACGCGGACGGGTTCACCCGGAACGCGCATTCGGTGCTGACCAGGGAGGTGCGGGAAGGCAACGCCGCGATGGCGGCCAGGGACCAGGTGGTGGCGTTCCTGCACGAGCGGCTGGGCTGACCCGGGGTGGCCCGGCGGGTGCTGAGCACCCCGGGCCGTACCCCCGTCACGGTGGTCAGTCCTGGTCCGCCGGGCCGATCACGCCGAGCAGGCTCGCGGCGCTGTCCCGGTTGTCCGGCCCGGCCGTCAGTTCCAGCACCCGGCGGGCCTCGGGCTCGGCCGTCTCCGGTGGCACCACCAGCAACACGATCCGTTGCCCGGACTGGCCGGTCACCGTGATGGTGCGCGGATCGGGCGAGCGATAGCCCTCCAGCCGCACCGTCCGGCCGCCGACGGTGAGCCGCCGGGGCGCGGGCAGCCAGTGCTCCAGGTGGTAGGTGACCCTGCTGACCGGGCCGAGCCGTTCCCGCAGCGCGGACAGCAGTGCGGGCAGGGCCCGGCCGAGGTCCATGGTGTTCGGCCACCAGCCGCCGTCGAGGAAACCGGGGCTCGCGTCCACCGGCTTCAACTGGACTCGTGGCTCGTGCTGGACGGCGCCGGCTGCGGGGGGCTGGAAGTCCTGGCGTTGCGTGGATCCCGACGTCATGTCGGTCATCCCATCTCCGGCAGCGCTCGGGCGCCGGGTTCGACGTACGCCCGAGGTGTGCTCAGCGAGAACGCTGAATTCGGATTGCCTCCGGTACCCGCACTCTACGCCTGTGGCGGACGGAGCCGGGGTGCTCGCTCGCGTCTTCGGTCAGCAACTGGGTGGTGCGCCGGGTGGGATGGCCGGAAGCCCGCGCGGCGCGCCGGAGTCCAGCAGGCGCCGCACCGCGTCGGTGTCCAGGTGGTCGGCGACCAGGTCGCCCAGCAGGTCCAGCTGGGCGGCGCGGGCGGCGGCGAAATCGGTGTCCGGGGCGGGGGTGAAGCCGGTGCGGCCTGCCTGGGTCGCGGCCCAGCGCAGGAAGGCGCGGCGGAACTCGTCGTTCTCGAACAGGCCATGCCAGTGCGTGCCCGCGACCGGTCCGTGCAGCACGCCCTCCCCCGTGCCGTCGGGCAGGGTGATCAGCGGGGCGAGGCGCTCGGCGCGGCGGGCCGGGCGGCCGTGGTGGATCTCGTAGCCGCGCACCGGGTGCCCGAACGCGGCGCCTGCGGGGTTGGCCAGGGTTTTGTCCTGGTGGAACTCGATGTCCAGGTCGAGCAGGCCGAGGCCGTCCACGGTGCCCGCCCTGGACTCGACCGGATCGTGCAAGGTGGCGGCCAGCATCTGGTAGCCGCCGCAGATGCCGGTGACCGGCAGGCCGGCGGCCGCGTGCCGGGTGATGGCCTCGGCCAGGCCGGTGCGGCGCAGCCAGTCCAGGTCGGCGACGGTGGACTTGGAACCGGGCAGCACGACCAGGTCGGCGTCGGCCAGCCGGGAGGGCTCGGTGACGAAGCGGACCGAGACGCCGGGTTCACCGGCCAGCGCCTCGACGTCGGTGGCGTTGGAGATCCGGGGCAGCCTGGGCACCGCCACCCGCAGCCACTGCTCGCCCACCGGCGCGGCGGGGCGGCCGAGGACGCCGTCGGCGGCGTAGGAGAGCGAGTCCTCGGCGTCCAGCCAGAGTTCCTCCCGCCAGGGCAGCACGCCGTGCACCGGGCGGCCGGTGAGCGCGGTGAGCTGGCGCAGACCCGGGTCCAGCAGGGCGGGGTCGCCGCGGAACTTGTTGATGACGAAGCCGCTGACCAGGGCCTGGTCCGCCGGGTCGAGCAGGGCCAGGGTGCCGAACAGGTGCGCGAAGACGCCGCCGCGGTCGATGTCGCCGACCACCAGCACCGGCAGGTTCGCCGCGCGGGCCAGGCCCATGTTGGCGATGTCGCTGGCGCGCAGGTTGATCTCGGTCGGCGATCCGGCGCCCTCGCAGATCACCGCCTCGTACTCGGCGCGCAGGCCGTCCAGGGTGGCCAGCACGGTGGCGGCCAGGTGTGCCTTGCGCTCGCGGTAGGACAGCGCGGTGACCTCGCCGATCACCTTGCCCAGCAGCACCACCTGCGAACCGCGGTCGCTGCCCGGTTTGAGCAGCACCGGGTTGAACCGCACCGAAGGGGCCAGTCCGGCCGCGGCGGCCTGCACCGCCTGGGCCCGGCCGATCTCGCCGCCGTCGGCGGTGACCACCGAGTTGTTGGACATGTTCTGCGCCTTGAACGGCGCCACCCGCACCCCGTGCCGGGCCAGCCAGCGGCACAGCCCGGCGACGAGCACGCTCTTGCCCGCGTCGGAGGTGGTGCCCGCGATCAGCAGGCCACCGCCGGTCAAGGCAGGGTCAGGATCTCGGCGCCGTCGGTGGTGACCAGCACGGTGTGCTCGAACTGCGCGGTGAACCTCTTGTCCTTGGTGGTCACCGTCCAGCCGTCGGCCCACATGTCGTAGTCGATGGTGCCCAGGGTGATCATCGGCTCGATGGTGAAGGTCATGCCCGGCTCCAGCACGGTGTCCATGCTGGGCTCGTCGTAGTGCAGCACGACCAGGCCGCTGTGGAAGGACCGGCCGATGCCGTGCCCGGTGAAGTCACGCACCACGCCGTAGCCGAACCGGTTGGCGTAGGCCTCGATGACCCGGCCGATCACGTTGATCTGGCGGCCCGGCTTGACCGCCTTGATCGCCCGGTGGGTGGCCTCCCTGGTCCGCTCGACCAGCAGCTGGGCCTCTTCGGCGACGTTGCCTGCCAGGAAGGTGCCGTTGGTGTCGCCGTGCACGCCGCCGATGAACGCGGTGACGTCGACGTTGACGATGTCCCCGTCCTCGATCACCGTGGTGTCCGGGATGCCGTGGCAGATGACCTCGTTCAGCGAGGTGCAGCAGGACTTCGGGTAGTTCCGGTAGCCCAGCGTGGACGGGTAGGCCCCGTTGTCGCAGAGGAACTCGTGCACCACCGCGTCGACCTCGTCCGTGGTCGCGCCCGGCACGCACACCTTGCCCGCCTCGGCCAGCGCCTGCGCCGCGAGCCGCCCGGCCACCCGCATGGCCTCGATGATCTCCGGCGGCTGCACCCACGGATCGGTGTTGCGCTGGGGCGCCGGCTTGTCCACGTACTCGGGACGATCGATGTGGGCTGGCACGGGACGCCGCGGCGAGAGCTGGCCGGGCTTCAGTGGGGCACGGACGGGCATGCCCTCCAGCCTACGACGCCGGGCCGCGCCCGCGGACCGGACCGGCCGGAGATCGGCCCGGTGGCGGGGCGATGTGACGGACTCAACCGAGGGCGAGATCCCGGCGGCGCAGCCCGAGCAGGCCGAGCAGGCCCAGCGCCGCGGCCAGCGCGGTCAGCACCAGCAGCGGCGCCGCCGACACCGCGCCGCCCGGCAGCCGCGGGATGTGCTCGAACACCGAGAGGTCCAGCACCCATTGACTCAGCTTGAGTTCGCCGCCCAGCCAGCCCATCAGCAGACTGGCCAGCAGCACCGCGAACGCGCCGCCCGCCAGCCGCGGCAGGCAGCCGAACAGTGCGAACGCGAGCGCGGCGAACAGCCAGACCGCGGGCAGCTGCACCAGCGCGGCGGTCAACGAGCGAGGCAGCTCGTGGCCGGGTTCGCCGGTGTTGAGCCCGTGCGCCAGGCCGAGCGCGGCGCCGAAGAGGGCCAGCCAGAGCAGCGGGCCGAGCAGGGCGAAGACCAGGTGGCCTGCTGCCCAGCGCAGGCGGTGCACCGGCCCGGCGAGCAGCGGGTCGGCGCGCCCGGAGCGTTCCTCGGCGCGGGCCCGCAGGGCGGTGTGGATGGCCAGCCCGGCCGCGACCACGCCGAGCATGGTCATCAGCCCGGCCTGGTACTGGTCGATGACCGGCCCCGGCCCGCCGATCCGGGCCAGCACCGCACGCGCGGCCGGGGTGCTGTTGTTCATCAGCTCGCCGATGGCCTCGGCGATCGCGCCCAGCCCGAAGCCGACCACCGCGAAGCCCGCGGCCCGGCCGGCCAGTGCCCCGCGGTGCAGCCGCCAGGCCAGCGCGAACGGGGACCGCAGGCCGGTGGCCGCCCCGGCCGGTCCGGTACGCGGCGCGAACAGGCCGCTGCCCAGGTCCCGGCGCTGGGACAGGGCGAGGGCGAGCGCGGTCAACGCGAGCACGGCGAGTGCGAACAGCGCCAGCACCCACCAGCGCTCACCGCTGAACGCGCGCAGCTGTCCAGGCCAGCCGACCGGGGACAGCCAGCTCAGCCAGCCCAGCCCGCCACCGGCGCTCGCGCTGACATCGCCGACGCCGCGCAGCAGGAACGCGCCGCCCAGGATGACGATCCCGATCCCGCGGGCGGCGCCGGCGCCGGTGGTGAGCTGGGCGGTGACCGCGCCGATCGCGGCGAAGACGCAGCCCGCGCCTGCCAGGCCGAGCCCGTAGGCCAGCGATCCGGCCGCGCCCAGCCCCTGGCTGATCATCGCCAGCGCCGACAGCAGGCCGATCGCCAGGCTGGCGGCGCTGGTCAGCAGCAGGGCGGCGATCAGGTTCGCGTGCCGGGACACCACGGTCGCGCCGATCAACTCGCGCAGCCCGGCCTCCTCCTCCGACCGGGTGTGCCGGAGCACGGTGAGCAGGGTGAACAGGCCGATCATCACCGGCAGGAACCCGGCCCGCCAGGCGATCAACTCACCGAGACTGGACCCGTGCAGGGCGCCGTAGGTCACGGTGAACGCGGTGTTGTGCACGCTGGTCTCGGCGTACTCCCGCAATGCTTCCGGGGAGGGGAACGCCGTGGTGAAGGCGGCCACGAACACCACCGGGATCACCGCGGGGAAGAGCACCCACACCGGCAGCAGCAGGCGATCGCGGCGCAGGGCGAGCCGGAGCAGCGGGCCGGCGCCGGTCAGGGTCGTCATCACTTCGCCACCTCGGGCTCGGCGGGGCGCGCCCGGTCGTAGTGCCGGAGGAACAGCTCCTCCAGGGTGGGCGGCTGACAGGTCAGGCCGCGCACGCCGATCGCGGTGAGCGCGCGCAGCACCGGGTCCAGCCCCGCGGTCTCCACGGTGAACCGCACCCGGCTGCCCTCGGCGCGCAGCTCGTGCACACCGGCCAGCCCGGCCAGTCCTTCCGGCGGTCCGGCCAGCTCGGCCTGCACCGAGGTGCGGGTGAGATGCCGCAGGTCGGCCAGGGCGCCGGTCTCCACGGCGCGGCCGTCGCGGATGATGGTGAGCCGGTCGCACAGCGCCTCGACCTCGGTCAGGATGTGGCTGGAGAGCAGCACCGTCCGGTCCCCGCGCCGCTGCTCCTCGCGGATCACCTCGCGGAAGACCTCCTCCATCAGCGGGTCCAGGCCGGAGGTCGGCTCGTCCAGCACCAGCAGCTCGACGTCGGAGGCCAGCGCGGCCACCAGCGCGACCTTCTGCCGGTTGCCCTTGGAGTAGGCGCGGCCCCTGGTGCGCGGATCGAGCTGGAAGCGGTCGAGCAGGTCGGCGCGGCGGCGCCGGTCCAGCCCGCCACGCAGCCTGCCCAGCAGGTCGATGACCTCGCCGCCGGAGAGCGTGGGCCACAGCGTGACGTCACCGGGCACGTAGGCCAGCCGGCGGTGCAGTGCGGTCGCCTCGGCCCACGGATCGCCGCCGAGCAACCTGGCCTGGCCGGCCTCGGCGCGGGTCAGGCCGAGCAGGATGCGGATCGTGGTGCTCTTGCCCGCGCCGTTGGGGCCGAGGAAGCCGTGCACCTCGCCGGTGCGGACCCGCAGGTCGAGCCGGTCGAGCGCGCGGGTCCGGCCGAAGGACTTCACCAGGCCGGTCACCGAGATGGCGTCAGTCACCGTGGCGGCTCCGATCGAGAGCGGCGCGGGCCTGCCTGGCCTCGGCCGGGGTGAGCATGGGACGGGAGTAGATCTCCAGCAGGGTGCGGGCGAGCAGTTCATCGCCCGCCGGGCTGAACACCTCGACACCCAGCCCACGCGAGATCTGCTCGTGCAGGACGGCGACGGACAACGCCATCGCGGTGACGACCACGGCCCGCGGCCGGGCGTCGACCTCGGGCGGATCGGCTCGCCGCGCGTCGCCGTCGACGATCCACTGTTCGCTCAGCGCGACCATCTCGTCGAACACCGCGGTCGCCGCGCCCTCGGCCAGCGCCCGGCCGAGGTAGCGCTGGTAGGGGCCCATGGCGGCGCGCGCGAGGGCGACCTGGTTGACCTCGCCGCCGAACGGGTCGGCCCGGACCTCGTCGTTGAGGCGGCGGATCAGGGCGACGAGGTGCTGGTCGCAGGCTTCGCGCAGGGCTTGTTTGCTGCCGAAGTGGTGCCGGATGAGACCGGAGGAGACGCCAGCGGTCTCGGCGATGCCGCGGATGGTGGCGGCGTCGAAGCCGTGTTCGCCGAACTGCCGCATGGCGGCGTCGCGGATGCGGGCCCGGGCGGTGAGGTCGGCTGGGTCGGGTGTGGCTGAGGACATGGGCTTCCTACTCAACTGAGCAGTTAACTACTCGGATAAGTAGGAAGCTACACGTGCGTGTAGGCAGGCGTCCAGTGTGATTCACGCGGCAGCGGGTGCGAGCCGGCCGCGGGCGATCGCCGGTCCGGGTGGCGGGAAGTGACCTACCGGCGGCTAGCGCACCGCGCCCAGGAACCGGGCCGCCGCGTCCACCGCAGGGCCGGAGGCGCCCGCGTCCACGATCAGCACCGCGAAGGCCAGGTCACCGCGGAAGCCGATGAACCAGCCGTGCGAGTGGGTGCCGTCGCCGAACTGCGCGGTGCCGGTCTTGCCGTGCACCTCGCCGAGCCGGTTCAGCTTCTTCGCGGTGCCGCTGAGGACGACCTCGCGCATCATCGGCCGGAGCTGGTCGGCGATGGCGGGCGGCGGGGCCGGGACGCCGCCGACCACCTTGGTCTCGGTGCCGCGCAGCAGGTTCGGGGTGGGCATCGAGCCGCGGGCCGCGGTGGCCGCGACCAGCGCCATGCCGAACGGGGTGGTGACCACCTTGCCCTGGCCGAAGCCGTCCTCGGCCCGCTCCACCACCGGTTCGGCAGGCGGGACCTTGCCGGTCAGGGTGCGCACCCCGGCCAGGTCGAAGTCCACGCCGACGCCGAACTGCTTGGCCGCGTTGGTCAGCGAGTCGGCGGGCAGTTTGCTGGCCAGTTCGGCGAAGGTGGTGTTGCAGGAGGCGGCGAAGGCCTGGTGCAGCGGCACGTTGCCCAGGTCGAACTCGTCGTTGTTGGGGATCTTGCGGCCCTGCAGGGTCCAGGTGCCGGGGCAGGGCAGCACCGTGTCCGGGGTGGCCGCGCCCGCCTGCAACGCGGCCGCCGCGGTGACCACCTTGAAGGTGGAGCCGGGCGGGTAGTTGCCGGTCAGCGCCAGTGATCCGCCCTTGTCCGCCTCGGCGTTCTGGGCCACCGCGAGCACATCGCCGGTGGAGGGCTGGAAGGCGACCAGCATGGCCTGGTTCTTGATCGGCTCCAGCGCGTCCTCGGCCGCGGCCTGCACGCCGCGGCTCAAGGTCAGGGTGACCGCCTTGGCCGGCTGGGCCTGCTGCTCGTGCAGGGCCTCGACCTCGGTGCCGCCCGCGTTGAGGGTGACCACCCGCCAGCCCGCGGTGCCCTCGACCTGGTCCTCCACCGTCTTGCGCACCCCGGGCAGCACCTGGGAAGCGAACTCCTTGCCCGCGGGGGCCAGCAGTCGCGACTGACTGCTGAAGCGGACCCCTGGCAGGTCGTAGATCGCGCCCTTGACCTGCTGGTAGTCCGCGTCGCGCAGGCTGACCACGGTGTAGGCCTGGCCCTCCGGGACCTTGCTCGCGCCGTCGGTCACGCTCTGCTGGGTGATCGACTTGTCGAAGCGGGACACCGCGGCGGCCAGCGCGCCGGCGGTCTTGGGCAGATCACCGGCGGCCTTGCGGTCCAGCAGCACCGCGACGACCTTCTCCGGGTTGAGCAGCGCGCCGCCGTCCCGGTCCAGGATCGGCGCCAGCTGCGGCTGCTGCTCGCGCAGCGCGAGGGTCTGCTGGGGTTGCAGCTTCGGGTGGATCACGTTGGGCGCCCAGTGCACCCGCCAGGTCTTCTCGGTGCGGCGCAGCTCCAGTTTGCCCTGGTAGGCCCAGCTGCGACCGGCGCCGAGATCCCATTTCACGTCGTAAGTGGCACTCGCCGTGGTCGAGTCGTCCGCGGCTACCAGCGTCTGCTGCACGGTGGTGCTGACCGCGGTCGGCTTCAGCGCGGCGCGCACCCGGTCCAGCAGTTCCTTGGCCGGTTTGGGCTCGTCCGTGCTGTTCGCGGCGGTGGTGGTGTCGCCACCGGCGAAGGCGGACAGGAAGGTCTTGGCCGAGTCCTCGGGTTTGGGTTCGGCGCCGAAGAGGCCGCAACCGGCGACCGGGAGCACGAGGAGGAGCGAGGCGGTGACGCTGACGACACGGAGACCTGCTCGTTCAGGGTCGACCATGCTTCGGTGAGCGGACACGGCGGCCAGTATGCCGCGCACCCGTGTCTGCCCAGGATGAAGCCCGCCCTCAGCGCCGCTGACCTGGAGTGACCAACCCGGTCTCGTAGGCGACCACCACGGCCTGGGCCCGGCTGGACAGGTTGAGCTTGGCCATCGCCCGGTTGAGGTGGGTCTTCACGGTGGCCTCGCTGACCTCGAGTTCCTCGGCGATGCCGCCGTTGGTCAGCCCGCGCCCGACCAGGCGCAGCACCTCGACCTCGCGGCTGGTCAGCGGGGACAGCTCGGGGATCGGCTCCCAGCTCTGGGCGCCGCGGTGGGCGTAGGACTCGACCAGTTTGCGGGTGATGTTGGGCGAGAACAGCATGTCCCCGCCCGCGATGGTGTGGATGGCGGCGAGCAGGCGTTCCGGCGGGGTGTCCTTGAGCAGGAAGCCCGACGCCCCGGCGCGCAGCGCGGCGTAGACGTACTCGTCCAGGTCGAAGGTGGTCAGCACCAGCACCTTCGGCTTGTGCCCTGACTGCTCGGCCAGGATCCGCCCGGTGGCGGCGGCCCCGCTCATCCCCGGCATCCGCAGGTCCATCAGCACCACGTCGGGGGTGGCCGCGGCGGACAGCTCGATCGCCTCCTGGCCGTTGGCCGCCTCGCCGACCACCTGCAGTCCGGGCGCGGCGGTGATCAGGGCGACGAAACCGGCGCGCACCAGCACCTGGTCGTCCACGACGAGGACGGTGGTCGTCACTGCGCACCTCTCCCAGTCGCCCCGGTGGCTACTCCAGCGGCGTGAGCGGCAGTCGCAGCTCCACCTCGAACCCGCCGTGCGCGCGCACGCCAGCGGAGAGGCTACCTTCGTAGAGCCGGGCCCGTTCCCGCATTCCGGCAAGGCCATGGCCCGGCGACCCCGGGGCGGCGGCCGGTGCGCCATCGCCGTCGTCGGTGATCCGCACGGTCAGCTCGCGCGGCCGGTACTCCAGGTGCACGGTGGCCGAGGCGGGCAGGGCGTGCTTGATGACGTTGGTCAGCGATTCCTGCACCACCCGGTAGGCGCACAGGTCCGGGCCGGGCGGCAGCGAGCGGCGCACCCCGGTGACCACCAGTTCGGCCGACACCCCGGCCGCGCGCACCCGTTCGAGGAGGGTCTCGATCTGGTCCAGGCCGGGCTGCGGGTCGAACTCCGGCTCCGGCGCGTCGTCGTCGGCTGGCAGCCGCAGCACGGCCAGCACCCGGCGCATCTCGTCCAGGGCCTCCCGGCTGGTGTCGGCGATGGTGCCCAGCGCGGTGCTCGCGGTGGCCGGGTCGGTGTCGAAGACGTAGCGGGCCAGCCCGGCCTGCACCGAGATCACCGACATGTGGTGCGCGACCACGTCGTGCAGTTCGCGGGCGATGCGCACCCGTTCCTCGGTGACCGCGCGCTGGGCCTGCCGCTCCCGGTCGGCGTGCATCTCCACGGCCAGTTCGGCCAGCTGCCGGTTGCGCTGGGTCAGGCTGTGCCTGCTCGCGCCGAGCAGCCAGGCCACGCTGGCGTGCAACATCCCCTGCAGCAGCGTGACCCAGGAGTCCCTTGCCAGCGCGAGCACCACGACCATCAGCGGGATCACGGTCAGGATCACCGGCACGGACAACCGGGGCTGGCGGTGCACGGCCACCGTGTACAGGGCCAGCCACACCCCGAACGGACTGATCACATCGGGGTACCCGCAGACCACGTAGACCGAGTAGCCGACGCTGGTCAGCAGCAGCACCGGGACCGGGGCGAGCCTGCGGAAGGCGTTGGGCATCACCGACAGCACGACCAGTCCGACGGTGACCTCGGTCAGCGGACCTACGCCGAACGGCGGGTCCCGATGGACCAACAGCAGGGCGACACCGGTGACGGCCGCGGCCACGATCGAGTCGGCGACCTGCGGCTGGAGCGCCAGGGCCCAGCGCATTACCGATCTGATCATGCGCACGGACCAACGGTAGTGCGCGCCGGAGCGTGTCGCGCCGTACTTGCGCATGGCATCCGGCATACCGCAAAAGTTGCAGAACCAGGCCGGGCTACCACCCGAGTTGGTGGGAAAAGTCGGTTGGGAGTGCGACGACCACGCTCCGCACAGGGCATAGCTTGATTGCCGGTGTTCCTGCCGCCTGGGGGTTGGTGGGACCACCAGCTCGGGTAGTCGTCCCGGTCGGGTCGAGTACGGATGGGCCCCGACTCGGAGCCCGGCCGGGACGATTGCCTTCTTTTTTCAGCACAGTTGTGTCATTACAACTGTTCAGAACAGGATCGTGCTGAACTGCCCGACCTGGTTGAAGCCGATTCGCTGGTAGGCCGCGCGAGCCGGGGCGTTGTAGGCGTTGACGTAGAGGCTGGCGATCCGGCCGAGGCCGCGGACCAGCCGGTCGGCCACCGCGGCGGTGCCGGTGGTGCCCAGTCCCCTGCCCCGCTTGTCCGGGTGCACCCAGACACCCTGGATCTGGCCGACCCGCGCGGACATGGCGCCGATCTCGGCCTTGAACACGACCTCGCCGTCCTCGAACCGGGCGAAGGCCCGCCCGCTCGCGACCAGTTCGGCGACCCTGGCCCGGTAGCTCACGCCCCCGTCGTCGGCCCGGGGGTCGATGCCGACCTCTTCGATGAACATGGCCACCGCGGCGGGCAGGTAGCGGTCCAGCTCATCCGGCCGGACCGGGCGCACCAGCGGATCGGGCGCGATCACCGGGGCGCCTGCCATGGCCATCAGCGGCTGGTCCTCGCGCACCTCGCGGGCCGGACCCCACTCCGGGGTCAGCTCCTCCCACAGCGGCATGACCTGCTCGGCCGGTCCGACCAGCGAGGAGCAGCCGCGGCGACGGCGCAGCGCGCGGTCGGCGAAGGCCTTGATCGCGGGTAAGTCACCGGCCAGCGGCACCAGGTTGGCGCCGGAGAAGCAGAGGCCGTCCAGCCTGCCGCCGAAGCCCCAGAGTTCACCGCCCAGCCGCCAGGGATCACAACCGGCGATCTCCACCCGGGAGGCGACCATGCACGCTGCCACGGGGTCGGCGTCGAGGGCAGCCCGTACCGCTCGCAGATCGCGTTCCTCGAGCAGCCGAGCCCCGGCAAGCTTCAGCACCCCGCAAGTCTGCCAAACACAACCGGCGGAGGGCACACCATCACCCAATGGTCGTCATCCCCCGGTTCACAAAAAGTTCACCGGGGGATGACGGACTCGCCGATTGGCGGTTGACCTTGGGTCAGCCGGCGGCGGTCACCACGGGAGTGGCGCCCTCGACGGGCTCCATGTCCTCGGCGATCCGCATGGCCTCCTCGATCAGGGTCTCCACGATCTGCGACTCCGGCACGGTCTTGATGACCTTGCCCTTGACGAAGATCTGGCCCTTGCCGTTGCCGGAGGCGACACCCAGGTCGGCCTCGCGGGCCTCGCCGGGGCCGTTCACGACACAGCCCATGACCGCCACCCGCAGCGGCACCTCCATGCCTTCCAGACCGGCGGTGACCTGCTCGGCCAGGGTGTAGACGTCGACCTGGGCGCGGCCACAGGAGGGGCAGGAGACGATCTCCAGCTTGCGCGGGCGCAGGTTGAGCGACTGCAGGATCTGGGTGCCGACCTTGATCTCCTCCACCGGCGGGGCGGAGAGCGAGACCCGGATGGTGTCGCCGATGCCGCGGGAGAGCAGCGCGCCGAAGGCCACCGCGGACTTGATGGTGCCCTGGAAAGTCGGGCCCGCCTCGGTGACACCCAGGTGCAGCGGGTAGTCGCACTGCTCGGCCAGCAGCTCGTAGGCCCGGACCATGACGACCGGGTCGTTGTGCTTCACCGAGATCTTGATGTCGTGGTAGTCGTGCTCGGCGAAGAGCGAGGCTTCCCAGAGGGCCGACTCCACCAGCGCCTCCGGCGTGGCCTTGCCGTACTTGGCCAGCAGCCGCGGATCGAGGGACCCGGCGTTGACGCCGATCCGGATCGGGATGCCCGCGTCCTTTGCCGCCTTGGCGATGTCCCCGACCTTGTCGTCGAACTTCTTGATGTTGCCCGGATTGACCCGGACCGCGGCACAGCCGGCGTCAATGGCGGCGAATACGTACTTCGGCTGGAAATGGATATCCGCGATCACCGGAATACCGGACTTCTTCGCGATCGCCGGGAGCGCGTCCGCGTCGTCCTGGGACGGGCAGGCGACCCGCACGATGTCACAGCCCGAGGCGGTCAGCTCGGCGATCTGCTGCAGGGTCGAGTTGACGTCAGAGGTCAGCGTGGTGGTCATCGACTGGATGGACACGGGGTGGTCGGAACCCACACCCACCTTGCCCACCTGGAGCTGACGGGTCTTGCGGCGCTCGGTCAGCACAGGCGGAGGCATCGCCGGAATGCCGAGCATGACACCGTCAACGGTCATCTTTGTTCAACTCCCCATAGGGTCGGCCGGTATTGACTACTTTACGCGACAGGGAAGTTCTCCCTTGGGGTCAGCTAGACCACCCCACGGACGGAAGTGTAACGAGATTCACCGCGCATGCATCTACGCAGAGTCACAAGTCTGCCGCCCAAACTGTGAGTTGGATCGATTCTGTCTTTCCCGAAAGGCTGTATGGGATGTGATCACAACTGCCGGTTGACTTCACCGCAAGGGTACTTGGCCGAAGCATGATCTTTTCGGGGCAGGGGCGAGCATCACGTGCGCGGCAGGTCAGCGACCGATCCGGGCCAGGTCAGGCCCGCGCCCCCGCCGAGTTGGGCCAAGCGGTACGCCCACTTGGCCCAACCGGGCGTACGAGTTGGGCCAAGTCGACGGGTCAGCCGAGGCGGACCGGGTTGATGATGTCGGCGACCAGGACCAGGGCGCCGTAGGCGATGATCACCAGCGAGACGGCGTAGGCCAGCGGCATCAGCTTGGCGACGTCGAAGGGGCCCGGGTCGGGGCGGCGGCGGAGTTTGGCGACACCGCGGCGGACGGACTCATACAGCGCGCCGGCGATGTGGCCGCCGTCCAGCGGGAGCATCGGCAGCATGTTGAACAGGAACAGGGACAGGTTCAGCGCGGCCAGAATGTTGATCATGGCGCTGATCCGCAGGTTGGCCGGGATGTCCGCGGCCGCGATCTCGCCGCCGATCCGGGCCACGCCGACGATGCCGACCGGGGAGTTGCGGTCCCGTTCGCCGCCGAAGACCGCGCTGACCAGGGCCGGCACCCGCTGCGGGAGCTGCACGATGGCGGTGGCCGCCTTGCCGAGCAGGCCGCCGATCTCGTGCACCACGCCGGTGACGCCCATGGTCTGCACCTCGGCGGTGGGCGAGAGTCCCAGGAAGCCGACGGTGACGTTCTTCTTCTCGTCGTCCAGGTCCGGCATCTCGGTGGCGATCAGCTTGGGGTTCAGCGTGAGCTGCTGCCCGCCGCGCTCGACCACCACCGGAATCGTCTTGCCGCCTGCCGCCCGGATCTCCAGCCGGACCGCGTCCCAGCTCTCCGCGGGCTTGCCGTTGAAGCTGAGGATCTTGTCACCGGGCTGGAAACCGGCCGCGCCCGCCGGGGCGGCCGGGGCGTCGGCCGGGCACTCCTTGGCGTTCTGCTGACTGGCGGGCAGCACGCACTTGCTCACACTGGCCACCGTGGTGGTCGGCAGCAGCTTGCCGAAGCCCATCAGCGCGATGGCGAACAGCACCGCGGCCAGGATCAGGTTCATGAACGGTCCGGCGAACATGACGATAATCCGCTTCCACGGTTTCCGCTGGTAGAACTGGCGGTCACCGTCTTCCGGGCGGACCTCCTCGGCCGAGGCGCTGCGCGCGTCGTCGACCATCGAGGAGAACATGCCGGTGCTGCGGCTGCGGCCCAGCTTGCCGCCGCCCACCGGCGGCAACATCCCGATCATCCGGATGTAGCCGCCGAAGGGCAGCGCCTTGATGCCGTACTCGGTCTCGCCGACCTTCTTCGACCACAGCGTGCGCCCGAAGCCCACCATGTACTGGGTGACCTTGACGCCGAACAGCTTGGCCGTGCTGAGGTGGCCCAGCTCGTGCCAGGCGATGGAGAACAGGATCCCGAACACCAGGATCAGGACGCCCAGCACGAACATCATCTAGGTGGCTCCTCGTTCTGCTTACTCGGCCGTGGCGGGCACGCCGAGGAGTTCCTTGGCCCGGGTCCGGGCCCACTCCTCTGCTGCCAGCACCTCGTCAACGGTAGACGGTTCGGCGGACCACTGGTTGCCCTCATCCACAACCCGGGCGACCGTGTCCACAATGTCCAGGAAACCCAGGCCACCGGCGCGGAAGGCGGCGACCGCCTCCTCGTTGGCCGCGTTGTACAGCGCGGGCATGCAGCCACCGGCCGTGCCGGCGGCCCTGGCCAGCGCGACCGCGGGGAACGCGGAGTCGTCCACCGGCTCGAAGGTCCAGGACTGGGCGAGGCTGAAGTCACAGGCCGGGGCCACGTCGGTGAGCCGGTCCGGCCAGGCCAGGGACAGCGCGATGGGCAGCCGCATGTCCGGCGGGCTGGCCTGGGCCAGGGTGGAGCCGTCGCTGAAAGTGACCATCGAGTGCACGATGGACTGCGGGTGCACCACCACGTCGATCTGCTCGTAGGGCACGCCGTAGAGCAGCTGGGCCTCGATCAGCTCCAGCCCCTTGTTGATCATGGTGGCCGAGTTGATGGTGATCACCGGGCCCATCGACCAGTTCGGGTGCGCCATCGCCTGTTCCAGCGTGACCTGGGCCATCTGCTCCCTGGTGCGCCCGCGGAAGGGGCCACCGGAGGCGGTCAGCACCAGCTTGGCGACCTCGCTGGCCCGCCCGCCGCGCAGGCACTGGGCGAGCGCGGAGTGCTCGGAGTCCACCGGCACGATCTGGCCCGGCTTGGCCAGCTTGGTGACCAGCGGACCGCCCGCGACCAGCGATTCCTTGTTGGCCAGCGCGAGCACCGCGCCGCTTTCCAGCGCGGCCAGCGTCGGGGCCAGGCCCTGCGAGCCGGGCATCGCGTTGAGCACCACGTCCGCCGGGTTGCCCTTGATCAGCTCGACCATGGAGCCCGGCCCGGCCAGGATCCGCGGCAGCCGCAGCTCACCGCGCT
This sequence comes from Crossiella sp. CA198, assembly GCF_052078295.1. Classification (NCBI taxonomy): domain Bacteria; kingdom Bacillati; phylum Actinomycetota; class Actinomycetes; order Pseudonocardiales; family Pseudonocardiaceae; genus Crossiella; species Crossiella sp. CA198. The sequence continues at coordinate 406,305 of NZ_JBQJIM010000003.1, forward strand.
CGAACCCGCGCTGCTGCGCCTCGGCGTACAGCGCGAGCTGCAGGTCCTCCACCGCGGTCGCCCGCGCCAGCGCGACCACGGGCACGTCGAACTCCAGCGCCTGCGCGGCCACCGTGGCGGCGTCGCTGCCGCCCGCGGCGAGCCCGGCCACCCGGAAGCGGTCCGGGTGCCGACGGATGACATCCAGCGTCTGGGTGCCGATCGACCCGGTCGAGCCGAGCAGAATGACGGAACGCTGTGACTCGGAAGTGGGCATTCGGTACTCCATCACGGTCATTCTCCCTGATCCGGAATGCGGCCCGCCGCACGCGGCAGGACCATGCAGCCATCCTCGGGCATCGGCGCTCAGACGAGTGATCAGAAACAGGGTGTGAACGCCGAAGCGCCGGGTAACTCTGTCAGTGCGCAACGCGAGTCGCGCCGCCCCTCGACGCGACCGGCTGGAAGGAGAGTCTCGTGGGTATCCTCGGGTGGATCGTGGTCGGTCTTATCGCAGGTGCGCTGGCCAAGGCCATCATGCCCGGCAACGACCCCGGCGGAATCCTGGTGACGATGCTGATCGGCATCGTCGGCGGAGTCATCGGCGGCTTTGTCGGCCGGCTCATCTTCAACACCGACACCGGCTCGTTCTTCGACCTTCGAACCTGGCTGCTGGCGATCCTCGGCTCGGTGATCGTGCTGGCCATCTACCGGCTTGTCGTCGGCAGGAAATCGGCGGCCTAGTCACTGAGCGGAACAGCCGGAAGCCCGGGACACCGTCGTTGTCCCGGGCTTCCGGCTGCGCGGGGCCAGTGGTCAGGACTTGATCACTCCGCGCTGGGCGGCGGCCTTGGCCAGCCACTGCCCGGCCCGGTCGGCCAGCCGGGGGAAGTGCCGGTAAAGCCCGCTGACCAGGTGCGCGCTGCCCGGGGCGATGACCACGGCCTTGTTCCGGTCGATGCCGTGCAGCACGGCCCTGGCCAGCTGCTCGGGCTGGAAGGCCGGTCCCTTGCTCTCCAGGGCGGTGATCCGCTGCGCGCTGGGCACCGGCGGCAGGCCGGGATTGGGGGTGAAGCCGGTGTTGGTCATGCCGGGGCAGACCACGGTGACCTTGACCCCGCGGGCCGCGGCCTCGGCGCGCAGCGTCTTGCTCAGCCCGACCACCGCGTGCTTGGTGGCCGCGTACGGCGCGATCATCGGGAACGGGGCCAGGCCGGCCACCGAGGCCATGTTCACGATGTGCCCGCAGCCCTGCTCCAGCATGATCGGGTAGGCCGCGTGCACGCCGTGGATGACCCCGCGCAGGTTCACGTTCACCGCGAGGTTCCAGTGTTCGAGGCCGAGGTCCTCCACCGCGCCCGCGATGATCACCCCGGCGTTGTTGATCATCAGGTCGAGCTTGCCGTGCTCCGCGCGCGCCGCCTGCACCACCTGGCCGACCGCGGCCGCGTCGGTGACGTCCAGCTGGGCCGCGCCAGCCTGTCCGGGCCCGTGCCCGGTGAGCCGCTCGGCCACCTCTTTCGCCTTGTCCCCGTTGAGGTCCGTGACCACGACCGTGTCGCCGCGCAGGACCAGTGCCGTCGCGATCGCCCGTCCGATGCCGGACGCCGCGCCGGTCACCACCGCCACCCTTGTCATGACCGAGAGCAATACCACGGTCACCGGCTGAGGTCATGGGCCGATGGTCAGGAGTGCCCTGTGAGACAGGCGACGCCGGGGGCCATTGGCCACCCGGCGCCGCCGAATTCACTACCTGGGGCCGGTCAGGACCGGCTCAGGGTCACTTGGTGCTGTACACGCGGATCTTCATCGAGGTGCCGTCCTGCTGGAGCACCCGGATGCCGACGCCTGCGCCCGGCACCTTCACGCCCGCGGTCGGCTGTGCGGCCGACCAGTAGGGCTTGGTGTCGTCGAACAGCGGCTTGGCGGACTGTCCCCGCACGTAGCTCGACTTGCCGTTCACGTGCAGCGTGAACGAGTCGGACTTCTGCAGCGAGAACGGTGCGTCGTAGCCTGCGATGCGCGGCCGCCAGGCCTGACCCTCGAGGTTGTAGATCGGGTCGGGATTGGCGTCGATCGGCAGGATCAGGCCCTCACCGGGGTGCGCGCTGGTGTTGTTGTCCACCTGCGAGGTGTCCCAGTAGGAGACCAGCAGACCGTCCTGGTACGGGAACCGCTCCGCCCAGCGCGGGCGAGCCGGCCAGCCGTAGTTGTACGGGCCCACCTGCATGTACTTGTCGAAGGAGGCGTAGGTCCGGTTCGTGGCCACGTAGAAGTGGTCGAAGGACTTGGTCTCCGTGCCGGTGGTGGTGCGGAAGCCCTTGAGCGTCCACCCGTTGTTGCCGCTCTCCGCGCCGTCGGTGAACACCGTCTGGCCATCGGCGACGATCTTGAGGTCGTCGGCGAAGAAGCCGATCGGGGCCACGCCGCCATCGGTGATGTAGCGGAAGCGGACCAGCGCCTTCTTGCCTGCGATGGGGGTCAGCGGGATCTGGGTGTCGACCCACTTGCCACCGCTGGTGTCGGTGATGGCCGGCTTGTCCGCGGCGTCCTTGGGGAACGCCTTGCCGTCCAGCGTGCCGTCCAGCGCGGTCCAGTTGGCCCCGTTGTCGGTGGAGTACTGCGCGTAGACGTAGTCGAAGTCGACCTCGATGTCGTAGCGCGCCTTGAGGCTCAGCGTCGCCGCGGCCTTGCCGGTGAGGTCGACCTCCCTAGTGAGGGTGTTGTCCAGGTCGTCGCCCTGGCCACTCCACCACTGGTTGGCGCCGGCGAAGGGCGCGCCCAGCTGGCTGGTCTTCTGCTTGTCCGGCAGCACGACCACGACACCCTGTGCCTTGTCGCTGTTGTACTCGTGCGGACCGAGGTCCAGCTGCTTGTCCTGGCCCGCGACCACGGTCTCGTAGTCCAGCCAGCCCAGCTGCAGCTTGTCCCAGGCGGACAGGTCAGCGGCCCGGGTGCCGATGCCCTCGTTGGCCGGGGAGACCCGGCTCTGGCCCATCAGCGACCACCAGTTGACGCCGTTCTCCGACGCCCCGCCCGGTCCGGCGGTGTCGTAGTGGTCCGGCAGGCCGAGGTCGTGGCCGTACTCGTGCGCGAACACGCCGAGCCCGCCGTTCTCCGGCTGGATGGTGTAGTCGCCGACCCAGATGCCGGTGTCACCGATCTGGGCGCCGCCGCGCTTGTTGAAGCCGGGGCCGGTCTGGCCGGAGCTGGTGTTGTAGGCGTACCAGCGGTGGGACCAGATCGCGTCCTCGCCCTGGTGCGGGTCGCCGTCGGCCTGGTCGCCGCCGGAGTGCACGATCTGGAAGTGGTCCAGGTAGCCGTCGGACTCGTTGAAGTCGCCGTCGGCGTCGTAGTCGTACCGGTCCCAGGTGTCGTACTCGGCCAGCTTGGCCTTGATCTGCTCGGTGGTCTCACCGGCGGCCTTGCGGTCGGCGGCCCACTGGTTCACGCCGTCCTTGACCAGTTCCCAGGTGTTGTTGCAGGTGCTGCCCGGGCACGGGAAACCGTTGGAGCGGCCGTAGCGCGCCTCGTTGTACTTGACCTTGACCCAGTCGGTGACCAGGCCGTCGACCGAGTACCGGCCGGAGGACTGACGCTCGTAGAAGGTCTTCAGCGACTCGACGTTCTCGCCGGCGCCGAAGTACATCTTCTGGAAGTGGTCCTTGGAGTAGTCCGGCTGCCAGATGGTCGCGTTGTCCTGGCCGCGGTTGGGGGCCGGGATCTCGTTGTGCAGCGGGCCGTCGAAGCGGGCCGGACCAGGGGTCGCCGCGTGGGTGTCCTGGTCGGGGTACTGCGGGTGCCGGTCGTTGCCGAACTCGGTCAGGATGACGAAGATCTTGTCGGTCTTCTCCCTGGCCAGCTCCACGAACTGGTCGACCCGAGGGGACTCGACCGACTTGGCCGCCCGCTCCTGGCCGTTGACCTGCGGCTGCTGCTTGGGCGCGTCGCCAAGCTTGACCACGGTCGAGGAGCCGCGCTTCTCGGTCTTGGCCTCGCCGGAGAGGACCTGCGTGAGCGCCTCGGTGCGCAGCGCCCGCCGCTTGTCCTCCAGCGGGTTGGGCATCTCGTGCTCTGCCTCAACCTCGTTCACGGTTTTGGTCTTGGTGTCCGCGGCGGGTGCCGCGGTGGCGGACCAAGGCGCCGCCGCGCCGAGCAAAGCCACTACGGCCAGCCCGACGGTCATTCTTCTGTGCACGTGCCCTCCCGTGACAGGCGTCGGAGCAGATCAGGTGTGCAGTGACGCTCCGACAGCATGTTGAACGGAAGGAACCATACGAGCGATCCCGGCCAGGTGAAATGGTCAATACGCTTCGTGATGAAGCGGTTGCCTTTCGGCCCGCGCCCGGATGGCGGCGGTCAATCCGATCGACTGGTTGACTTGACCATGAGTGCACAGGCGGCGCGTGCCGCCGGATGAGGAGCCGCCGGATGACCGCCAGCGCGCAGCGGGTGCGCCAGGCCCGTGACCTGCTCGGGCAGGTCCACCAGCAGTTGGCCGAAGGGGGTAGCCGGGACCCCTCGATGGAGGAGGTGGTGAGCATCCTTACGGAGCTACCGGGCCTGCTCAGAGCCACTGCGGGGCTGCTCGACCAGGTCGATCCGGCAGTGGCCGCGGTGGTGCTGAACAGCGCCTCCTCGCCGGGCTGGCTGCACTCCCCAGCCGAACGCGCCCGCTATGTGGCCAGCGCGCTGCGGAGCAAGGCCGACGACGTCGTGGGGATCACCGCGAAGCTCCGGCTGGCGCGCTGAACAGGTCTGGACCCATGCTCGGATTGCCAGTTTTGCATGGGTGCCCAGAGAGCCTGTTCAGCGCGATTCCCAGTTTTACCGTCACTACTGGGTGTTCACCCGATCGGGCTGGTCAACTCCAATTTTCCGTCCCATCGCGCACAGCGCGGCGGCGGCCAGCAACACCGCGGCGGCCACCGCCGCGGTGACCTGCATGCCGCTGACGAAGGCGACGCGGGCGGCCTCGGCGAGCGCGGGCCCGGCCGCTCCGGTCAGTCCCTCGGCCACCGCGACCGCGCCGGCCGGGGTGTCCCTGGCCGCCTCGGCCGCGGCGGCGGGCAGTCCGGGCGGCAGCGCGCCGGTGATCTCGCCGCGGTAGATGAGTCCGATGCCGATGCTGCCCAGCACGGCCATGCCCAGCGCGCCGCCCAGTTCGGTGCCGGTCTCTGACAGCGCCGAGGCCGCGCCCGCGCGTCCCGGCGGGGCCGCGGCCAGCACCAGGTCGTTGGCCAGTGCGGTGACCAGGCCGAGGCCGACGGCGGTCACGGTCATCCCGGCCACCACGGCGAGCAGTCCGGAGCGGTCGGTGACCACGGTGGTCAGCAGCGATAGGCCGGCCGCGCCGACCACCAGTCCGGCCGCGATGACCAGACCAGAGCGGAACCGCCGGGCCAGCGCCGGGCCGAGCGCGGTGCCGATGGCCATGCCCGCGAACACCGGCAGGCCCCACAGCGCGGCCACGAACGGCCGGTAGCCGAGCACGGTCTGCAGGTACTGGGCGGTGAACAGGGTGATGCCGCCGATGGCGAACAGGGTCAGCGTGGTGGCCAGGATGGCGGTCCCGAAGCCCGGGACGCGGAACAGGCCCAGGTCCAGCAGCGGGTCCGGGCGGCGCTGGCGGCGCAGGAACCACAGGCCGAAACCCAGGCCGAGCAGGATCGCGGTGACCGGGAGCCAGCCGAGGCCGTCGGCGGCGATGCGCTTGATGCCGTAGATCGCCGGCAGCAGGGCCAGCAGCGAGAGCAGCGCGCTGACCAGGTCGAACCGGCCGGGCGCCGGGTCGCGGGACTCGGGCAGCAGCACCGGGCCGAGCAGCAACAGCAGCAGCATCGCGGGCACGTTGACCAGGAACGCGGTGCCCCAGTGGAAGTTCTCCAGCAGCAGCCCGCCGAGCACCGGCCCGAGCACCGCGCCGCCGGCGAAGGCCGCGGTCCACACCGAGACCGCGGTGGCCCGCTGGGCCGGGTCAGGGAACATCGCGCGGATCAGCGCGAGGGTGGACGGGGCCAGGGTGGCGCCGCCGACGCCGAGCAGCGCCCTGGCGGCGATGAGCAGTTCCGGGCTGGTGGCGTTCGCGGCCAGCACCGAGGCCAGTCCGAAGAGCACTCCCCCGGCCAGCAGCAGTTTCCGGCGTCCGATGCGGTCACCCAGGGTGCCCATGGTCACCAGCAGCCCGGCCAGCAGGAAGCCGTAGACGTCCATGATCCACAGCAGCTGTCCCCCGGACGGCTGAAGTTCGGCGGACAGGAACGGCACCGCGAACAGCAGTACGGACAGATCCATGGCCACCAGCAAGGCCGGGAGCACCAGCACCGCCAGGCCCAGCCATTGCCGCACCCCCGCGCGGTCAGACAAATCAGTCATGACAGTGAAATATACGTCCGTCTAATACATTAGTATAGATCCTAGGATGGGCGGCGTGGGACACCGTGAAGATCTGTTGGCCGGGGCCAAGCGCTGCCTGCTGGAGCGCGGCTACGCGCGCACCACGGCGCGGGACATCGTCGCCGCCTCCGGGACCAACCTCGCCAGCATCGGGTACCACTTCGGCTCCAAGGAGGCACTGCTGACCCAGGCCCTGATCGAGGCACTCACCGAAACCACCGCCGAGGTGGAGCGGGCCATGCCGGTACACCCGGAAGCCCCCGTGATGCAGCGACTGGAGGCGACCTGGAACCAGGTGATCACCTCAGCCACCGAGCAGCCGGAACTGTGGCGGGCCAGCCTGGAGGCCTTCCTGGTCGGCGTGCAGCAGCCGCAGGTGATGGAGGTGCTCAAGGACCTCTACGAGGCCAAGCGCCAGGAAATCATCGCCGAGTTCAACGGCATCCCCCTGGAGCAGGTGGACCAACGGGACGCGGACACCCTGGGCGCCCTGATGCTGGCGATCGCGGCGGGACTCACCCTGCAGACCATGGTCGACCCAGCCCGAGCACCGCGCGCCGCCGATCTGGTAGCAGGGCTACGCACCCTCGCCAACGCCCTGGAAGCCGACACCCGCCCCTGACCCCCAGACGCGAGTGTTGGCCGTTGTGGACGGTGTGTTGGCCGTTATGGACGCCGAGTTGGCCGTTGTCGTACGCCACGTTGGCCGTTATGGGACAGGGCAAGAGGTGGGGTGGGGGGTGAAACCCCCACGACGAGGGCCCTCGCGTGTTCTCCGTACGGCCTGGAGCATGCAGACCACACCCCGATGAGCGGCCCCTGCAACACAATCCGCCGCCGAACCCACCCAACGTGACGGGGGCCGCTCATCGGGGTGTGGTTGGCTGGCGGAAGGCCGTACGGAGAACACGCGAGCCCTCGGAGCCACGCTGGATCAGGCCCCGGCAGCACAAACCCCGCCCCGCAACCCGCTCATCCCGGCTCTTGATCTGCCTCCCCCCTCCGGTGGTCTGCCCGTCCGGCGAGGCCATCCTTTTTTGATCTTAAAACCGAAGATCAAGATCGTCCTCGCCGGACGGGCAGGAATCAAAGGATGGGGGGAAAATCAAGAGCAAAGAGCAGTGCTCGTGTGCGGTTCCCCATCCCCGTCAGCCCTCCGATACCAAACCACATCCCGGGCAGCGGCCCGGTCGCGCTGGGTTGGCCGGGCGAGGGTTTGTGTTGCAGGGCCGCTGCCCGGGATGCGGTGTGTCCTCTCCAGGCTGACGGGGATGGGGAACCACTCGGGGAAGGTTTTCGAAAAGCCACCCCCGCCACCGGTTTTCGGGCTTCGCCCGCCCACAACGGCCAACACCCCGTACAACAACGGCCAACTCGGCGTACGACAACGGCCAACACGCCGGTGGGGGTTAGGGGGTTGTGGTCAGGTTTAGGTGGGTGCCTGCTTTTCGGGCTCGCCAGGAGGCTGTGGCTACGCCGGCGAGGAGGAGCAGGGCGCTGGTGGCGACCATGGCGGTGGAGAGGGCGACTATTTCTGGGGAGATGCCGCGTTTGCTGGCTTGGCCGTAGACGAAGACCGGCAGGGTGGTGGAGCCCGCGTCGCCGAGGTAGCTGGAGATGACCACGTCGTCGAAGGACAGCAGGAAGGCGAAGGCGGCGCCCGCGGCCACCGCGGGGGCGACCAGGGGCCAGGTCACGGTGCGGAAGGCGGTGAAGGGGGGTGCGCCGAGGTCGGCGGCGGCTTCTTCCAGGCGGGGGTCCATGCCTGCCAGGCGGGCCCGGACTACCACGACCACGAAGCTGAGTGAGAAGGCCACGTGGGCGGCGAGCAGGGCGCCGAAGCCGAGGGGGATGCCGACGAGTTTGACGCAGAAGGCGAGCAGGCTGATGCCCATCACCACCTCGGGCACCACAAGGGGCAGGGTGAGCAGGACCGTCCACACCGCCCGGCCGCGGAAGGCTTTGCGCAGGCCGAAGGCGGCCAGGGTGCCGAGCAGGACGCAGACCAGGGCGCTGGACAAGGCCAGGCGCAGGGTCAGGCCGAGGGCGGTGAGGACGCGGTCGTCTTCGGCCAGGGCGGTGTACCAGCGGGTGCTGAAGCCGGTGATCCGGCTGACTTGCGCGGAGTCGTTGAAGGAGGCCAGGGCCAGCCAGCCGATGGGGAGGTAGAGGAAGGCGAAGACCAGTACCACCGCCAGGCCGAGTTTCCATGGGCGTCTCACAGCACGTCCTCCCCTCGACGGCCGCGCAGCACGAGCACCAGCACGACCAGCACCAGCAGCAGCACCGCCATGGCCGAGCCGAGTGGCCAGTTGTTGCCGCTGCGGAACTGGTCGTCGATGACGCTGCCGAAGGTGGACTGGTCCACCCCGCCGAGCAGTTTCGGCGTGACGAAATCGCCCGCGGCGGGGACCAGCACCAGCAGTGAACCGGCCAGCACACCGGGCGCGACCCCGGGCAGCACGATCCGGAGGAAGGTGGACGCCCGGCCGTGGCCCAGGTCGTAACTGGCCTCGGCCAGGCGGTGGTCGAAGCGTTCGCAGGCCACGTAGAGCGGCAGCACCATGAACGGCAGGAAGCCGTAGCTGAGGCCCAGGATGACCGCGCCGTCGGTGCGCAGGAAGCCACCGTCGGCGTCCAGGCCGATCAGGCCGAGGGTTTGGTTGACCAGGCCGTCGTCGTCGAGCAGGGCCTTCCAGGCGTAGATGCGGGCCAGGTAGGAGGACCAGAACGGGACCAGCACCGCGGCCAGTAGCGCGGTGCGCCAGCGGCCGCCGTGCCGGGCGATGAACCAGGCCAGCGGGAAGCCCAGCAGCAGGCAGACCGCGGTGGTGGCCAGGGCATACAGCAGAGTGCGGCCGAAGATGGGCAGGAAGGCTGGGTCCAGCGCGCTGCGGTAGGCCTGGCTGGTCCACGGCAGCACCACGTGCGTGACGCCGGTGTCGCGGGTGGCGAAGCTGTACTGCACCACCAGCGCGAGCGGGGCCAGCAGGAACAGCGCCAGCCACAGTCCGGCCGGGGAGAGCAGCGCGTGCCGTTTGAGCTGCGCGGCGAGGCGTCCGGTCAACCCGTCTTCACCTTGGTCCACGCGTCGGCGTAGCGGGCCTCGACCTCCCGGTCCAGGTCCTTGGTGAAGGGCAGTTTCGCCAGTGCCTCGGCCGAGGGGTAGACCAGCGGGTCCTCCAGCAACTCCTTCTCGATCATCGGTTTGGCCGCGGCGTTGGGGCTGCCGTAACGGACCGCGTTGGCCAGTTTCGCGCCCACGTCGGCGCGCAGGATGTAGTCGATGAACCGGTGCGCGTTGGCCGCGTGCGGGGCGTTCTTGGGCACGCACAACAGGTCCACATAGGACAGTCCGCCCTCGGTGGGGATGGCGTAGGCGACGTCGGCGTTGTCGTCGCGGGCCTGGAAGGCGTCACCGGAGTAGACCTGGGCGAGCACCACCTGGCCGGAGGCGAGCGGCTGGATCACGTCCGAGGTGATCTGGCCGATCTTCTTCTTCAGCGCCAGCAGGTACTTCACCGCGTCCTCGATCTTGCCGGCGTCGGTGGTGTTCGGGTCGTGGCCCAGTGCCAGCAGGCCCAGCGACATGCCGTCGCGGGCCTCGTCCAGGATCGAGCTGCGGCCCTTGATCGCCGGGTGGTCGAAGGCGCCGAAGCCGGTGAAGGTGCCCAGGGTCTTCTTGGAGTACGCCAGCCCCGTGGTGCCCCAGGCCCACGGGGCGGAGAAGCGGTTGCCCGGGTCGTAGTCGGCGTCGGTGAAGCGCTTGTCCAGGTTGCGCAGGTTCGGGATCAGGTCGTGGTCCAGCGGCTGGAGCAGGCCGGCCCGGCGGAAGCGTCGCAGGAAGTTGTCGCTGGGCACCACCAGGTCATAGCCCGCGCCGCCGGACGCGATCTTGGCTTCCATCTCGTCGTTGGAGCTGAAGTTGTCGTAGGTGACCTTGATGCCCGAGTCGGCCTCGAACCCGCTGAGGGTGTCCGGCGCGATGTAGTCGGTCCAGTTGTAGAAGTTGAGCTGCTTCTCGTCCTTGGCGTTGCTCGCCTTGACCTTGCTCGGCTCCGGCGCGCCGCTCGGCCCGGTGCCGGGAGCCTCGCCGATGCCGCAGGCGGTCAGCCCCTGGGCGGCCACCGCGAAGAAGGCCATCGAGCGCAGCATGCTGCGGCGGGTGACCCGCGGGCTGTCGGTGTCCCACAACCGGGCGATCCGCACCTGCTTGGTCATGGCCTCTTCCCCTGCTCGCCGAGGACAACGGTGTACTCCGGATCCCAGGCCAGCCGCACCGGTTGCCCTGGCGTGCCCGCGTCGGAGATCCGGCGGGTGTTCTGCACGAAGGCGACCAGCTGGCCGCCGCCGGGCACGTCGATCACGTACTGGGTGGACAGGCCGGTGTAGACCACGTCCAGCACGGTGCCCGCCAGCGCGCACCAGCCCTCGGGCGGCTGCTCGGCGCCGTCGAGGTCGTAGAGGTGCAGTTTCTCCGGCCGCACGGTGACCGCGACCGGCTCGCCGTGCCCGATTCCGCGGCCGGGGGCCTGGGCGCGCAGCCGGGTGACGCCGGGGGTGGCCAGCTCCAGCCAGCCCTCCGCCGACCCGGACACGGTGGCGTCCAGGATGTTGGAGGTGCCGATGAACCCGGCCACGAACCGGGTCGCGGGCCGCTCGTAGACGTCCTCGGGGTAGCCGACCTGCTCCACCCGGCCCGCGTTGAGCACCGCGATCCGGTGCGAGAGGACCAGCGCCTCCTCCTGGTCGTGGGTGACGTAGAGGAAGGTGGTGCCGACCTCGCGCTGGATCCGCATCAGCTCGATCTGCATCTGCTTGCGCAACTGGGCGTCCAGCGCGCCCAGCGGCTCGTCCAGCAGCAACAGCCGGGGCTGGGCGGCCAGCGCGCGGGCGATGGCCACCCGCTGCTGCTGCCCGCCGGAGAGCTGGGCGGGCCGCCGCCGGGCGAACCCGGACAGCTGCACCAGTTCCAGGTGCTCGCCGACCCGCTGCTTCAGCTCCGCGCCGCGCAACTTCTTGCGGCGCAGCCCGTAGGCCACGTTGTCCCACACGCTCAGGTGCGGGAACAGCGCGTAGGACTGGAAGACGGTGTTCACATCGCGCCGGTAGGGCGGCACGCCGACCATGGACACCCCGTCCAGCTCGATCCGCCCGGCGTCCGGATCGGCGAAGCCGGCGATCATCCGCAGCAGCGTGGTCTTGCCGCAGCCGGAAGGGCCGAGCACGGAGAAGAACTCGCCCTCGTGCACCCGCAGGTCCACGCCGTCGACGGCGACCTGGTCGGCGAATCGGCGGGTGACACCGTGGATCCCGACCGCGACCGGGGCGTAGGTGTCCGGGGTGCGCGCTTCCACGGGGTGGAACTCAGCGGTCAATCCGAGGACCTCCAGGCACAGCGGTGCCCCGGGTCGGGGCGGCGGGATCGGGGCGAGGACGTGCCCGGCGGCGGGCTGGGCACGCGGGAGGTCAGCGTAATAGAGCAGGGCCGATCCCCGGAAAACGTGCCCGGCGTGAGTCCGGCCGCCCCGTGTGCGACGATGGGCATGTAGACGACCTACTTGTTGGCGTGGAGGGAACGATCGTGGCTACCGCCCCTGGCACGGAGCTGGACAAGCGGACCGGCGCTGCCCTCGACACGCACGACGAACCCTCGGTCGAGTGGGGCTGGCACGGGCACTTCCCGCGCGCCACCAAGATCATGGGCTGGGTCTCGGTCATCGCCATGCTGGGCATGCTGATCGGCAACCACACCGGCTGGAACGAGGACGTCTACCTCATCCTGACCGCGCTGTTCATGGCGGGCGCGCTGATCCGCTGGCAGATCAAGGACCGCACCTCCTGGCGGAACTGACCCACCGCGTCCCACTCCTCGGTACGCCGGAGCCGTCTCTTGCGCATGTTCGCATGAGACGGTTCGCTGCTGTCATGGACGTCGTGCTTGAGCCGTTCTGGCCCAGCAGGCGCTGCCGCTTGTTCGACCAGTTCTGTAGGTAGGCCGCGCGCCCGACGGGGTCCGCTGTCCTCCTCCGCGCGTGGCCGGTCCGTTCGTGTCGTCCCCTCGCCACGCACAGAACGGGATCACCACCCATGTCGGTCACCGACGAACTGCTCGAGAACAACGCCGCCTACGCCGCCGCCTTCACCGGACCGCTGCCACTGCCGCCCGCCCGCGGCCTGGCCGTGCTCGCCTGCATGGACGCCCGGCTCGACGTCTACCGGGTGCTCGGCCTGCAGGAGGGCGAATCGCACGTCATCCGCAACGCAGGCGGCGTGGTCACCGAGGACGAGATCCGCTCGCTGGCGATCAGCCAGCGGCTGCTCGGCACCACCGAGATCATCCTCATCCACCACACCGACTGCGGGATGCTGACCTTCACCGACGACGGGTTCAAAGCCTCGATCCAGGCCGAGACCGGGGTCAAGCCGCCCTGGGCGGCGGAGGCGTTCAGCGATCTGGAGACCGATGTGCGCCAGTCCATCGCCCGGATCAGGAACAGCCCGTACATCCCGCACACCGACTCGGTGCGCGGGTTCGTCTTCGACGTCGCGACCGGAAAACTGAACGAGGTCGTCTGATATATCGACCGTGAACCGTCCGTGTAGCCCCTCGGCCTAGGGTGCTGCCCATGAAGCCGAGGGGCATCGGTCGCGGGCGCGTGCCCATCGCACTGACCGCGCTGACCGTGACAGGTGCGGTGGTGGTGGCGCTGACCGGCGCGGCCACCCCGCGGGGCGGGGCGGACTTCCTGCAGAACGGGCACTGGGTGCACAACGCGGTGCTCGGCGGGATCTACCACCTCAACGGGGCGACCGGGGCGATCGACGCCCAGGTGGCCGCGCCGGACGTGCCTGCGGGCAGTCAGGTGGTGCAGGGCGGCAGCAGTGGCTACGTCATCCTGCCGCGCGGGCAGGTCGTCGAGTTCAGCAAGTCCACGTTGCGGGTGGAGAAGACCACCCAGCTGCCCACGACCGCCGAGGCGCCGGTGCCACTGCAGGTCACCGGCGGGCCGTACCTGGTGTTCAAGCAGGCTGGCAAGATCTCCCGGCTGGGTGGGCGCACCGCGGGCGAGGTGTCCACCGACGGCGCCGTGGGCGATCCGGTGGCCACCGCGGACGGCACCGTGTGGGTGCACCGGACCGACACCGGCGCGATCTGCAAGCTGGCCAAGGAGGCCACCCGGCTGGCCTGTCCGGCCGAGGCGCCCAAGGGCCACGCCGGGTCGCTGACCGTGGTCGCCGACCAGCCGGTGTTCCTGAACACCACCGCCGACACCGTGCACGCGGTGGGCGAGGGCCCGCTGGACGAGGGCACCAAGGTGGGCGCGGACCTGCCGCCGACCGCGCGGCCTGCCAGCACCGACGTGGACGGGCGGATCGCCGTGCTCGACCCGGGCGGCAAGCGATTGCTGCTGGTGGACGCCGGTGGCCTGGACCGGAGCAGGCCCGCTGAGCAGCCCAGGGTGGTGAGCCTGCCCTCGGGTGAGTACGCCGATGTGGAGTCCTCGGGGCAGCGGGTGGTCGTGGTGGACAAGACCCGCAACTCGGTGCTCACCTACAACCGCGACGGCGGCCAGGTGGGGTCCGCGCCGGTGCCGCCGGGCGCGACCAGGGTCAGCCGGGGCGAGGACTCGCGGGTGTACGTGGACAACGTGGACGGCACGCACGTGGTCGCGGTGGACCACGACGGCAAGATCATCCCGGTGCCGATCACCAAGGACCGGATCAGCACCAGCGGCAAGCCGCCGCAGCCGCCGCCCGCCGAGCCCAGCCTGAGCACCGTGCAGGGCCCGCCGAGTTCGCGCTACCAGCCGCCGCGCCTGGATCCGCCGCGGCGCGGCACCACCGTGGCCGCGCGGCCGAACACCGTTCGTCCGGTCACCCCGGCCAGTCCGCCGGGAGCGCCGCCGGGGGTGCGCGCGACCGCGGGCAATGGGCAGCTCACGGTGAACTGGGGCGCGGCCGCGGCCAACGGGGCCGCGGTGTCGGCCTACCACGTGTCCTGGACCTCCAGCGCGGGCGGCGACTCGGTCCGGGTCGGTGGCGGGGCGCGCTCGAACGTGATCCGCGGGCTGGCGAACGGGACCGCGTACACGGTGACCGTGGTGGCGGAGAACCCGGCCGGGCGCGGCCCCGGCGCGCAGTCCAGGGCGACCCCGGTGGTGCCGAAGCCGGTGCGCTCGATCGAACTGAGCCGTGGCAGGCCCGAGCTGTACAAGAACGACTGCACCTACCTGCCGCACAGCGCGCTGATGCGGGTGACCCTGCGCGGCTTCACCCCGGGCAGCCGGGTGCTCGTGATCCCCTACTCCGACAACAAGGACTACCGGAACGAGGGCACCACGCAGACCGTCGGCGGTGACGGCTCGGTGACCTTCCAGGCGTTCCACTTCTGCCAGGTCGGCAGGAATGTGTGGGTCCGGGGCGACGGCGTGCAGTCCAACACGATCAGATGGGTGAGTCAGTGACCAGGCTGACCCGGCGCGGCCTCGCCGTGCTCGTGTTCGCGGTGCTGTTGCTGATCGCCGGGGTGCTCGCCGGGCATCCGCTGCTGCGGGCGCTCGGCGGGCTGTGCGCGGGCGCGGTCGCCGCGGCGCTGGCGCTGGTGGTGCGGCGACCGAAAGTGGCGGTGACCAGGGAGGTCTACCCGGACCGGGTCGAGCGCGGCAGGCCCGCGCTGGCCCGGTTACTGGTGCGCAACCCCGGCCCCCGGCGGCAGGTCGCGTTCACCGCGGGCGACCGGCTCGGCGAGGGCGTGCACGAGGTGCGGGTCAACGCGCTGCCACCGGGCACCGAGGCCAGCTACCACTACGAACTGTCCACCCAGAAACGCGGGCGGCTGCCGGTGGGACCGCTGGTGCTGGAGCGCACCGATCCGCTGGGCCTGGCCCGCGGCACGCTGTCCACCGGCACCGCGGCCACCGTGTGGGTGCATCCGCGCAGGCACCCGCTGCGGCTGGCCGTGCGCGGCACGCCCCGGCACCACCATGAGGGCAGGGTGGCCGAGGACCTGCACGGCTCGCTGGACCTGCGTGAGGTCCGCGAGTACCAGCCCGGCGACGAGGTCCGGCACCTGCACTGGAAGGCGGCGGCACGCACCGGGCGGCTGATGGTGCGCCAGTACGCCGATCCGGACCAGCCCCGGCTCACCCTGCTGCTGGACACCAGGGCGGAATCGCTGTCCGCGCAAGGGTTCGAGGAGGCGGTGGAGGTGGCCGCCTCGGTGCTGCACGCGGCCGCGCTCGGCGGTCAGCGCTGCAGGCTGGTCACCCCCGGCGGGGTTGATCTGTCCACTTCGGACGGTCCGGCGGCGGCGCGGCGGCTGCTGGACGAGCTGTGCGAACTGCCCCAGGACACCTCGGCCGCGCTGGCCCCGCCATCGCTGGCCCAGTCCCGGAGCCGGGACGGCGCGCTGGTCGTGGTGACCGGGGTGACGCTGGACGAGTCGAGCGAGCTGGCCCGGTTGCGTACGCGCTACCCGGCGACCACTGTGGTCGCGCTGGGCGAGTCGGTGACGCCGGTCCCGGCCGGGCGGGTGATCCGGGCGGCGGACGCGGCCGCTGCGGTGCGGCGGTGGAACGCGGTGACCGGATGAGCAAGCGACAAACCCTGGCCGGGGTGCTGCTGGCCGGTGCGGTGGCCGGACTGCTGTTCGCGCCGGTGTTCGGGCTCGCGGTGCTGCTGCCCTCGGTGCTGGTGGTGACGCTGGTGCTGGCCGCGGGCAGTGAGCTGGTGGCGCGGTTCCCGGCGCTGACGCCGTGGCGGCCGTTGCTGCTCGGCGTGGCCGGGCTGCTGGGCATCGTGCAGACCGAGCTGTTCCCGACCACGCTGGCCGGGTTGCCGACCGGGGACACCCTGGTCGCGCTGGGCGCCGGGCTGGTCGACTCCTGGCAGCTGGCCCTGGACTCGACCTGGCCTGCCAGGCCCGAACCCGCGCTGCTGCTGTTCGTGCCGCTGCTGGTGCTGGCCGCCGGGCTGCTCGGGATCGAACTGGCGCACCGGGCCCGCGGTCCGCTGCCCGCGTTGCTGCCGAGTGCGGCGGTGCTGGGCCTGAGCCAGCTCTACGCGCCCGCGCCCGACGGACTCGCGGTGGCCGCCGCGCTGGGCTACGCCGCCGCGGGCGTGCTGACGCTGGTGCGCGGGCGGGTGCGGCCGGTGGCGCTGGCCGCGGTGATCGCCGCCGCGGTGGCCGGTTCGGGACTCGCGGTGCTGGCGGATCCGTTGGGGCGCCCGGCTTACTCGCTCAAACAGGAGCGGCCCACGCCGTTGCCGCCCACGCCCACGGCCAGTCCGCTCGACGAGATCGCGGCCCGGCTGCGCGCCCCGGACCGGACGGTGTTCTCCTACACCGGTTCGGCCAAGGTGGACCGCTGGACCACGGTGGTGCTGACCCACTTCGACGGGGTGAACTGGCGGCCCGACGAGTACTTCCAGCGCCTGGGCGCCGAACTCGCGCCGCCACCCGGCCTGCTCGACCCGCAACGCCGGGAAGCCGACATCACCACGCTGCCCGGCAGCGGTCGCTGGCTGCCCAGCCAGCCATGGCCCGCCGCGGTGACCGGCCTGGATCCCTTGGTGGGCCCGGACAACGGCATGCTGTTCGGACCCGGCGGCATCACCAACTACCGGCTCGCCTGGTGGGAACCCAAGGCCGAGGGGCTCCTCGACGCGGCGATCGACCCGGAGGTGCCCGGCTGGCGGGAGGACATCGGCGAGATCCCGCCCGGCGTGGCCGAACTGGCCACCGAGGCCACCAAGGGGCTGCGCGCGACCTTCCAGTCCGCCCTGCAGTTGCAGCGCTACCTCACCGAGCACTACAAGGTCTCCGTCAGCGCCGACCTGCCGACCGGGCACGGCTGGCCACAGATCCGGAAGTTCCTGTTGGAGGACAAGGAAGGCACCAGCGAGCAGTTCGCCACCGCCTACGTCGCGCTGGCCCGGTTGCTGGGCATCCCGGCCCGGGTGGCGGTCGGTTTCGCCGCACCGGCCACCGCCACCGCGGACGGACGGCGGGTGGTGCGCAACCGGGATGTGCTGGCCTGGCCCGAGGTCGCGGTGCAGGGCTTCGGCTGGGTGGCACTGGACCCGACCAAGACCGCGGCCAGGGACAGTGACAGCGACAGCGGCGGCCTGGCCGACCTGACCAATCAGGCCCGGCAGAAGTTGCCCGCGCCCGCGGCCCTGCGCGACCCCGACCTGCCCGCGTCCGGAACCGGTGACAGCGAAGAGGAATCGGCTGGCGGCGGCTGGCAGTGGCTGTGGTGGTCGCTGCTCGGACTGGTGCTCGCGCTGCCGGTGCTGTGGCTGGCCGGGGTGCCGTTGTGGCGGCTGCTGCGGCGCTGGCGACGGCGCCGGGCCACCGGCGCGGCCGCGGTCACCGGCGCGGTGGCCGAGGTGCGGGACCGGTTGCGCGCCTTCCGGATCCCGGTGACCCCTGGTATGACCGTGCGCGACCTGGCCATCGCGGCCGCGCCGCTGGCCGACCGGTTCACCGTGGACACCCTGCGGCTGCTGGCAGGCACCGTGGATACCGCGCTGTGGTCCGGCGGACCGGCCACCGCCGAGCTGACCGACCGGGCATGGGACGCCGAGCGGCAGGTGCGCAAGAGCTTGTCCCGCAACGGATCCCTCCGCGACCGGCTGCGCGCCGCACTGGATCCGCGCACCGCCTGACAGCTTCCGGCCAGACCGCCCCATCGCAGCGGCGGTCTGGCCAGCATGAGGCGGTGAACCGAACCTGTCTCCCCGTACTGGCGGGCGTCGCCGCGCTGCTGCTGGGCGGGTGCGCCACGACCGCGCCCGCCCCGGCCCCCTCCTCGACGGCGACGCCCGCCGCCGGCAGCACGACCGCCCTGCCGAGTTCCAGCAGCACCCCGCCACCGCCACCGCCTCCGCCGCTGCCCACCGAGGCCGCGGACGGCGGCAACCTGCGGGCCTGCACGGACGGGACCTGCGAGGTGCTGCTGGACAAACCGGCCACGATCAACCTGGTCAAACAGCAGGTCGGCACGGTGCGGGTGGCCAAGATCGAGGCGGACTCGGTCACGCTGAACCTGACCTTCCCCAGCGGCCGGATCGAGTTCAACTGCGACCAGGGCGTGCAGTGCTCGCTGGTCGGCGCCACCGCCGGTGCCCCGGCGATGACCTTCGTGGTGGCCAAGACCGGCGGCTGGCTCACCACCAACGGGCTGCGCACGCAGGTCGTGGCCGTGCGCGACGGGGTCGCGGTCATCCGGCTGGGCCCGGCCTAGACCCAGGTCTTGCGCTTGTCAGCCACGGCGTGCAGGAACGGGTCGAAGTCCAGGTCGGTGCCCGCCGGATCGGCATCGGTCGGCAGGAACTCCTTGACCAGCTCGAAAACCTCCCGCTGGGCCGCGGCCACCGCGCGCTGGATGGTCTCCACGATGTCCGCGGCCAGCAGCTCCGAATCGGGCTGCCGGTACACGCGCGGGTTCAGCTCCAGTTCCAGCAGCTCACCGCGGGCGCCGACGGTCGCGCTGATCAGCCCGTCCGGTGAGTCGGCGGTGCCGGTGATGTCCCGCATGCCCTCGCGCAGCCTGCGCACCGAATCCGCCAGCTGCTGGATCCCCTGATCGGTCAAGACAACCTCCTGCACCGGGTTCGAGAGGCCAAGTGTGCTGCGGCGCAACAAGATCCGGCGCGTGCTGACAGCTTGCGGCCAGGCCCGGCCGCTCGGACACGCGAGGCCGGACCATCGCAGGATGGGACGCATTCGCCTGCACGCCACCGTTTTCCTGGCGGCCACGCTGCTCGGCCTCGGCGCGGGCGGCGGGCTCGCCCTGGCCGCGCCGCCGCCCGGCACCTGCCACAACCCCACCCCGGCCCGGCCGGAGATCGGGCAATTGCCGTGGGCCCAGCAGGTGCTGGCCCCGGACCGGGCCTGGCCGTTCAGCGACGGGGCCGGGGTGACGGTGGCCGTGGTGGACTCGGGAGTGGACGCCGATCACCCGCAGCTGGCGTCAAAGGTGTTGCGGGGCCGGGACTTCTACTACCTCGGCGGTCTGCCCGGCAACTTCGACTGCGTCTCGCACGGCACCGCGGTGGCCGGGATCATCGCGGCGGGCGAGGCGGACCGGATCGGGTTCCGCGGCATCGCGCCGGGCGCGCGGATCCTGCCGGTGCGGGTCAGCGACCGGGACCTGACCGACAACGGCGGCGCGGCCGCGATCGACCCGGTGGTGCTGGCCCGCGGCATCTGGTGGGCGGTGGACCAGGGCGTCAAGGTGCTCAACCTGTCGGTGTCCGGACCGGTGGACAACGGGCACATCCGGGACGCGGTGGCCTACGCGGTCAGCAAGGACGTGCTGGTGGTGGCCGCGGCCGGGAACCAGCAGCCGGACAGCCCGTTCGCCTCCCGGCCCTCTTACCCGGCCGCCTACCCCGGGGTGCTCGGGGTGGGCGCGATCGACATCGACGGCGCGAAGCTGCCTGCCTCCCAGCTCGGCGACTTCGTGGACCTGGTCGCGCCAGGGGTCGGCGTGCTCGGCCCCACTCGCGCGGGCGGGCACACCTACTTCACCGGCACCAGTTTCGCCGCGCCGTTCGTGGCCGGGACCGCCGCGCTGGTGCGGGCCCGCTGGCCGGAGCTGTCCGCGGCCGAGGTGACCCGGCGGCTGCTGGCCACCGCCACCCCGGCCCGTGGCGGCAAGGGCAGTCCGGGCTACGGCGCGGGCGTGGTCGACCCGTATCGCGCGGTCACCGACGGCCTGTCCGCGGTGGCCCCGGCGCCGGTGCCGCCGCTGACCCATCCCGCGCCGGATGTGGCCCGGCTCAGCGCGGAAGCCTGGTGGCGGAACGCGGGCGAGCAGGCCAAGGCAGGCGCGGCGGCGGCCGTGGGCGCGGCGCTGCTGGCGGTGCTGATCGCGGTGGTGCTGCCGCGTGGCCGCCGCAGGCGCTGGGCCGCCGGCACCGCCGATCCGCTGCCAGCCACCCCGGTCCGGGAGGAACTGCCCGAGCAGGTCTTCCTGCTGCCGCCCCCGCCGGTGGAACGCTGACACAGCACAGGCCCCGGTCCGCTGCTGGCGCGAACCGGGGCCTGAGTGTCGACCTCAGCCGATCGAGGTGCTGCCGATCCGCGAGATGGACTGCTGCAACGCGGTCTGCAGGTTCGTGTTGGTGTTCTGCACACCGCCGCGGATCTGCTCCACCAGCTCCTGACGCTGCTGGCTGACCGCCTTCCAGGCATCGTGCACACCGCCGAACTCGCCACCACCGGTGTCCGTCCAGTCCGAACCGGTGATTCCGGCGGCCTGAGCCATCTGGTCCATCTCGGACTGAATCTGGTTGATGGTGCCCAGCAACTGCTGCGCGAATCCATCGAGCTGTCCGAAGTTTCCGCGAACGACGTCTACCATTTCCTGCTCCCCTGTTCAGAACGCAATCAGATCAGTACGCGAGCGGCTCAGGTCGTGGTCAGTCCGGCGAAACCACCGGCCGAGTCCTGGTCCTGCTGCTCGTAGGTGCGCGAGGCGAAGGTGACGTTCTCGCCCAGCTCGGTCAGCGAGGCCACCACCCGCTGCACCCCGGTCACCCAGTTGTCGAAGGCCTGGTCGAAGCTGACCTTGGCCTGGCCCTCCCAGGCGCCGCTGAGCGCGTCGGCCTGGGCGGTGGCCCGCTGCCGGTGACCGTCGATGCTCTGCGCGATGTTCGTGGCGGCGGTACCGGTCTGCGCGATTCCGCTTACCGCACCGTGAATTTGCCCGGACATGCGGGCTCCCCTCATTCGGACGGCCAATGCCGTGTATTCCGGTCACCGTGACGCTAAAGCGGAGCCCGCCATCGCACGGCGGTCGCGGCACCTTCCTGCCACCGCCATTTCCCGGCCCGCGCATTCCAGGACGATCGGATTCCCCAGCCGATGAAGGAGGAATCCGTGGCGACGATCGTGGTGCGGCGGCCGCAGCGCAGACCCGCGCCCGAGCTGCCCTCGGGCGAGCTGGTCATCGACGCGCCGCCGGAGATCCCGGCGCCGGCGGGCAGGCAGTGGCAGCAGGCGCTGATGATGCTGCCGATGATCGCCGTGCTCGGCGCCTCCGTGCTGCTGTTCTCCGGCTCGGCCGCCGGCACGCTGCGGTACGTCGTGCTCGGCCTGTTCGGGGTGGCCGCGGTCGGCATGATCGTGCTGACCTTCGTCACCGGCGGCGGCCCCAGCAAACGTGAGATGGGCCTTGCCCGGCGGTCCTACCTGCGTGGACTGGCCCAGCACCGGCTGCGGGTGCGGCGCACCGCGCACCGGCAGCGGGACGCGCTGGCCTACCTGCACCCCGAACCGAGGGCGCTGTGGTCGGTGGCCGCGAGCTACCGGCTGTGGGAGCGCCGCCGGGACGACCCTGACTTCGCGGTGGCCCGGATCGGAGCGGGCGCGCAAAGCCTGTCCACCGCGATCATCGCACCGGACACCAAACCTCTCGAACAGCTGGAACCGTTGTCCGCCTTGGCTTTGCGCCGGTTCATCAGCACCTTCACCGCCATTCCCGGCCTGCCGCTGGCCATCGCGGTCACCGGGTTCGGCCGGATCCACCTGCGCGGCGACAGCGACCGGGTGGTCGGCCTGGCCAGGGCCATGGTGGCCTCGCTGGCCACCCTGCAAACCCCGGAGGACCTGCGGATCGCGGTGTGCGCGGGCCGGGACGAGCGCCCGGACTGGGAGTGGGTGAAGTGGCTGCCGCACGCGCTGCACCCAGAGAAGACCGACGCGCTGGGCCCGCTGCGGCTGGTCGCGCCGACCGTGCCCGGGATCGAAGCGATGCTGGAGGACCTCCTGGCCCAGCGCCGCCGGTTCGACCCGGAGGCCGGGCACCCCGGCGGTGAGCCGCACCTGGTGGTGGTCATCGACGGCGGCTCGACCATCGGCTCGGACCACCTGATGACCGGCGGCGGTGTGGAAGGCGTCACCGTGCTCGACCTGACCACGCTGCCGCCACGCGCGCTGGACCGGGCCGCGGTGGTCCTGGAGGTGGCCGCGGACGGCACGCTGACCAGCGAGACCATCGACGGCGAGACCGAACTGGGCGTGGCCGACGAGCTGGACGCGATCGCCGCCGAGGGCCTGGCTCGCCAGCTCGCCCCGCTGCGTGGCGCCGACGGCGGCCGCGGTGAACAGCCGCTGAGCGCCTCGCTCGGACTGGGCGAACTGCTCGACATCGGCGACCCGTACCTGTTCGACCCGACCCGGACCTGGGTGCAGCGGCCCAACCGGGACAAGCTGCGGATCCGCTTCGGCGTGCGCGCCGACGGCACCCCGATCGAGATCGACCTCAAGGAGTCCGCGCAGGACGGCATGGGCCCGCACGGGCTGCTGGTGGGCGCCACCGGCGCGGGCAAGAGCGAACTGCTGCGCACCCTGGTGCTCGCGCTGGCGGTGACCCACCCGCCCAGCTCGCTGAACTTCGCGCTGATCGACTTCAAGGGCGGGGCCACCTTCACCAAGCTGGACCGGCTGCCGCACACCAGCGCGGTGATCACCAACCTGGCCGAGGAACTGCCCCTGGTGGACCGGATGACCGACGCCATCAACGGCGAGCTGATCCGCCGCCAGGAACTGCTGCGCGCGGCCGGAAACTTCTCCTCGCTGCGCGACTACGAGAAGGCCCGCGCGGCCGGCGCGCCGCTGCCGGAGGTGCCCACGCTGTTCGTGGTGTGCGACGAGTTCAGCGAGCTGCTCTCGGCCAAACCGGACTTCATCGACATGTTCGTGCAGATCGGCCGGATCGGCCGGGCGCTGGGCGTGCACCTGCTGCTGGCCAGCCAGCGGCTGGAGGAAGGCCGGTTGCGCGGCCTGGACACCTACCTGTCCTACCGGATCGGGCTGCGGACCTTCTCCGAGGCGGAAAGCCGGGTGGTGCTGGGCGTCGGCGACGCCTTCGCGCTGCCCCGCGCGCCAGGGCACGGCTTCCTGAAGTCGGGCACCGAGCCGATGGTGCGGTTCCGCTCGGCCTACGTCTCCGGCGTGCACCGCCGCGCCGAGGCCGGTTCCAGTGGCGCCGGACCGCGTGCGCCCCGGCTGATGGCCTACTCCACCGCCTACCTCGCCCCGCCCGCCGACACCACGCCGGTAGTGACCGCGCCCGAGGATCCGGACGAGGGCGTCGGCGAGAGCCTGCTGGACGTGCTGGTCGAACGATTCGAGGGCAAAGGCGTGCCCGCGCACCAGGTCTGGCTGCCCCCGCTGGCCGAGTCGCCGTCCCTGGACCAGCTGCTCGGCACCCCGGTCGAGGACCCGATCCGCGGCCTCGGGATCACCGAACCGCGACTGGCCGGGCGACTGCTCGCGGTGGCCGGGATCGTGGACCGGCCCCTGGAACAGCGGCGCGAGCACCTGGTGCTGGACCTGTCCGCCGCGACCGGGCACGCCCTGGTCGTCGGCGCCCCGCACAGCGGCCGCAGCACCGCGCTGCGCACCCTGATCACCAGCCTCGCGCTCACCCACACCCCGCGCGAGGTCCAGTTCTACTGCCTCGACTTCGGCGGCGGCAGCCTCGGCACGCTCACCGGCCTGCCACACGTGGGCGGGGTCGCCGGCCGGCAGAACGCCGGCGCGGTCCGGCGCACGGTGGCCGAGGTGGTCACCGCGCTGACCCACCGGGAACGCCTCTTCGCCGAACACGACATCGACGGCATGGCCGAGTTCCGCAGACTGCGCGCGGAGGGCCGGTTCGCCGAGGAGACGCACGGCGACGTGTTCCTGGTGGTGGACGGCTGGGCCACGCTGCGCAAGGAGTTCGAGGACCTGGAGGACCCGGTCGCCGACATCGCCGCGCGCGGGCTGTCCTACGGCATCCACGTGCTCGCCGCCTGCGGCCGCTCCTTCGACCTGCGGCCCAACATCCGCGACCTGTTCGGCAGCCGGATCGAGCTGCGCCTTGGCGATCCGCTGGACACCATGGTCGACCGGGCCAGCGCGAGCATGGTGCCGGAGAACGCGCCCGGCCGCGGCGTCAGCATGGGCAAACACCAGCTACTGCTCGCCCTGCCGCGCATCGACGGCGGCCACGATCCGCGTGATCTGCCCGCCGGGGTGGCCGAGCTGGTCAGCGGCCTCGCCCGCGGCTGGCACGGTCCGCGCGCACCCAAGGTCCGGATGCTGCCCGCCAGCCTGTCCTACCCCGGCCTGACCGCCATGGACGAGCAGAACCGCCTGGTCACCGGCATCGCCGAACGCGATCTGGCGCCGGTGCACTGGGACTACCAGGCCGATCCGCACCACCTGCTGCTGGGCGGCCCGGAGTCCGGCAAGACCACGTTCCTGCGGGTGCTGGCCCGCCGCATCCAGGAGACGATGACGCCGGAGCAGGCCAGGATCGTGCTCATCGACCATCGCCGCGGCCTGCTCGGCGAGGTCGGCGCGCCCTACCTGCTGGGCTACGGCACCGACAAGGCCACCACCGGCAGGCTGATGACCGAGGCCGCCACCGCGCTGACCGAACGGTTGCCGGGCAAGAACATCACGCCCGAACAGCTGCGCACCCGGAGCTGGTGGCAGGGCCCGGAGATCTTCGTGCTGGTCGACGACTACGACCTGGTCGCCAGCCAGTACGACAACCCGATGCTGCCGTTGCTGGACTACCTGCCGCAGGGCCGCGACGTCGGCCTGCACGTGGTGCTGGCCCGGCGCACCGGCGGGGCCGGGCGGGCCATGTTCGAGCAGTTCTTCACCAGGCTCCGCGATGTCGGTTCGCCCGGACTGATGTTGTCCGGGGACAAGGAGGAGGGACCGCTGCTGGGCGGGCTGAAGGCGGAGAAACTGCCGCCCGGCCGCGGCTGGCTGGTCGACCGCCGCGACTCGGCCCGCCTGGTGCAACTCGCCTGGCTGCCACCCGGCGAGGCGTGACCCACAAGCCCATCCGAGAGGGGAGATCCAGATGTCCGCACCACCGGGGCACATCAACGGCCGGATCAGCGCGATGCGCGATTTCGCCGAGCAGTTGCGTCAACCGGACTTCACCGCGGTCCGCGCCGCCGGCGCCGCCAGCGCCCAGGGCGCGAGCGGTGGCATGGCGGAAGGCACCGCGTTCGGCACCGCGCACACCGAGGCGGTGACCAAGGTCGAGGCGTTCACCACGGCGGTGGACCAGGGCTACACCGCGTACAAGGGCCTGGCCGTCGGCGCGGCCGAGGAGTACTCGGGCCAGGACCGCGACAGCGCCCGGCAGATGCCGACCGGCGAGCGGACCGGGTGAGGGGGAGGTCATGGACTACACCACGATGGAGATCGAGCAGCAGGTCCAGCTGATCGAGGCGGAGATCGGCGGCGGCCGCGTCCAGCAGGTCACCAAGGCCCGCGAGATGTGGACGGCGCTGCACAACCAGCTGAGCCAGGCCGGCACCGACCTGCACGGCCGGGGTCAGGAACTGGGCCAGCACTGGCTGGACAGCGCCGGGCACCTCTTCGGCGACCAGGTCCAGGCCGGCGTGACCTCGCTGACCGACTGGACCGAACGCATCGCCACCGAACCCGCCTCCTCGCTGGCCAACCTCGCCGTCGCCCTGCCCCAGGCCCACGCCGGGGTGATGGCGACCTGGGAGTGGTTCCAGAAGGCGATGCGGCAGGCCCCCGCCATGGAGGCCGAACTGCGCAGGCAGGCCAGCCAGAACGCGGGCGTCCCGATGAACCAGCTCGCCGCCCTGTTCACCCAGACCGCCGAAGCCACCCGCAACGCCCTGGGCGCCGACTGGCGCGGCCCCCAGAACGCCGCCGCGCCCAACTCCCCCGCCAACGCCACCGACGCCGCCCCCGGCGGCCCTGCGGGGGCCCCGCCCGGCGCACCCCCCGGCGGCCCCGCAGGCGCCCCTCCCGGCGGACCCGCGGGCGCACCGCCCGGCGGCGCCCCGTCCGCACCCCCCGGCGGAGCCCCAGGCAGCCCGCCCGGTGGTGCCCCCGGCGCTCCGCCCGCACCCCCCGGCGGCCCCAGCCTCGCGGGCGACACTCCCACCCCAGCCGTGCCCAAACCCCCCGTGCCACCACCACTCCCATCCCTCCCGCCGCCCGTCAACACCCCGCCACTCCCCCTGCTCCCCCCGGTCCCGACCGGTGGCCTGGGCGGCGCTGGCGGCCTGGCCGGAGCCAGGGGCGGCGGCCGCACACCGCCCGGTCTCAAGGGCGCGGGCATCCTCGGCCCGCCACCCGTCCCGCGCGCCGCCGCCATGGGCGCCGCGGCCAACCTGGCCCCACCCCCGGAAGCCCCGGTCGCCTCAGCGGGCACCACCGGCACCACCAACGCCGCCAGCTCCCTGTCCCGGGGCGCGGGCATCCCCCCGATGGCCCCGCCGCTGGGTGGCGCCGGTGTGGGCGGCAACCAGCCCAAACCCGGCAGCGGCGCGGCGAAGAACGCGGGCACGGCACCGGGCAAGGGCGTCAAGCGGGGGATTCCCGGCGTTCCGGCCCGGCTGGGCGGCCAGTCCGCGGGAGTCGGCGCGGTGCCGACCGGATCCCGGCGACGCCGTGCGGACGAGACCACGACGATCGAACTGCTGGACGAGGAGATGTGGCGCGTCGAGGGCGCGCCCGCGGCCTCGGCCGTGGTGCAGCCCGAGCAGCCGCGTGGGCGTCGCCGGTCTCGCTGACGGATCGGCGACAGCGTTGCCCCGTCCGGATTTCCGGACGGGGCAACGCTGTTGCCGGGGGTTCGCTGTTGCCGAGGGTTCGCTGCTGTCCGGAGTGGGGCCACGCGAGGTGGGGCTGGTCGGGCGCCGATCAAGCGGCCACTCGTCCTCGGTTGTCCTCGCCTACGAACGCTTGGCGGCCTGTGGATCCAGTCCACTGCCCAACGGGATGCGCGAGACCAGCCCGGCCGGCATCCGCACCGGCACCACCCCCTCGTACCCGAGCATCGCCAGCACGTCCGGGGTGGCCAGCGGGTGGTTGCGGCCCTGGTCGCTGACCAGGGACAGGGTGCCGACCGGGGCGGTTGGGCTGGGTAGCACCTCGACCAGGGCCACCGAGCCCGGCGAGACCAGGACCCGGTCGGCCAGTGGCAGGCCGGTGTCGGTGCGGCGGGTGGTCAGCAGGGCCGGATCTCGTTGTGGCAGCACGGGATCCACCGTCACACCGGGCACCTGCTGGCCGGGTGCGAAGCTCGCGCACACGGTGGGTGCGCCCGCGGCCGAACCGGCGAACTCCGGGCGCTTGTCCGGGGCCTGGCCTGCCTTGGCCGGGGTCGCGGCGGCGAGCCGGGCGCCGCTGACGGCCAAGGGGCTCAACGTGATGCCGTTCAGTTCGCCGCCCAGGGCCTCGGCGGTGGGTTTGTGCGCGCGCTGGATCTCGTACTGCAGGGCCGAGATCGGGCGCAGCCGGTCGGCCTCGGCCAGGTAGTGCTGGGTCACCTCGCCCGAGGTGCGCACCAGCGCCAGCTCGCCGATCCGCAGGTCTGGTTTGCCGGGCACCGCGGTGCTCGGTTTTCCGGTGTCCGGCAACGAGATCGGCCCGATCGGCTCGCCGGCCGGCAGGTTGTCCACCAGCGCGGCGCCCGCCCGCAGCAGCGGACCGCGTTGCAGTGCCAGCCGGACCGCGCCGGTGTCGGCCTGGGCGATCCGGTGCCGGTGCCCGCGCCACACCAGCTGCCAGTCCCCCTTGTCCGGGAGTTCCAGCAGCAGCGCGGCATCGCCGATCGCCCGGCCGCCAGGAGGCGGCTGGCCGACCAGCAGCACCGACTCGTGCACCGCCGCGCCGGTGCCGTCCACCGCGGGCTGGGAGCACATGCTCCAGCCGCCGCCGAGCACCCGCTCCTTGCCCGGCAGCCCATCCGGCACGTCCACCAGCCCGATCCGCGGCGCACGCGGCACCCCGACCAGGGAGTTCCGCGAGACGTCCATGGTCGGCGCGTACTTGCCCAGCGCCAGCAACGCGGAGGTGTGGTTGGTGACCGGCCGCAGCCTGTCGTCCACGTACACCAGCCGCGCCCCGGTCTCCTTCTCCACGATCACCGCGTCGCCGGAGCGCCAGGCGTCCTTGCCACCCGGCACGATCAGCCCGTACACGCCGAAGCCGGCCAGGATGATCACCGCCAGCGCGATGCTGCCGAGTGCGGACACGCTCGGTCGCCGGAACGGTGGCTGTTCCGGATCGGTCTCCCTGGTGACCAGCGCGGAGATCGCCCGCTGGGCCAGGAACTGGTGTGCCTGAAGCTGATCGCGACTCGATGCCATCTCAGCCGCCCAGCCCGCGCAGGTAGGCGTACAGGTCCAGCACCGCGCACACCACCGGGACCACGGCGAGCACCACCGCCACCTCGAACAGCTCGGCATAGCGCCCGAGGTAGGGACTCGCCGGACCGGTGCTGTGCCGCAGACCGCCGAAGACGATCAGCCCGCCGACCACGAGCAGCACCGCACCGGCGATGGCCACCCGCCCGGCCAGCAACGGACCGAGCGCAAGGCACACCGCCCCGCACACCCCCGCGCCCAGCAACGGAATCCGTTGCCACAGAACGGGATACAGCCGCGCCCGGAGCAGGAACCCGAGCGTGAGCACCACCAGCAACCACAACGCGGACGTGCGGCCACCGCGCACCAGCACCACCTGGCAGAGCACGGCCACCAGCCCGGCGCCGACCAGCATGCCGGTCAGCAACCCGTGCGCCCGCGACACCGCCTGGTACACCGCCGGTCGTGGCGGTTGCGGATCATCCCGAATGAGATCCGCGGTGGTACGCGGCAGCACCGGCATCGGCACCCGGGCCAGCCGGATCGCCAGCGGAGCCAGCATCGGGGAGAACGCCAGCACCGCGCCGACCACGATCGCGGCCGCCTGGACGCCATCGAAGATGTCCAGGCTCGCGAGCGCCCCGCCCAGCACGCCGAGCAGTCCACTGGTCGCCGCCGCGGCGAAGACCGGCAGTCCGTGTGCGGTGCCGAGATGACCGAGCACTGCCCCGAGCAACAGTGCCGCGCTGCCCGCCTGCACCTGGGGTGCGCCCAGATCCAGCAGCGGGTGGCTTCCGGCCAGGAGCAAAGCTCCACCGAGGAAGGAGTACGGCAGCGCCAGCGCCCCGAAGACCGCGCCGGCCACCGCGTCTCCCGCGGTCCTGGCCAACGTAGCACCCACGGCGAGTAGCAGCAAACTCACCAGGAGTGACCACAAACCGGGCATCGGCCAGGGCGGTCCGGCCCGCAGCACCACCGCCAATCCCAGCAGCAGCACCACACCGCCGACGGTCAGCGCGGCCCGCCGGGTGTGCCGCGCGCTCCAGGCCCGCCCGGCCCGGCCCGCCCCGTCGGCGATCGCGTCGACCAGATCGTCGTACTCCAGCTCAGGCCATTCGGTGCGCCGCGAGGTCAGGTGCAGCACCTCGCCGTCCCGGATCCGGTACGAGCCGAGGGTGCGCCCCAGTTCCAGCGGCGAACCGTCACCGCGCCGCAGCAGCCAGCCGCCGTCGCCCGCGCCGTCATCGGCGAGGTGCTCACCCGCGTGCCGCAACAGTCCCGGCACGATCTCGGCGACGCTGGACTGCTCGGGCAGCGCCATGTCGATGCGCCGGTGCGGCGCGGCGACCGTCACTCGCACCAGCCCGGTCGTGGTCATCGGCCTACCTCCTCGCACCGGCCGGTGCGGCAACAAGCTGCCGCCCGGCACGCACCTGTGGTTCGTCTTTCCTACGATCTGGTGGCGCGCCGCGACGGGGAACCGGGTCGGCAGCTAGCGGCCATCACCTGTACGGACGGATGATTGGCGCCGGAGCGAAAAGCTGGAGGGGAGCCCGCGATGACCAGCAACGGGCCCGAGGAACTGGTTCTGCTCGGGGACGGCCCGGTGGCCACGGTGTACGCCGGGGTGCGCGCGGACACCGGGGAGGCGTACGCGCTGAAGGTCTTCCCGGCCAAACTGCCCAAGCGCACCCGCGCCGAGCTGGACCGCGAACTGGCCCGGCTGGCCGGCCTGCGCGACCGCGCGCCGGTGCTGGTCGCCGACGCGGTCGAGGACACCCCCGACGGTCGCACCGCGCTGCGGATGGAGCTGTGCTCGCAGTCCCTGCGCGAGCTGGTCACCAGCTGCGGCAGGCTGTCCGTGCCGGACGCGATCGCGCTGGGCCGGGCCGTGGCCACCGCGCTCTCCGCCGCGCACGGCGCCGGCCTGGTGCACGGCGGCGTCACCCCCGGCAACCTATTGTTCCGCCCCACCGGCGAACCCGTGCTCGCCGACCTCGGCCTCACCCTGCGCCGCGCCTACCCCCGCGACCAGCGCACCGGCATCGACTTCGCCGCCCCGGAAACCCTGCGCGACGGCACCGTGGACGAACGCTCGGACCTCTACGGCCTGGGCGCGCTGCTGCACCTGGCGCTGTCCGGGGAGTCCCCGCACCCTGGCGCGATCGGCGAACCGGAGGGCGAGCGGATGCTGCGCGTGCTCGGCACGCCGGTGCCGCCGCTGAACCGGGCGGACGTGCCAGAGGCGCTGGTGGCGGTGGTGTCGGCGTTGCTGAGCAAGGATCCGGCGCTGCGCCCGGCCGAGGCTTCGGTGGTCTCGGAGTGGCTGGCCCGGATCGGCGGCCCGGAACCGCGGACCGCGCGACCGACGACGCAAGGGCGCGGGTTCGACGATTTCGCCGAGCAGGTCCCGGCCTATCGCCCGGCGCCGCCACCCGGCACGCCGGGTCCGCATCGGCCCGCGACTGCCCAGCCCGGCCCGCCCGCCGCGGACCGCCCCGGCCTGCCCACGGACAACTTCCCGGACGCCACCGCACCCCGCCGCCGGAACACCACCCCGGCCGACGAAGCCACCCCAGCGCCCCCGCAACCCCGCGGCGCCCCCCTGGTGATCTCCGGCCCGGCCCGGCCCGAACGCCCAGCCAGCCGCACCGGGCTGGTGCTCGTCGGCGTCGGCGTGATCGCCGTGCTCGCCGTCGGCGCGGTGCTGCTGATCAGCGAGGACCCGGCCGAGATGGCCCTGCCGCCCGGCCCGGTCCCGGCCAGCGCGACGCCCACCCCGTCGACCACCGCGAAGCAGGTGGAGATCGTGATGGAGGAGCCCATCCGGCGCGGCAACACGGTCGAGCTGAACTGGCGCAGCAGTGAAGCGCTGTGGTTCTCGGTCGCCGTGGCGAGCGAGAACGACGTCGAGGCCAAGGGTTCCACGCCGCAGCGAGGCACCAGCTTCACAATCGACATCGACCCGAATCTCAAGTACTGCTTCCAGGTCAGCGGTTCCAGCAGTGGCCCGGTCCACAAGAGCCGGCCCAAGGCCATCAACGGCGCGATCTGCCGCGACTAGCGCGCGCTCTGGTTCAGCGCCGGGGCCGGGGTCGCGGCCAGCACGTCGGCCACGATCTCGGCCGGGCCGCGCTGGTTCAGCTCGGCGTCGGCGGTGAGCACCAGGCGGTGCGCGAGCACCGGCACCGCGACGTCCTTGATGTCATCCGGGGTGACGAAGTTGCGCCCCTCGGTGGCGGCCATCGCCTGGGCCGCGCGTACCAGCGCGATGCTGCCGCGCGGGCTCGCGCCGAAGCGGACCGCGGTGTGCTCGCGGGTGGCCCCGGCCAGCCGGGCGGCGTACTCGACCACCGCGCGGTCCAGGTGCGCCTTGCGGACCTCGGTGATCGCCGCGACCAGGGTCGGGATGTCGACCACGGCCGGCAGGTCGTCCGGGGACACGCCCGCGCAGTCGCTCATGATCACCAGCACCTCGGCGTCGACGTCCGGGTAACCCACCGCCAGCCGCATCAGGAACCGGTCGAGCTGGGCCTCGGGCAGCCGGTAGGTGCCCTCCATCTCGATCGGGTTCTGGGTGGCCACCACCAGGAACGGGCTGGGCACCGGATGGGTGACCGCGTCCACGGTGACCCGCCGCTCGGACATGACCTCCAGCAGCGCGGACTGGGTCTTGGGCGTGCCGCGGTTGATCTCGTCGGCGACCACCACGTTGGCGAAGATGCCGCCGGGATGGAAGGTGAACTGCTCTTCCTTCTGGTGGTACACGGTCACGCCGGTGATGTCGCCGGGCAGCAGGTCGGGGGTGAACTGGATCCGGTTCCAGCTGCCGCCGATGCTGCGCGCGATGCACCGGGCCAGCGTGGTCTTGCCCAGCCCCGGCACGTCCTCGATCAGCAGGTGCCCCTCGGCCAGCAGGGCGGCCACGGCCAGCCGGACCACCTCGGGTTTGCCGCGCAGCACCGACTGCACATTGCGCGCGATCAGCGAGTAGACCTGCCCGGCCTGAGTGCCACTCATTCCCAACCCCCGTCGACGTCCATCCGCCCCAGCCTAGGAACACCCGGTATACCGCTCATCCACGGCCGGTACACAGCTCAGTCACCCGAGGGGAGTTCCAGCTCGAAGATCGCCCCGCCCTGCTCGGCGTTGTACACCCGCAGCGTGCCGCCGTGCGCCTGGGCCACCCAGCGCACGATGGCCAGTCCCAGTCCGCTGGAGCCGCCGCCGCTGGTGAAGCGGTCCAGGGCGAGTTCGGCGCGTTCGGCGTCGATGCCGGGGCCCTGGTCGGCGACGGTGATCCGGTTGTCCGTGACGTGCACGTGCACCACCGCGGTCGCGCCCGGCTGCCGGCCGTGCTGCAGGGCGTTGCCGATCAGGTTGGCCACCGCGCGCTGCACCAGCACCGGATCCGCGCTGACCTTGCTGGGTGTGGTGGTCAGCGTGATCCGCGCGCCCTCCGGCGGGGTGTCCTCGACCACCCCGGCGACCAGCTGATCCAGCCAGATCGGCTGCCGGGCCAGTTCCTGCACCCCGGCGGCGAAGCGGGCCCGCATGAGCAGGCCCTCGATGATGCCGCCCATCCGCGCGGACAACCGGACCGCGCGCGGCAGCAGTTCGGCGTGCTGGTCCGGGTTGCGCAGCGCGGTCTCGGCCAGCGCACGCAGCGCGGCCACTGGTTTGCGCAGGTCGTGCGCGATATCGCCGAGCAGCGCCTCCTGCTGGGCGAGCGCGTCCACCGCGGGGCGCATGGCCCGGCCGGAGAAGATGTGCCCGGCCAGCGCGCAGGCGCCGAGCAGCAGCGTGCCCACCGCGAACACGATCAGCACCCGCCGGTCGTGCCGGTCCTCGACCTCGCGCGCGTCTATCGCGGTGACCACCGCGCCCACGTGCCGCTCGCCGGGGATCTTCAGCGCGTCCACGGACACCCTGAGCAACTCGCCGCCAGTGCCGCGCTGGTAGCTGTTGATCACGCTCCGGGTGTCGACGGACTGCCGGGCCAGACTGGTCAGCATGGTCTCCGCCAGCTTGGCGCACAGCCGTTCGCTGGTGTAATTCGTCGTCCAGGTGCTGTCGGGATGCCGTTCCAGCACGGTGATCTGGGGGCAGGCGTTGTTGAGCTGGTCCGTGCCCAGCATCCCGGTGTCGAGCCTGCCCTCATAGGTGACCAGCCGGGCCACCACCGCGCCGGTCTGGCGCAGCTCGGCGTCCATGGCCTGCTCGCCCTGCTGCCGGTCCTCGCGGATCACCAGGTAGGCGAACAGGATCAGCCCGGCCGCGTTGAGCACGGTGAACAGCAGGGTGAGCAGGCGGCGGAGGCGGCGCAGCCCCTCGGCGGAGGTGGTGGTCACGCCGAGCCCAGCCGGAAGCCGCGACCGTGCAAGGTGTGGATCAGCCGGGGTTCGGCGAGCTTGGCGCGCAGGCGTTTGACCACCGCGTCGACCACGTTGGACATCGGGTCGGTGCTGGAGTCCCAGCAGTGCTCGATCAGCTCGGTGCGCGAGACCGCCTGGCCTGCCCTGGTCAGCAGGTGCTCCAGCACGGCGAACTCCTTGTCGGAGACGGTCAGCAGCACCCCGGCCCGGCGGACCTCGCGGCGTGCGCAGTCCATCTCCAGGTCCTCGTGCCGCAGCACCGAGGGCCTGCCGCTGCCCGCGCGCCGGCACAGCGCGAGCACCCTGGCGGTCAGCTCGGCCACCGCGAACGGCTTGGCCAGGTAGTCGTCACCGCCGTGCTCGAACCCGGCGACCCGGTCGGCGAGCTTGTCCAGCGAGGTCAGGAACAGCACCGGGGTGGCCCAGCCGTCCTGCCGCCGCTGATGCACATAGGTGATGGCGTCGCCGTCGGGCAGCATCCGGTCGAAGACCACGCAGGCGTGCTCACCGGCGCGCACGGCCTGGTCGGCGGCGGCGATATCGGCGGCCTCGGCCACCGTCAGCCCGGCCGCCCGCAGCTCCGCGGCGACGGCGAAGCGCAGGTCATCGTCGTCCTCGACCACCAGAACGCGCACGGGGATCAATCCCGGTCGTGTCATGGAAACCTCATGTGGCCGCAGGGATGGTGAGTGCGATCGCGATTGGGGGCGGGGATGTTGCTCTTCCACGTACTGGGCCCGACCGAGGCCCGCGACCCGGCTGGGACGGTGCTCGAGCTTGGTGCGCGGAAACCCGTCACGGTGCTGACTACCTTGCTGCTGCACCCTAACGCGTGGGTGCGGGTGGGCCGTCTGATCGAGTCGACCTGGCATGAACAGGCCGTGCCCGCCTCGGCCGAGGCCAATCTCAAGACCTACATCTGCCGCCTGCGCCGGGTGCTGCCGCCCGCGCCGGGCGGGTCCCGGATCGACAGCAGGCCCGGCGCGTACCGGCTGCGGGTGGAACCGGGCGAGCTGGACGCGGACCAGGTGGCCGGGCAGGCGAGCGCGGCCCGCGCGGCGCTGGCCGGGGGCGATCCGCACACCGCGATCGCGCTGCTCACCTCGGCGCTGGCGCACTGGCGTGGCCGGGCGTTCGAGGACCTGCCCGGCACGGACTTCCAGGCCGCCGCGGACCGGCTGGAGGAGACCCGCCGCGAACTGCGCGAAACCCTGGCCGAGGCCCAGCTCGCCGCGGGCGAGGCGCAGGCCGCTATCGGCGTCCTGCGCGCGCTGACCACCGACGACCCGCTGCGCGAGGGCGCGTGGACGCACCTGGTGCGCGCCCTGCACGCGGCGGGCCGCCGGGCCGAGGCGCTGGCCGCGTTCCGCCAGGCCCGCCGGATGCTGGCCGAGGAGCTGGGCGTGGATCCCAGCCCCGCACTGGCCCAGGCGCACCAGCAGGCCCTCACCGCGGACACCGCCACCCAGCCGCGACGCGAGCTGCCCAGGGACATCCCCGGCTTCACCGGCCGCGGCGCCGAACTGAACGCGCTGGACCGGGCCGCACCCGGCGGGACCGTCGTGCTCGACGGCATGGCAGGCGTTGGCAAGACCGCACTGGCCATCCACGCCGCGCACCGGCTGTCCACCCGCTACCCCGACGGCCAGTTCTTCCTCGACCTGCGCGGCCACACCGACCCGCTGACCCCGGCCGACGCGCTGGCCCGGCTGCTCCGCGGCCTCGGCCACACCGCCATCCCGGCCGACGCCGACGAGTGCGCGGCGCTGTGGCGTTCGGAGCTGTCCCGCCGCCGGGTGTTGCTGGTGCTGGACGACGCCGCCGACGCCGACCAGGTCCGCCCGCTGCTGCCCGGCCCGTCGGCCAGCCTGACCCTGATCACCACCCGCACCCGGGGCTGGCGGCTGCCCGGCGAAACCCGGCACCCGCTGACCCCGTTGTCGCACAACGAGTCCGCCAGTCTGTTCCACACCGCGGCCGGCCCGCGCGAGCAGCCGCTGACCGCGCTGTCCCCGCTGACCGCGGTGCTGACCGCCTGCGCCGGCCTGCCCGCCGCGCTGCACGCCGCCGCCACCCGGCTGGCCGTCCGTCCACTGTGGAGCACCGCGGACCTGGCCGACTGGCTCGGCACCGACCGCGGCCGGGACGAGCTGGCACCCGAGGTGACCGGCTCGTACCGGCGACTCTCCGCCGGCGCGCGGGTGGCCTTCCACACCCTGGCCACGCTGCCGCCGGAGTTCGAGCTGCGCCAGGCCGCCCAGCACCTGGGCCTGCCCCAGCCGGAGGCCAGGCACCTGCTGGAGGAACTCACCGACCACCACCTCCTGGACGCCCCCGGCGCGGGCCGCTTCCGCACCCACCCGCTGATCCGCGACCAGGCCCGCCGCACCGCCCGCCCGCTGTCCAACGCCCGCGTCGCGTGAGGAGCGCACCCATGCCGCAGCATCCCCGGTCACCCGAGCCCGGCTGGCCCACCGGCCTGACCACCCGCACCACCGGCCCGATCCAGCCGGACACCGCCCCGCCGCACGCCGTCACGCGCCCCGTGCACCCGTCGCCGCACGCCGTCACCGGCCCCGTGCGGTCCGCCAACCCGCGCCCGGCCCCCGGACTCGTACTCGCGGCCGCCACCTCCGTCCGCCACCCCCAGCCCCGCCCGGTCACGCCAACCCCGCCGCCACCTGCGGCGCCTGCCACCGCCCGCCGCCTCCAGCTCCCCGCCCTGCGCATCCTCTGCTGGCAGCTCGCCGCGATCAGCACCGTGCTCGCCATCGGCCGCCCGTGGCCGCTGGCCACCGCGCTCGGCGTGAACGCCGCCCTGCTCGCGCTCACCGCGATCCGGGTCCGCGGCCGCTGGCTGACCACCCTGCTGGCCACCCGGATCCGGCACACGCTCCGCCGCCGCGACCACGATCTCGGCGCCCCCGAACACGATCCGGCCGCCCTGCTGGCCCTGCTCGCCCCGGCCACCCGCGCCCGCACCGCCACCATCGGCGGCGTCCCGGCCGGCCTGCTCAGCCATCCCGACGAACTGGTCGTGGTGCTGCAACCGCGGGCCGCCGACAGCGAGTTCCTGCGCGCCGCGGCCGCCGGGGCGCTGCTGCCCGATCCGGATCCGGACATGCCCGAGTTCGGCGCCCGCCTGGTCGTGCACACCGGCCCGGTGCGGGACCGGCCGCCACGCACCTGGCTGGCGGTGCGGGCGCTGCGGGATCCGGACATCTGCCGGGACGAGGACCTGACCACCGCGCTGGCCAACACCGTCCGCCGGGTGCTGCGCAGGCTCACCCGCGCCGGACTGCCGGCCGACGCACTGTCCGAAGAGGACCTCCGGGCAGTGCTGCCCGCGCTCACCCACACCGGATCCGGCCGCGGTGAGACCCGGGAGGACTGGCGGTTCTGGCGGGCGGGCGCGGTGGCCCAGGCCGGGTTCCGGCTCGCCGGGTTCGCCGAACTGTCCACTTCGGACCGTGGTCCGCTGCTGGAACGCCTGCTGGCCACCGCGCCAGGGGTGGCGATCACGGTGGCCGTCAGCACCGGCGAGGACCGGGAGCCCACCGCGGTGCTCCGGATCGCCGCGACCAACGGCGCCGTGGTCGACGCGGCCGCCGCCGACCTGACCTACCTGGGCGAACGCCTTGGCGTGCGCCTGGAACGACTCGACGGGCACCACGCCCGCGCCCTCGCCGCGACCATGCCGATCGGAGGCAACCCGCTGTGAACAGCCAGACTCCCGTGCTCTCCCTGCTGCGCCCGGCCGACCGCGCCCCAGCCCCGACCTCC
Organism: Crossiella sp. CA198; assembly: GCF_052078295.1. Classification (NCBI taxonomy): domain Bacteria; kingdom Bacillati; phylum Actinomycetota; class Actinomycetes; order Pseudonocardiales; family Pseudonocardiaceae; genus Crossiella; species Crossiella sp. CA198. The sequence goes on from NZ_JBQJIM010000003.1 coordinate 443,999, forward strand.
ACCGCGGTGGACACCCAGCTCGCCGGTGCGAGCAGGGAGGTGCTGGTGGCCCGCCGCGGCAACACCGCGTTCCCGCGTCCGCTGGCCACCTTCCGCAAGATCGACCACGACAACCTGCGCCGCGGCGTGCGCTACCGGGTGCTGGTCACCGACCAGGTCCGCACCGCGCCGGGGGCATCGCTCCAGCTCAGCGCGCTGGCACTGGCCGGGGCGGAGGTGCGCACGCTGCCCGAGGTGCCGATGGACGCCTTCGTCATCGACGGTTCGGTCGCCGTGCTGCCCGCCGAGGGCGCCGACGGCTACCCGGGCCGGATCGCGATGTTCCGGCTGGCCGGGGTGGTGCGCACGACCACCGAACTGTTCGAGCGGGTGTGGCCCGCGGCGGTGCCGCTGATCGCCTCGGACCTGCCGGCGGCGGCCGAGTTGACGGTGCGTGAACGCGAGCTGCTCACCCTGCTCTTCGACGGTTGCACGGACGAGTCGGTCGCGGCCCGGTTGCGGATCTCGGTGCGCACGGTCCGCCGGATGGTCTCCGACATCATGAACCGGCTCGGCGCGCGCAGCCGGTTCCAGGCCGGCGCCAAGGCGGCGGACCGGGGCTGGTTGATGGACCGCGTCGGCTGATCCCGGCCCGCGACGCGCGGCGGGTCAGCTACAGTCTGTCGCTGTGCGGGTACTGGTCACCGAGGATGACGAGAACCTGCGGGTCGCGGTCGAGGGATCCCTGCGGGGCGCGGGATTCGCCGTCGACGTCGCCACCGACCTGCCGGAAGCCGATGAGGCGCTCAGCGTCAACGCCTACGACTGCGTGGTGTTCGACCGGATGCTGCCCGCGGGTGACGCCCTGTCCTATGTCGCGGCCCGCCGGAACATCGGCTGGCCGGTGCCGGTGCTGTTCCTGACCGGCCGGGACAGCGTCGCCGACCGGATCGACGGCCTGGCCGCCGGCGACGACTACCTGGTCAAACCCTTCGCGATGATCGAACTGGTGGTCCGGGTCCGCAGCCTGTGCCGCCGCACCGGCCGCACCCCGGTCCCGGTGTTGCGTCACGGCGGCCTGGAACTGGACCCGGCCCGGCACGAGACCCACCGCGACGGCGCCCGCCTGGACCTGACCGGCAAGGAATTCGCCGTGCTGCACCGCCTGCTGCTGGCCGGCGGCGGCACGGTCAGCCGCCCCGACCTGATCGCCGCCGCCTGGGACGAACTGGTCGCCCCCGCCTCCAACGTGCTGGACGTGGTGATCGCCCAGCTCCGCCGCAAACTCGGCCCGCCCCCGATGCTGCACACCGTGAAGGGCACCGGCTACTTCCTCCGCTGACTCCACCGAGGTCTGACCATGGGTATCGAACTGGAACTGCACTCCCAGCGCCCCAGCACCCGCAGCTGGAAGGCCTCCCGCGCCACCCTGCTCCGCGGCTCCTACGACCACGGCTACGACCTGGCCGACGCACTGGCCACCCTGCGCGAGACCGACCCCGGCAAACTCCCCTGGGTCGACCCGTCCGGCAACACCCAGTTCAACGAACAGGAAGCCGAAGCCGCCCGCCGCGAAATCCCCGCCCTGCTGGCCAACTGCACCACCCCCGGGCAGTCCGCCGCCGTCCACGACCTGGACGACCTGCTCCGCGACTGCGCCAACACCCCCGGCAGCTACCTCTGGTTCGTCGGCGACTGACGCCCCCGCGCCACCCAGTCGGCCACATCCCGTTCCGCGCCAAGCCCCACCGCGTCGAACAGATCCCCGCCGCCACTCACCGCACCCAGCCGGTCCAGCGCCGCATTGATCGGCCACTCCCGCCAAGACCCCCGGAACTCCTCGGCGAACACCGGCCCCCAGACCACCTCGCCATCCCGCCACACCACCGCGGACTGCGAACCCTCCCCACCGAAGAAGTCCGCCTCCACCAAGGCAATCGGCCCCGACCGCGACCACTCCGCCAGCACTCCGTCGACCCCGGACCCCAACTCCCGCGACAACTCCGCCGTCACCGGCACCAACCCCAGCCCCTGCCGCAACCCGACCACCACGACCTGCTCGAACCCCGCCGCCCGCGCCCGCAACAGCCCGGCTTCGCCGATGACCGCGTTCAGCTCGTACATGCCCCACCCCGGCAACCCAATTCGCCCGTCGCCGCCACCACAAAACTCTCCGCGGACCCATCCATCTGCCACGAGTCAGCCGTGCACCGAATGCCCGCGCCACTCGCCGCCACCACCCGCAACCCGTCCAACGCCAGCCGCGCCGACTCCCACGCGACCCCGTCCGACCCGATCGCCACCAAGTCGGTGTACGTGACCAGCAACAGCAACGCAGCCCCAACCACCGGGACAACCTGATTCACCGGCTCGCACACGATGACCGCCCCGGCAGCGGGCTCGTCCACCCGAACCACCAGCGCGTGCCCATTCACCACCACGCACAACTGCCCGGCCCCCGGCCCCGCGAACACCCCGTCCGCACGGCCGGGCAGGCCCGCTGGAAACAGCCCGACCCACTCCGCAGCCTCGGTCGGCGTCACCCGGATCACCCGCGGCATGCCGAATCCCCACTCGGCCTCGTCGATCACGCGACCGTCCCGGTCAAAGGCGAACACCGGACACGACCACTCGCCAGTGGCCGGGTACTCGGGTTCGACCTCGACCGCATAGGCGGGCTCGAAGTCGAAACGCTGCAGCTGCCGTGCTTCGCTCACCCGAGGATCATGACCCGGCGATCCCCGGTGCTCCAACGATTTCAGCCCGCCGGTCGGATCCCGGCCTACGCCCCGGCGCCCCACGGGTCGAGCAGGGTGATGCCGGTGTCGGCGAAGTCCTTGGTGTTGCGGGTCGCCAGGCAGGCCGCGAACCGTCGGCAGATCGCGGCGATCTGCGCGTCCGCCGTGCTGATCGGCTGACCACGCTGATCCCGCCCGGCCGCGATCTCGCCGTAGTACACCGCCGCCCCACCGTCGAACGGCAGGATCTGGCCCTGGAAGTCCTCGGTCAGGAGTTCGGAAACCCTGACCGCCAGCACGGTCTTGCGCTGACCGTCCGGCATCCGCTCGACCCCATACGCCAGTTCGGCCGCGGTCACCGCGGTGAGGAAAACCTCCTCGGCCGGGTACCGGTCAATCCAGCGCACCACCGTGTCGTCCGGGGTTCGCCGCATCAGCTCGGAAATGACGTTGGTGTCGAGAACGATCACTCAGGGAACTCCGCCGCTCGGGCCAGCTCCACCCGCCGCGGCGGCTCGAACGCCACCTCGTCGACATCGGCGAAGCGCTGCCGAATCCTCGACCCCATCCCCGGCCCGGACTCCGACCTGGTCAGCACCGACGCGAGGATCGCGCGCACCTCGGCCTCCATCGACCGGCCGTGCTCAGCCGCGCGCACCCGGAGCTTCGCCTTCAGACTCTCGTCGAAGTCGCGGATCGTCAGGACCGCCATGATCCACCTCCGATGCTGTCATTGCAGTCAATGCTAGCATCACAGACAATCCCCCTCAGCCCTCAGCGGCAAGCTGCCCACAGGCCGCGGCGATCTCCTGCCCACGCGTGTCCCGCACCGTGCAGGTCACGCCCTGCGCCTCGACCCGGCGCACGAACTCCCGCTCCACCGGCTTCGGACTCGCGTCCCACTTACTGCCCGGCGTCGGGTTCAACGGGATCAGGTTGACGTGCGCCAACGGCCCCAGGTGCCGGCGCAGCAGGCTGCCCAGCAGATCCGCCCGCCAGCCGTGATCGTTGATCTCCTTGATCAGCGCGTACTCGATGGACACCCGCCGCCCGGTGCGGTCGGCGTACCCACGGGCCGCCTCCAGCACCTCGGCGACCTTCCACCGGGTGTTCACCGGCACCAGCGTGTCCCGCAGCTCGTCATCCGGGGTGTGCAGCGACACCGCGAGCCGGACCGACAACTTCTCCTCGGTCATCTTCCGGATCGCCGGCACCAGCCCGACCGTGGACACCGTCACCGACCGCTGCGAGATGCCCAGCCCACTCGGAGCCGGGTCGCAGATCCGGTGCACCGCGTCGATCACCCGCTTGTAGTTGGCCAGCGGTTCGCCCATGCCCATGAACACGATGTTGGACAGCCGTCCCGGCCCGCCCGGCAGCTCGCCGTCACGCATGGCCACCGCGCCCAGCCGGACCTGTTCCACGATCTCCGCGGTGGACAGGTTGCGCTGCAGGCCGCCCTGGCCGGTGGCGCAGAACGGGCAGGCCATGCCGCAGCCAGCCTGGCTGGAGATGCACAGCGTGGCCCGGTCCGGGTAACGCATCAGCACGCTCTCGATCAGCGTGCCGTCGTGCGCGCGCAACAGCGTCTTGCGAGTGGTGCCCTCATCGCAGCTCACCCGGCGCAGCTCGGTGAACAGCGGCGGCATCAGCTCGCTGGTGAGCCGGTCCCGGCTGGCCGCCGGGATGTCGGTCATCGCGGCCGGATCGGCGGTGAGCCTGCCGAAGTAGTGGTTGGAGAGCTGGTTCGCGCGGAACGGCTTCTCGCCAAGCTCGGCCACCGCTTCGCGGCGCTGCTCGGCCGAGAGGTCGGCGAGGTGCCGCGGCGGCAGGCCGCGCTTGGGGGCGTCGAACACGAGGGGCAACGAAGTCATGGCGACTACCAGTGTCCCACGTCGGCGGGGGTGCTCCTTACCACGCTCCTCAGCCTTGGTCCAGCTTCCGGGCCCGCGCGACCAGCTCGCCGAGCAGCTCCACCGCCTCCGCGACCGGCACGTCGTCGAACTGGTCGCCCACGGTGATCTCGATCGCACTCATCCTCGGCGAGGGCATCGTCCCGGCATAACGCGGCAGGTACACGCCGCGCTCCTCGCTCAGCCGCTCCCCCGCCACCAGCACCGACTCCGGGCTGGCCGCCAGGTGCAGGTGGAACAGCGGGGTCTGCGGCGGATCGCACAGCACCTCGATGCCCTCGACCCCGCGCAGCCCGCGCGCCAGCTCCCGCGCGGTGGCCAGGTACTCCGGCACCCGCGGCAGGTTGGCCTCCAGCGACCACTCCGCGGCCAGCGCCGATGGCCAGGCCACCTCGGCCGCGCCACCCAGCCGGTGCCGCCAGACCCTGGCGGCCCGGCAGAACTCCTCGGTGCCCGCCAGCACCGCGTCCGAGATCCCGCCCAGCCCCTTGGTCGCCGAGACGTAGACCGAGTCGAACAGTCCGGCGATCTCGGCCAGCGACCGCTGGTAGTACGGCTGGGCCAGGAACAGCCGCGCGCCGTCCAGGTGCGTGGCCGCGCCGCGTGCCCGCGCCCAGCCGGTCTGCGCCACCAGGTCGTCCCACTCCGGCAGTTGCCCGCCGATGCTGCGCTGCGGCAGCTCCAGCAGCAACGCCGCCAGCGGCTCGCCCACCTCCGTCAGCTCCGCCAGGGTGAGCAGCCGTTCCCGCTCACCGACCCGTACTCCGTGCAGCCCGTGCACCACCGTGTAGCCCTGCTGCTCGGACTCGTCCAGGTGGCAGTACGGATGGAAGGCCACCGCCCGCCGCCCGCGTTCCTCCGCGTGCAGCCGCATCGCGACCTGCTGGGCCATGGTGCCGGTCGGGAACAGCACCGCGGCCTGCTTGCCCAGCAGCCCGGCGATCCGCTGCTCCAGCCTAGGCACCGCGTCATAGGGCTGTTCGCCTGGCGAAAGTTGTTTCGCCAGGCGAACAAGCATCAACTCGGGCGCGCCGCGATGCGGGGCGTGCAGGGACAGCGACCGGAGCGGCGAGGTGGCAGCGGGCATGCCCGGCACAGTAGGGGCTCAGGGCAGCAGCAGGCCGCTGGATTTCCGGAGCACGTGCAGCCGGTAACCCACCGGAATCGTCAGCCCCGCGGTATCCGCGATCGCGCGCGCCGCGACCTTGGCGGAGAACTCGATCGAGAGCACCCGGACCAGACTTTCCCGGTCGGTGAACCGCCACAGGGTCTCGATCCGGTGGCAGGAGAACCCCAGCCGGGTGAAGAACTTCTCGATCCGGCGCGGGTGGTATCCGGGCACGTCAGCGCGCAGCCACTTGCCGTAGGGCGGCCGGGCGCCGTCCAGGTCGACCACGGCCAGCGCGCCGCCGGGCCGCAGCACCCGCATGGCCTCGGCGATCCCCGGTTCGCAGCCGGGCCCGAAGAAGTAGGCGGTGCGCGCGTGCACCAGGTCGACCGCCCCGTCGGGCAGCGGAAGGCGTTGCGCCGACCCGGCGAGCACGGACACGTTGGGCAGCCCGGCCACCCGTTTGGCTGCCCGTTCGACCAGGGGCGGATGCGGTTCGACCCCGAGCACCGAGCGGGCCGAGGTGGCGAAGACCGGCAGGTGGAAGCCGTCGCCGCAGCCCACGTCCAGCACGTCCCGGCCCGCCCAGTCGACCTCCGCGCGCAGGGCTCGCCAGATCGCGCCCGCGCTGTCCTGGGCCTGGTTCTCGGTCTCGTACACATCCGGCCAGTGCCAGATGTTGGGGCTGGGCACCACGCCTGCGTTCTCCGCGGTCGAACTCACGCCGAACAGTTTGACAACTGAAGAGCTTTCGTCACAGGGATTGTCGGTCGCCGGGCGTAATTTCAGGCCGTCGGCTTCCCCACCCGATCAGGAGCACCCGTATGCACAGTCCCGCGCCATTGGACCCCTCCGGCGGCCACCCGTGCTGGGTGGACGTCGCCAGCGATGATCCGGAAGCCTGCGCCCGCTTCTATTCGGGCCTGTTCGGCTGGGAGTTCGAGCCCGAGGTCAACGGCTACCGCCAGGCCCGGCTGGACGGCGAACCGGTCGGCGCGGTCTACCTGGCCAGCCGGGACCAGGCCCGTTTGCTCGGCTGGACGCTGTACCTGCACGTCACCAACGCCGAGGTGGCCGCCAAGCACATCGAGGCCGCCGGCGGCGCGGTGCTCAGCGGCCCGGTGCACGTGCCGGGCAAGGGCTACCTGCTGGTGGCCAAGGACCCGACCGGCGGCGTGATCGGGTTCTGGGAGACCGAACAAGGCTGGCACTTCGCCACCGGCAGGCCGGGCACGCTGTCCTGGGCCGAGCTGAACACCAGGGACGGCCAGCGCGCGGACGTCTTCTTCGGCGGGCTGTTCGACTTCCGGCAGGAGCAGATCGGCGACGGCGCGAGCTTCGACTACGCCACCTGGTTCCGCAACGGCGAACCCCTGGTGGGGCGGATGCGGATGGGTGCGGAATTCCCGCACGAGGTGCCCGCGCACTGGATGGTCTACTTCGGCGTCGACCCGGCCGTCGGCACGGACGCGATCGCGGCCCGCGCGGCCGAGCTGGGCGGCCGGATCAGCTACGAGCCGTTCGACTCGCCCTTCGGCAGGCTCGCGATTCTGGAGGACCCCACCGGCGGCACCTTCACCGTGGTGGACAGCTCCCGCCGCAGCGAACCGGCCAGCGCGGTGGACGACCCGTACGACGACTGACCGGCTACAGCGAGGGCACGAACGCGCGCAGCAGCAGCCAGGACACGACGGCCGAGGGCAGCAGGGAGTCCATCCGGTCCATCAGGCCGCCGTGACCGGGCAGCAGCGTGCCCATGTCCTTGACCCCGAGATCGCGCTTGATCACCGACTCCATCAGGTCCCCCACGGTCGAGGTGACCACCAGAGCCGCGCCGAAGAGCATCCCCTGCCACCACGCGCCGTCCAGCAGCAGCGGCAGCGTGAGCGCGCCGGAGACCACCCCGGCCACCATCGACCCGGCGAAGCCCTCCCAGGACTTCTTCGGGCTGATCGAGGGCGCCATCGGGTGTTTGCCCAGGAAGACCCCTGCCGCGTAGCCGCCGGTGTCCGAGCAGACCACGCCGATCAGGAAGCACAGCACCCGGCCAGCGCCGTCCTCCGGCACCACCAGCATCGCGGCGAAGGCGGCGAACATCGGCACGTAGGCCGCGGTGAACACCGAGGCCGCGACATCGCGCAGGTAACCGTCGATGCCGCCGCGGAAACGCCAGACCAGGATGGCCAGCACGGTCACCACGAAGGCCGACAACAACCCGTTGCGCTCGAACGGCCAGGACAGCCACACCATGGCCTGCCCGCCGATGAGCACCGGCCAGCGGGCCACCTCGATGCCCGCGCCACGGCGCAACGCCCCGGACAGCTCCCAGGTCGCGGCCAGCACGGCCAGCGCGACCACACCCACGAACAGTTCCCTGATCGTCAGCAGGGACACCAGAATCGCCGCGCCCAGCAGCACCCCGACGGCGATCGCGGCGCCGAGATCCCGGCCCGCCTTCGACTGCCGCCCGGCGCCGGAAGAAGCTGACGAAGCAGCGCCCGGAACGTCCGACGACGCTCCGGGCGCATCCTCACGATCGCCGGTCGACACCCGCTCAGACCTCGAGTAGTTCGGTCTCTTTGTGCTTGACCAGCTCGTCCACCTGGCGGACGTACTTGTCGGTCAGCGTCTGCAGTTCCTTCTCCGCGCGCGCCACGTCGTCCTCGCCCGCCTCGCCGTCCTTGGAGATGCGGTCGAGTTCGTCCTTGCACTTGCGCCGGATGTTGCGGATGGAGACCTTGCTGTCCTCACCCTTGCCCTTGGCGACCTTGACCATCTCCCGGCGGCGCTCCTCGGAGAGCTGCGGGATCAGCACCCGGATGATCGAGCCGTCGTTGGTCGGGTTCACCCCGAGGTCGGAGTCCCTGATCGCCTTCTCCAGCGCGTTGAGCTGGCTGAGGTCATAGGGCTTGATGACCGCCATCCGGGCCTCGGGGATGTTCACCGCGGCCAGCTGGTTCATCGGGGTGGGCGAGCCGTAGTAGTCGACGACGATGCGGGAGAACATCGCCGGCGTGGCCCGGCCGGTGCGGACCGCGGCGAGGTCCTCCTTGGCCACAGCCACCGCTTTTTCCATCTTCTCCTCGGCATCGAGGAGGGTCTCGTCGATCACGGCTGCTCCTAAATCTCGTTGGCCGGCTCCGCTGGTAGCTGTGTCACCATCCCAGCACGGCTGGGGAGGCGTTCAGCCGGCAGGGGTGCTGACCAGTGTGCCGATCTTCTCACCGCGCACCGCGCGCGCGATGTTGCCCTCGACCAGCAGGTTGAACACGATGATCGGCATGTTGTTGTCCATGCACAGGCTGAAGGCGGTCGCGTCGGCCACCTTCAGGCCGCGGCGCAACACCTCGTTGTGCGTGATGTGCTCGAACCGCTGCGCCTCGGGGTCCAGCTTCGGGTCGGCGGTGTAGACGCCGTCCACGGCCTTGGCCATGAGCACGACCTCGCAGCCGATCTCCAGCGCGCGCTGGGCGGCGGTGGTGTCGGTGGAGAAGTACGGCATGCCCGCGCCGCCGCCGAAGATGACCACGCGGCCCTTCTCCAGGTGCCGCATCGCGCGCCGCGGGATGTACGCCTCGGCGACCTGGCCCATGGTGATCGCGGTCTGCACCCGGGTGTCGATGCCGTGCTGGCGTTCCAGGAAGTCCTGCAGCGCCAGGCAGTTCATCACCGTGCCGAGCATGCCCATGTAGTCGGCCCGGGAACGGTCCATGCCGCGCTGCTGCAACTCGGCGCCGCGGAAGAAGTTGCCGCCGCCGATGACCACGCCGATCTGGGCGCCGGTGGCGACCACGTCGGCGATCTGCCGGGCGACCGCCTGCACCACATCCGGGTCGACGCCGACCTCGCCGCCGCCGAACATCTCCCCACCGAGCTTGAGCAACACCCTGCGGTAGCCGGTGTGTGCTGCGCCGTCCCCGGTCACGGTCAACCGTCCTCCTCGTCAGGCCATGGGCGGCCCTTGCTTGCGAAACTGTGCCCCGCCCTCACAGGTGAAGGCGGGGCACAGCCTCATGGTCCTCGTTCGGACCAGATGATGTTCATCGGGTCAGGCCGCTCAGGCCTGGCCCACCTCGAACCGGGCGAACCGGGTCACGGTGACGCCCTGGGCGTCGAGCACGGCCTTGACGTTCTTCTTGTTGTCCTGCACGGAGGCCTGCTCCAGCAGCACGGAGTCCTTGAAGAAGCCGTTGACGCGGCCTTCGACGATCTTGGGCAGGGCAGCCTCGGGCTTGCCCTCCTCCCGCGCGGTCTCCTCGGCGATCCGGCGCTCGTTGGCGACGATGTCGGCGGGCACCTCGTCCCGGGTGACGTAGCGCGGCTTCATCGCGGCGATCTGCATCGCGGCGCCACGGGCGGCGTCCTCGTTGGAGCCGGTGTACTCCACCAGCACGCCGACGGCCGGCGGCAGGTCGGAGGAGCGGCGGTGCAGGTAGACCGCGACGGAGCCGTCGAAGGAGACGACCCGGCGCAGCTCCAGCTTCTCGCCGATGCGGGCGGAGAGGCCGAGCACGGCGTCCTCGACGGTGCCCTCGTCCAGCTTCGCGGACTTCAGCTCGGCCAGATCGCCGATCTTGCCCTCGACCGCCACGGCCAGGACCTTGTCGGCCAGTGCCTGGAAGTCGTCATTCTTGGCGACGAAGTCGGTCTCGCAGTTCAGCTCGACCATGACCCCACCGGACACGGCGACCAGGCCGTTGGCGGTGGTGCGCTCGGCGCGCTTGCCGACATCCTTGGCGCCCTTGATGCGCAGGATCTCGACGGCCTTGTCGAAGTCGCCATTGGCCTCTTCGAGCGCCTTCTTGCAGTCCATCATGCCGGCGGCGGTCAGCTCACGGAGCCGCTTCACATCAGCCGCGGTGTAGTTCGACATCGTGCGTCGTCCGTCCTTATTCGGTACGCAACGGGGTGCGGGGTGGAGGAGCCTGACGAGCCTCCGCCCGGCGCGATGGCCGGGCGGAGGTCGTTGATCAGGACTGGGCTGCTGCTTCGCCCTCGGCGGGGGCCGGAGCGCCCGCGGTCGCGTTGACCAGAAGCTCCTGCTCCCACTCGGCCAGCGGCTCCTCGACGGCGCCGGGCTTGTCCTCGCCCTCGACGGCCTTGCCCTGGCCGGAGCGGGCCATCAGGCCGGCGGCCGCGGCCTCGGCGACGACCTTGGTCAGCAGCGCGGCCGACCGGATCGCGTCGTCGTTGCCCGGGATCGGGAAGTCGACCTCGTCGGGGTCGCAGTTCGTGTCCAGGATCGCCACGACCGGGATGCCCAGCTTGCGGGCCTCACCGACGGCGATGTGCTCCTTCTTGGTGTCCACGATCCACACCGCGCTCGGCACCTTGGCCATGTCGCGGATACCGCCGAGGGTCTTCTCCAGCTTGTCCTTCTCACGGGTGAGCATCAGGATCTCTTTCTTGGTGAGACCCTGGAAGCCACCGGTCTGCTCCATCGACTCCAGCTCCTTGAGGCGCTGAAGACGCTTGTGCACGGTGGAGAAGTTCGTGAGCATGCCGCCCAGCCAGCGCTGGTTGACGAAGGGCATGCCGACCCGCAGGGCCTGGGAGGCGATGGCCTCCTGCGCCTGCTTCTTGGTGCCGACGAACAGGATGGTGCCGCCGTGGGCGACCGTCTCCTTGACGAACTCGTAGGCCCGGTCGATGTAGGTCAGCGTCTGCTGGAGGTCGATGATGTAGATGCCGTTGCGCTCAGTGAAGATGTAGCGCTTCATCTTCGGGTTCCAACGGCGGGTCTGGTGCCCGAAGTGCACGCCGCTGTCAAGCAGCTGCCTCATGGTGACGACGGCCATGGCCGGATGACACCTCATGTGCTCAGGCGCACCGGACGAACCGGCACGCGGAATGGTTGCCGCGAGCGACCGGTCGGCCGCTCGCCCTGGTGTCAGGGCCGCCGCCCGAACCCGGGCCTTCCAACCTGCGGAAGATCCAGGACCACCGGGCCACGCGTCTCACATCGTGAGACCTGCGCTGACACGCGAAGTCAGTCCGCACAGAGACGGACCGCGCCAAAAGCATACGCCCCCACCCCACCGAACTCCGAATCCACCCTCCCCAAGATCGCGACTTATCCACATAACCCCACTTATCCACACCCCCCGCCCCACCCCCTGGCCCAACCCACCCCACCCCCGACACGGTGGACCCATGCCCCACCACCCCCACACCCCCGCCAACACCACAACCTCCCGGACGACCGCCCGCCTGGCCGTCAAGGCGGTCGTCGTGGTGAAGGCCCTGGTCCTGGCGACCGCACTCGCCCTGGCGACCACGGCCCTGGCCGGATGTGCGGAGGCAGGGGCAGCCCCGACCGCGGTTCGTAGCGCCGCCCCACCCCCGCTGTACCCCCGCAGCACCAGGTGGGTCTGGCCGCTCCCCGGTCGGCCGGCGGTGCTGCGGCGGTTCACCCCGCCGCAGCACCGCTACGGCCCAGGCCACCGAGGCATAGACCTGTCCGCCCCACCCGGCACCCCCGTCCTGGCCGCCTCAGCCGGAACAGTCACCTTCGCCGGCCCCGTGGCAGGCAGAGGCGTCATCACCCTGCACCACCCCAACGGCCTCAACACCACCTACGAGCCCGTGATCCCCCAGGTCCACAAAGGCCAGCAGGTCCCCACCGCAGCTCCCCTCGGCACCCTCGCCCCAGGCCACCCCGGCTGCCCAACCCCCGCCTGCCTGCACTGGGGCCTACGCCGCCACCACACCTACCTAAACCCCCTCCACCTACTAGCTCCCCCCAAACCCCGCCTACTTCCCCTGCCCCCACTCCAAACCAACCCCAACCCCGCCTTCACTCCCACCCTCGCCCTCCCACCAGCCACACTCACGCACCCCGCAAACCCCACAACCCCAACCAATCGACGCGCCCCACCCACCAAACCCCCACCCAGCAACCCAACCCCCACCCCACACGCCCGCGCCCCACCCACGAAACCCAGCCACCCACCGCCAGCCCGGCCGACGTGCCACCCCGGATCCCATCCACCACGAAGCCCGCCCCCAGCCCCAACCCCGGCACAACTTCCCCACAACGTCCCCGCCACCCCACCCCCTGGCCCAGCCTCACAGCGGCCGGTTGGCTCCGAGTCCCTGCCAAGAACCCCCACTCGATTCCCAGCCCAGCCCCCAACCCAGCTCCGGTCTACCCGGCCAGCTCCCAGCTCTCAGGTCCCTCCAACCTCCAACCTCCAACCCCCGGGCTCCGGGCTCCGGGCTCCGGGCTCCGGGCTCCGGGCTCCGGGCTCCGGGCTCCGGGCTCCGGGCTCCGGGCTCCGGGCTCCGGGCTCCGGGCTCCGGGCTCCGGGCTCCGGGCTCCGGGCTCCGGGAAAGGCTCGCCCCGCCCCCCTGCCCCTCCCTCCCCTTGCCCCTCCGTCTCCTTCCGTCCTCTGTTCCTCTCCCCCGAGCTGTCCCTCACCCCGAGCGCGGTCTCTCCAACCGGGCCCGACCCACCCTCCGGACCGGAACTCACGCCCCACACCACCAAAACCACCCGTTCGGGATCAGGCGTGCCAGCCGGGCAACTGGTCCTCTGGAGACAGCTCCGGCGATCCAGGCGTCAACCGCCTCCACCACACACGATTGACGCCACTCCGGGGCCAGGTCCCAGCCCCAACCCCAAGGAGGTCAAACAGAAACCCGCAGGCCGGTGGCCGCTTGGCGCCGAGCACCACCGGCAACGCAACCAGTCACGAGACGACGACCTACTCCTACAACGAAACCAGCTCCGCTCTGAGTGTCCCCACCTTCAGACAACGCCTTCGGGCACCCCACTCACCATCCGGCTGGCCGAGAGCCGTCCGCGAACGCCAAGTTGTGCGGTGACGGCAACCCGAGCCCACCCCACACCAGCGCGACAGCCGTTCGTCCCCTCAGCAGAACCCCTCCGCCGAGTGGGCATCCCACCCAGCCGACACCACCCCAAGGAGGCCGTCCCCACCACTCGGACATCCCAAGCAGGCAGCTCCAGCAGAACCCCACCGGAAGCATGCCGATCAACAGGTACGCCAAGTCCGGCCGTCGCGCCTGATCGCGGCGATCACCGCATCGTCAGATCTGTCAGGCCTCAGCCTGTTCGGCCATCTTGGTGCGCAGGCGCAGCACCGCACGGGTGTGCAGCTGGCAGACCCGAGACTCCGTGACGCCCAGGACCCGGCCGATTTCGGCGAGGGTCAGGTTCTCGAAGTAGTAGAGCGTGACCACGACCCGGTCGCGTTCGGAGAGTTGGGCGATCGCGTCGGCGAGCTGACGACGGCCGTCCTGGTCGACCAGGGCCGCGACCGGATCCTCGGCCCGGTCGTCAGGCAGGGTTTCCGCCAATGAGGCGGTGCCCCGGCCGGCGGCGATCAGTTCGTCCAGGGCGACCACGCTGGTGAGTTGGAGCTGGGCGAACAGTTCGCGCAGCTCGTCGCTGGTGACGCCCAGTTCGTCGGCCAGTTCCAGGTCGGTGGCGGTGCGCTGGAGCCGGGCCTCAAGCCGTTCCAGGGCACGTTCGACGTCGCGGGCACGGCTGCGGACCGAACGGGGCACCCAGTCCTGGGCGCGCAGATCGTCCAGGATGGCGCCGCGGATGCGCTGCATGGCGTAGGTCTCGAACTTCAGCCCGCGTTCGGGCTCGAACTTCTCGATCGCGTCAACCAGTCCGAAAACACCGGACTGGACCAGGTCGGCGACGTCGACGTAGGACGGCAACCCGGTGCCAACCCGGCCGGCGACGTACTTGACCAGCGGCGCGTAGTGCAGCACGAGGCGGTCCCGGAGGGACTGTTCGCGGGCTACGCCGTAGGCGCGCCACAACGCGACGATGCCTGCCTCGACATCGTCGGCACTGCGCACCTCGCCGACGGTCGCGGTGGCCTCCTCGGGTTCCGGCTCGGATTCGTGGCCGTGGCCGCCAGGGGTCCCGGCACCGCGCCCCTGCCTGGGCGCCGTGCCTTCGTCAACGCCGTGACGACGAGCCCGTCCAAGGTGGGCGGAGCGGGTCTGTGGGGAGGACGCCGTTGACACGGTCGCTGTGCGGAAACCTCCCCCGGCATCGTCAGGAACGGGGGTGGGTTCGGTCATGTATCGCCTTCAGCCGTTCGACGGTGACGTGGGTGTAGAGCTGAGTCGTTGCGAGCGTAGCGTGACCGAGCAGTTCCTGAACGCTTCGGAGGTCGGCTCCACCTTCGAGGAGATGGGTCGCGGCGGAGTGACGCAACCCATGCGGACCAATCGGGGCGGCACCCGGCACGGAACCGATCATGTCGTGCACCACCCTCCTCACCACTCTGGGATCGAGCCTGCCACCGCGCGCGCCGAGGAACAACGCCGCATGTGAAGCGGCACAGACAAGTTGCGGCCGACCGCGCTCCAACCAGGCACGGATCGCCCGTTCCGCGGGCACCCCGTACGGGACTGAACGCTGCTTGCCGCCCTTGCCCATAACCAACGCGACACGCCGCGAGTGATCAATATCGCCCACGTCCAACCCACAGAGTTCCGCCACCCTAACCCCACTGGCGTACAGGAGTTCCACGATCGCGTGATCACGCAGCGCAACCGGATCACCCTCCGCTGCCCCGGAGGCTGAAGCCTCCATCGCGGCGGTGGCTTGATCAGCACGAAGCACTGCCGGAAGGTGCCGATGCGGCCGCGCCGAGGCCAGTCGAGGCCCTGGATCGTTGTCCAGGTAACCCGCCTTGGCGGCCCATCCGGTGAACGTCCGCGCCGCGGCGGCCCGCCGGGCCAGGGTGGTCCGGCTGGCCCCACCCGCCCGCTGGTCCGCGAGCCAGGACCGCAGCTCGCTGAGATCAAGTGCGCCCAGGTTCGGCGATGCCGCCAGGCCGCCTCGGTCCTCGTCCGCGGGTGCGGCCGATGGCGGTGGCCCGGCTGAGGTTGCAGTCGGCGTTGCGACGACGGACTCGACCACGGACTCGGGCTCGGGCTGGGAATCCGTACTGCCGGGACCTTCCGGGCCGTGGGTGAAGTGGGTCAGCAGGGAGACGACATCGCTCAGGTAGGCGCGGGCGGTGTGCGGGGAGACATCGCGCTCCAGGGTCAGGTGGCGCTCGAACTCGTCCACGGACCGAGCCAGTGGGGCCGGGAGCTGGGCACGCGCGGATGCCGTTCCGGTGGCCCGACGGCGGTCCCCTCGCGGGGTCGGCATGCCATTCCTCCCTTGTGGCACGCCTGGCGGGCGGCGGCCTCCACCTGACACGCTGCGCGGTCGAGCGGACTCGGTCAAGTGGCACCGCCCAACAGTTGTGGGTGGTTGACGGGGTCCACGGGTTCGCTTTGATCATCTATTGGCTCGCAGCCGATGCCAACCCTCATCGCCCCTCTGGGCGAGTCCGGCGAGTTCCAATGCGGGGAGTAGTCCTCTGACCCGGCTCAGCGGCAGTCCGGACTCAACAGCTACCTCTTCCGCGCTCAATCCGGACCTCTCTGGCAACGCCTCGTGCACGCGGAGGGCATGGGGTTCCAGGCCATCGGTTTCCCTGCGCGGGCCTTCCGGGGTGTCGGAAAGGTCGATCCCGATTCGGCCGGATGCCTCGATCACCTGAGCCGCGGTGCCGACCGGGACCGCGTGCCCGGACCGGAGCAGGGCCAGACAACCGACCGACATGGCCGAGTTGACCGGACCGGGCACGGCCATCAGCGGCCGGCCCAGGGTGCGGGTGTGGGCGGCGGTGTTGGTGGCGCCGCTGCGGATACCGGCCTCGACCACAACCGTGCCGCCACCAAGTGCGGCTATGAGTCGGTTGCGCACCAAAAATCGGTGCTTCGCAGGTTGGACGCCTGGTGGGTACTCGCTGAGGATGAGGCCACCCTGGGCGACGATCCGGCGCAACAGACCGACATGTCCCGCCGGGTACGGGATGTCCAGGCCGCAGGCGACCACGGCCACGGTCGGGCCGTTGCCGATGATCGCGCCGCGGTGCGCGGCGCCGTCGATACCCATGGCGGCTCCGGAGACAACGGTGACGCCGAGGTCGGCGAGTCCGATGCCGAGTTCGGTGGCGACCGTCTCGCCGTACGGGGTCGCCGACCGGGAGCCGACGATCGCGACCGCCCGCTCGACCAGCTCAGCCAGCGGCGCCCCGCCACGCACCCACAACGCCAGCGGCGGCACCGCCTCCGCTGCGCCTTGGGCCGCGGCGGCGGCGAAACTGGAGAACTGCCAGCTCGGCCAGTCGGGGTCTTCGGGAATGAGCAGGCGGGCGGGCAGGGCTTCGGCGGCGGCGAGGTCCGCACGCGGAAGGAAGGCAGTGCGGCGGGCCTCGGTCTCCCTGGACACGGGCGGCGGGACGTCGCCGCGGTGAACTCGGTCGGCGGCCGCCACGGCACCCAGCTCGGTGACGAGGCGGTGCAGGGCGGGGGCCGGGGGTTCGGCGACCCGGGACAGGTAGGCGCGGGCGAGGCGCAGGCGGGGGTCGTCCGCGCTCATGGGACTCCTGACGGGGTGGGAGGGCGAGGTTGGCGTGAAGGGCGGGTTGGGCTCGAAGTGCGGGTTGGGGACAAAGGCCGGGCTGGGGGCGGCGAGCTGGGACTGGGGTGTTCAGGGCGGCGGGTGATCTTGGTCGAGGGGCGCGCCAGGGCGTGGGTGGTCAGGGACAGGGGCGATCCGGGACGTGGGCGGTCAGGGACAGGGGCGGTCCGGGGCCCGGAGCAGTGGTCAGGGGCGGGGGTCAGGGGCGGGGGGCTCGGTCGCGGAATTCCAGGGCGGCGGCTACGTGGTCGGCGGTGGGGCGGTCGGACTGGTCGAGGTCGCTCAGGGTCCAGGCGACGCGTAAGCAGCGGTCGGCGCCTCGGCCGGTCAGGACGCCGTGGGCCAGGGAGCGGTCCAGCAGGGCCGTGGTGGGTTTCGGTAGGGCGTATTCGCGATGCAGGGCGGGGCCGGGGACTGCTGCGTTGTTGGGCCAGCCGTGGTGGGACCAGCGGTGCTGGGCCCTGGCTCGGGCGGTCAGGACTCGTTGGCGGACGGTGGCGGTGTTCTCGGGTGGGTTGTCGGGGTCGACGTGCATGTGGCTGAGCGGGCGCATGCGGACCTGGAGGTCGACCCGGTCCAGCAACGGGCCGGACAGGCGGGCGGCGTACCTGCGGCGAGCCGAGGGCTGGCAGATGCATTCGCTGTCACGGGGTGGTGCGCACGGGCAGGGGTTGGTGGCCAGGACCAGCTGGAACTGGGCTGGGTAGCGGACCAGGCCATCTCGGCGGGCCAGCCGGACCTCGCCCTGTTCCAGTGCGGTGCGCATGGATTCCAGGCGTTGTGGGCCGAGTTCGCCGACCTCGTCGATGAACAGGACTCCGTGGTGGGCGGTGCTGATCGCGCCGGGTTTGGCCAGGCCGGAGCCGCCGCCGATCAGGCCCGCGACCGAGATCGAGTGGTGTGGGGCGATGAAGGGCGGGCTGGTGATGAGTGGGGCGTCGGCGGACAGGGTGCCTGCCAGGGAATGGATCGCGGTGACTTCGAGGGACTGCTCGCCGGTGAGCGGTGGGACCAGGCCGGCGAGGCGTTCGGCGAGCATCGTCTTGCCGGTGCCGGGCGGGCCGACGAGCAGCAGGTGGTGGCCGCCGGCGGCGGCGACCTCCAAGGCCCAGCGGGCTTCGGGTTGGCCTACGACGTCGGTGAGGTCGGGGCAGGGGATGGGCTGGTTGGTCGTCGCGGTCGGAACTGGCGTGGGCAGGTCGGCTTCGCCGCGTAGCCAGCGGAGGACTTCGGCGAGGTTGTCGGCACCGTAGACGTCGAGATCGGAGACCAGACCGGCTTCGGGGAGGGCTGGGCTGGGCACCACGGCTCGGCGGATGCCGGCACGGCGGGCGGCGAGCAGGGCGGGCAGGATGCCGCGGATCGTGCGGAGGCGGCCGTCCAGAGCCAGCTCGCCGAGCAGGGCGGTGGAGTCAAGAGCTTCCTGGGGGACGGCGGCCGCCGCGGCCAGGGCGACGCAGGCCAGGGCCAGGTCGTAGCCGGCGCCGGTCTTGGGGAGCGCAGCCGGGGACAGGGCGAAGGTGATCTTCCGGTCGGGCCAGGGTTCCTCGCTGTTGCAGACGGCGGCGCGAACCCGTTCCTTGGACTGCTGGAGCGCGGTGTCGGGCAAGCCGACGATCTGGACGCCTGGGCGGCCGCCGCCGAGGTCGGCCTCGATTTCGACGAGGAGGCCGTCCACGCCGAAGAGGGCGACGGACCAGGCTCGGGCCGGGGGCATGGGGGCGACTCCAGGAAGGTTGGGAGGGCGGGGAGAGGGAGGGAGGGGAAGGGGGCTTGGGCGGGCCTGGGGCTGGCGGAAAGGGGTGGGGCGCGGGTGAAGGCTGAGAAGGGAGGTAGGGAGGAGGGCTGGCTTCTGGGGCTGTGGCTGGGCCAGGGCTCGCCGGATCGGGACGGACCGGCTCTTGGGGGCGGGGTGGGGGGCGAGGGGTGGATTTGGGGCGAGTGCGCAGGTTGGGAGTGGCGAACGAGCTGCGCGACGAGGACGGCGGGCAGCGGCATGGGCGAGGCAGGAGGGCTGGCTGGGGGCCTGCGGTGATGGCGGGACTTGGGGTGCTCGGGGCTTGGGGCTGGGGCTTGGGGAGGCTGGGGAGGCGGGGGCTTGGGGGCGGGGGCTTGGGCGGGGGCTTGGGGGCGGGGGCTTGGGCGGGGGCTTGGGCGGGGGCTTGGGCTGGGGGCTGGAGCACGGGTATGGGCGTGCCGGGGTGGGCCGGGCATGGGGTAGCTCGGCTGGGAGTTGGGGTTGTGGTGGGTTGCGGGGGTTTTGGGCGTGCGGGGGCCACGTGGGTGTTGAAGCGCGGGTGGCGCCGGTGGGCGGGTGGCCTCGGTGGCGAGAGTGGCCTCGGTGGCGAGGGTGGCCCTCGGTAGGGCGGGTGGCCGCGGTAGGGCGGGCTCTGGAAAGGGCCCACGGCTTCCGGGTGGGTTCCAGCAGGGCACCGGGGGCTCGCGGGCGCGCTCGGGTGGGGTGACCGTGTGGGCTCGGGTGGGAGCCGGGCGCGAGCTAGAGGATGGCTCTGCGGTGGTCGAGGGTTGGGGGGTCGCCGGGGGGCCACAGGATGGCTATCAGGTCACAGCGGATGGGGACCCAGGGGACGTGGTGGAGGGCCAGCCAGGATTCTGTGGACTCGCGGATGCGGCGGGCCTGACGAGGGGTCAGGGCGGCGGCGGGGGGCTCGAACGACGGGTCGCTGCGGGTTTTGACCTCGCAGACGATCAGGGTTTGGCCGTCGGTGGCCACCAGGTCGAGTTCGCCGTGGCGGCAGGTGTAGTTGGTGTCCAGGATGGTGAGGCTCTGGGACTCCAGGTACTGGGCGGCCAGGGCTTCGCCTTTGCGGCCCAGGGATTTGTTGTGGGTGGTGGCGCGGGAACGCAGGGTGGCGTTGAGGGTGGAGGCCGCGCTGCCGGTGGGGGCCGCGGTGCAGGTGGGGGCCGCGGTGCGCGGCGGGGTGGGGGTGCGGGTGGGTGTTGTGGTGGTGGGCATGGGGGCTCCCGGGGGTCGGAGGGGGTGTGCCTTCGACCTTTGTCGGGAGTGGGGGTTTGCGCCAGGTGGAGTGGGGCGGGGTTGTGGATAAGTGGGTGGGTGTGGATGAGTTGCGATCTTGAGGGGTGGGGAGGGAGGGAGGTGTGCTATTGGCCGAAGGGGCCGGATTCGGGGAGGCGGAGGTCTGGTTTGTCCAGTTCCTCTACGTTGACGTCCTTGAAGGTGATGACCCGGACGTTCTTCACGAACCTCGCGGGGCGGTACATGTCCCACACCCACGCATCCGACATGCGCACCTCGAAGTAGACCTCGCCGTCGGCGTTACGCACCTGCACGTCCACCGCGTTGGCCAGATAGAACCGCCGCTCGGTCTCCACGACGTAGGCGAACTGACCGACTATATCGCGGTATTCCTTGTAGAGCTGAAGCTCCATCTCGGTCTCGTACTTCTCGAGATCCTCCGCGCTCATCCGCCTTCGACCCCTCGTCGTGACACTGCCGCCCCCTCAGCGAGGCGTCCTGGTGGAACCAACACATTCTGGACTACCGGGGCAACGCCGTTTCGGGCGGTCGCGAGCAATCCGGTTTTCACCCGCCGGGGCGGGGTCAGGCCATGTTCATCCGCGGCGGCGATGACGTTCGCGTAGCTCCACCGGTGTTCGTCGGTGGGGCCGTGGGTTCGCAGTGCCGCGCTGTGTTCCGCGGTGCTGTAACCCTTGTGCACGTCGAAGCCGTAGCGCGGGTGCCGCTGGTGTAACTCGGTCATGATGCGGTCCCTGGTGACCTTGGCCAGCACGCTGGCCGCGGCGACGCAGGCCACCGCCTGGTCGCCCTTGATGACCGGCATGTTGGGCGCGGTCAGGCCGGGGACCCGGAATCCGTCGGTGAGCACGTAGCCGGGGTGTGGTGACAGCCTCGCCACCGCCCGGCGCATGCCCTCCAGGTTGACCACGTGGATGCCAAGGGCGTCCACCTCGGCCGGGCCGACCACCACCACCGAATGTGCCACCGACCGGTCCAGGACCAGGTCGTACATCCGGTCGCGGGTGGCCGCGGTGAGCAGTTTGGAATCGGTCAGGCCCTCGAACCGGCGCAGGTCGCCCGGACGCAGCACGCACGCGGCGACCACCAGCGGTCCGGCGCACGCGCCCCGTCCCGCCTCGTCGACCCCGGCCACCGGGCCCAGTCCGCGCCGGTCCAGCGCGGCCTGCAACGCCCAGTTGCCGGAGCTGCCGCGCACCACCGCACGCGGTGGGCGCGGCTCGGCCTTCGAGTCATCCGGACGGGGCGACACCTTGGCCCCAGCCATGATCAGTCGAGATCCCGCTTCTTCCGGGAACGCAGCGGGCGTAGGCCCCGGCGGATCAGCCACAGCGTGGGCACGGCGCCCACGATGCCGATCCCCGCGGGGATACCGGCCTGCCACGGCGCGGCACCCAGGGCGGCGGCCTGCGGGTTCGGGTCGTCGATGGTCTGCCAGCGGCTCGGCGGCAGCACGATGATCTGCGCCTTGCCGATCACGTTGGCCACCGGCACCGGACCGTGCCCCTCGGCCCGGGAGTCCGAGGAGTTGTTCCGGTTGTCGCCCATCATCCAGAGGTGGCCCTGCGGCACCGTGATCGGACCGAACCGGGTCTGGTCCTGGGCCCCGCCGTTGCGCTCGGGATCCCAGTACAGGTACGGCTCGGTCAGCGGCTTGCCGTCGACCAGCAACCGGTTCTGGTCGTCGCAGCACTGCACGGTCTGCCCGCCGACCGCGATCACCCGCTTGACGAAGTCCCGCTCGTCCGGCGGCGCGAGGCCGATGAACGAGCCGAGGCCCTGCAGCCAGCGGACAAAGGAGTTCGACGAGCGGGACCCCACGATCTCCGGGCTCCACGAGTCGGGGCCGCGGAAGACCACGACGTCACCCGGCTCGGGATCGCTGAAGCGGTAGGTCACCTTGTCGACCAGGACCCGGTCGTTCGTGCACCCGTCACAGCCGTGGAGCGTCTGCTCCATCGACTGCGACGGGATCACGTACACCCGGGCCAGGAACTCCTGGATCAGGAAGGTGAGCAGCAGCGCGACCACGATCAGGATCGGCAGCTCCTTCCAGAAGGAGCCCTTTTTCTTGGGCTTCTTCGTATGGAAGGGCTTCTCCTCCGGCGCCCCGGCCCCGGCCCCGGCGCGCGGGATGCCGTGGACGGGGGTGGAGTCATCCGGATCGTTGTGCTGAGGCTGGGAAGCCACGATGTCGGCCACCGAATCAGGCTACGTGACGGAGACGACGCCCGATCACTTGGCGGGGACCGTGTCCCGCTTCTCCTTGATCTTGGCGGCCTTGCCGCGCAGGTTGCGCAGGTAGTAGAGCTTGGCCCGGCGCACGTCGCCGCGGGTCACCAGCTCGATCTTGGCCAGGTTCGGGGAGTGCACCGGGAAGGTGCGCTCGACGCCGACGCCGAAGGAGACCTTGCGGACGGTGAAGGTCTCGCGGATGCCGCCGTTCTGGCGGCGGATGACCACGCCCTGGAAGACCTGCACGCGCTCACGAGAACCCTCGATGACGCGAACGTGCACCTTCAGCGTGTCGCCCGGGCGGAATTCCGGGATGTCAGAACGCAGCGACTGGGCGTCCAGAGCGTCCAGGGTGTTCATGGGTGTTCCGTCCTCGTCATTCTCAGAGTTCTCACTTACGCCCTAGGTCCGTCGCCGTGTCCGCGAGAGGGCCCGTCAGGGGTGAGCTTCCGGTGTGCGCGCCGGTCAGCGACCGGCAGCAGCAACCTGTCCAGTGTGCCAGACGGGGTAGTCGGGCACGAAATCGGCCTGCTCAGGCCTGGTCTTGCTCGGCTCGGAGCTGGTCGAGCAGCTTGCGGTCGTGCTTGTCCAGCGCCTCCGCTGGCAGCGCGGCCAGCAGCTCGGGGCGGCGGTGGTAGGTGCGCTCCAAGGCGCGGTCGCGGCGCCAGCGGTTGATCGCGGCGTGGTTGCCCGAGCGCAGCACGTCGGGCACCGGCATGTCCTGCCAGACCTCGGGCCGGGTGTAGCTGGGGCCTTCCAGCAGCCCGTCGGAGAAAGAGTCCTGCTCGTGCGAGGCCTGGTTGCCCAGCACCCCTGGCAGCAGCCGGACCACGGCCTCGACCATGACCAGCACCGCGGCCTCGCCGCCGATGAGCACGTAGTCGCCGATGGAGACCTCGTCCACCGGCATCCGCCGCGCGGCCGCGTCCACCACCCGCTGGTCGATGCCCTCGTAGCGCCCGCAGGCGAAGACCAGGTGCTGCTCACGGGCGTAGGCGTGCGCCATCGCCTGGGTGAACGGCCGGCCGGCCGGGGTGGGCACGATCAGCCGCGGGGTGGGCTCGGCCGGGCAAATGGCGTCCAGGGCCTCGCCCCAGACCTGCGGTTTCATCACCATGCCGGGGCCGCCGCCGTACGGGCTGTCGTCCACCGAGCGGTGCACGTCGTGCGCGTAGTCGCGCAGGTCGTGCACGCCGAGCTGGATGAGGCCGCGGTCCAGGGCCTTGCCGAGCAGCGCCTCGCGCAGCGGGGCAACGTACTCGGGGAAGATGGTGATGACGTCCAGGCGCACGAGCGTGTGTTTCCTACTGGTCGAAGAGGCCCTCGGGCGGGTCGATGACGACCCGGCCGCCGGCGAGGTCGACCTCGGGCACGATCGCGGCCACGAAGGGCACGAGCAGCTCAGTGCCGTCGGCGTCGAGCACTAGCAGCTCGCCGCCGGGGCCGTGGATGACCTCGCGCACCACGCCGATGGCGGCTCCGGTGGTGTCCACCGCGGCCAGGCCTTCGAGCTGGTGGTCATAGAAGGAGTCCGGCTCGGTGATCTCGGGCAGCGCGCTGACCGGGACGGTGAGCAGGACACCGCGCAGGGAGTCGGCGGCACCGCGGTCGGCGATGCCCTCGAAGCTCACCAGCAGCCGCCCGGCGTGTGGCCGGGCGGCTGTGATGGTGAGACGCCGGGCAACGCCCTGACGCGGCTTGCCGGTCAGGACGGTGCCGATGGCGAACCGGTCGTCCGGCTCGTCGGTGTGCACGTCCACGACGAGTTCGCCGCGGATGCCGTGCGACCGGGCGATGCGCCCGACGACCACTTCGGTGCTCACGGAGATGACGTCCGCGGCGCTCAGCGGTCGGTGTCGACGACGTCGACCCGGAGGCCGCGGCCGCCGATGCCGGACATGACGGTGCGCAGGGCGGTCGCCGTGCGACCGCCGCGGCCGATCACCTTGCCGAGGTCCTCGGGGTGCACGTGCACCTCGAGAGTCCGCCCACGGCGAGTCGTGATCAACTGGACGCGCACGTCGTCCGGGTGGTCGACGATGCCGCGGACCAGGTGCTCAAGAGCGTCCGCGAGTACCGTCATGCGCCGGCGTCCTCGGCCTTCTCGGCGCCCTCGACGGCCGCGGGGGCCTCGTCGGCGGGCTTGTCGGCCTTCTTCGGGGCCTTCTTCGACTTCGGCGTGGTGGCGTCGGTCGACGGCTCCTCGCCTGCGGCGGCGAGCGCGGCCTCGAACAGGGACTTCTTGTCGACCTTGGGCTCCTTGACCTTCAGGGTGCCCTCGGCGGGGGCCGGCAGGCCCTTGTACTTCTGCCAGTCACCGGTCAGCTCGAGCAGGCGCTGCACGGGCTCGGTCGGCTGCGCGCCGACACCCAGCCAGTACGCCGCACGCTCGGCGTTGACCTCGATGAAGCTCGGCTCGTCCTTGGGGTGGTACTTGCCAATCGTCTCGATCGCCTTGCCGTTGCGCCGGGTGCGCGCGTCGGCGACCACGATGCGGTAGTACGGCTGGCGGATCTTGCCAAGGCGCATGAGCTTGATCTTGACGGCCACGGGTAGCGGTGCTCCTCGAAATTTTGTGCTGCTCACGGGTGAGCGCCCACCTGTCCGCGTGGGGTTGCGGGTGTGGTGCGCTCGGTTGTCGGAGCCGTGGCACGGTGAGAGGGACCGACCATGGCGGACAGCCAGCCATTGTGCCAGACGGGGTGCGCCGGGGACGAATCCGGGGGCGGTTCAGGCGAAGGCGGCCAGGGTGACGCCTGCCCCGGTCAGCGCGGTCCGGACCGCGATCGCGTGCGCCACCGCGCCCGGGGTGTCCCCGTGCAGGCAGAGCGAGCGGGCCTGGCTGACCAGCACCGATCCGTCCACCGCGACGATCTCGCCGCGCTCGGCCAGCCGCACCGCGCGGTCGACGACGTCGGCGGTGCCGGTCAGCAGCGCGCCCGGCTGACTCCGCGGGACCAGGGTGCCCTCGGGGGTGTAGCCGCGGTCGGCGAAGGCCTCCTGGACCGCGGGCAGGCCGGCGGCCTCGGCAGCGGCGAGCAGCCGGGAACCGGGCAGGCCGAGCACCGGGAGTTCGCCGAAGGCACGCACCCCGGCGACCACCGCGGCGGCCTGGGCCTGGTGGTGCACGACCGCGTTGTAGAGCGCGCCGTGCGGTTTGACATAGCGGACCTCGGTGCCAGCCGCGCGGGCGCACGCGGCGAGCGCGCCGATCTGGTAGAGCACCTCGTCGGCCAGCTCGGCCGGGTCGGCGTCGATGAAGCGGCGGCCGAAGCCGGCCAGGTCGCGGTAGGAGACCTGGGCGCCGACCGCGACCCCTGCGGTGGCCGCGGCCTGGCACACCCGGCGCATGGTGGCCGGATCGCCCGCGTGGAAGCCGCAGGCCACGTTGGCCGAGGTGACCACGTCCAGCAGCGCCTCGTCATCGCCGAGCCGCCAGATGCCGAAGCCCTCGCCGAGATCGCTGTTGAGGTCCAGCCTCACGCCGGGATCACCCCTGTCATGATCAGCAGCATGCCCAGCGCGGGCAGCAGGTTGTTGACCTGGTGCACCACGATGCTGGCCAGCAGGCCGCCGGTGTACATCCGGGCCAGGCCCATCGGGATCGCGATGAACAGCAGCAGCGGGGTGCGCTCGGGCTCGAAGTGGGCGACCGCGAAGACCATGGTGCTCAGCACGAACGCGGCCCAGCGACCCCAGCCGAGGCGTTCCACCGCACCCCAGAGCAGGCCGCGGTAGACGATCTCCTCGCACAGCGGGCCGACCAGCCACAGGTGCAGGAAGACGATCGCGGCCAGCACCGGGGACATGGACACGCCGTCGAGGACCTTGCCGACCGCGGAGTTGGCCTGGTCGTTGCCGACCCAGGCGGCCCAGAGCCGGGTGGCGTAGAGGGTGGGCACCAGGGCGATCGCGCCGATGGCCAGGCCGATGCCGGCATGCCGCCAGTTCCAGCGCAGCCGCAGGTCGGCCAGTGGTCCGTTGCCGCGCACCACGGTGATCAGCACCGCGACCAGCGCGCCGGTCAGGGTGGGCAGGGACAGCACCGCGACCAGTTCCAGCGGCCCGATCCGGGCGCCGGGGGCCGGTCGGAACAGCGCACTGAGCGTGACCGAGACCAGCAGGAACGCGCCGAAGGAGACCAGGAACGCGCCGAAACCCCACCGGTGCGGTTTGGCCGGGGTGTCGAAGAGCGCGTCCGCCGGGCGCTCACCGAGGCCGCGCAGGATCGTCCACCAGCGGAGCAATCCTGGAGGTTCGCCCACCGGCTCCGGCGTCTGCGGTGCGTTCACGGGCGCCTCCGAGCAACTGGGCTTGCGATCGGGAAGAACTGTCCCACTCTAGCCAGTAGGACTACCCGGCGTAGCTGGGCCAGGAACTAGGACTACACCAGGTCGGCGCCGAAGAAGAAGATCAGCGCGGGCAACAGGTTGTTCACCGCGTGCGCCACGATGCTGGCGCCGATACGCCCGGTGAGCATCCTCGCCCAGCCCATCGCGACGCCCTGGGCGAACAGGGCCAGGGTGCGATCGGGTTCCTGGTGCATGAGCGAGAAGACCAGCGCGGTGAGCACCAGGATCGCGTACCTGGGCACCCGGTACTGCTCCAGCGCACCCCACAGCGCGCCCCTGGTCAGCAGTTCCTCGGTGAGCGGGGCGCCGATGAACAGGAACAGGGCGAGCAGGGCCAGCCAGATGGTGCGGCCCTCGTTGCCGGCGAAGATGCCGCTGGGCGGGGCCGGGGAGTCGCCGCTGAGGCCGAACACGATCGGGTTGATGAGGAAGGCGGCGCCGATGGAGATGGCGCCGCAGACCAGGCCGACCTTGAGGTCGCGCAGGGTGGGCACGATGCCGAAGTCGCGGCGCAGGCCGCTGCCCTTCCACCAGCTCGCGATGGCCGGGACCAGGCCGAGCAGCAGGTTGGGCGCGAAGGAGAGCAGCAGCAGCGGGCCGAGCACCGGCGGTTCGGCGGGGTCGAAGCCGCGGAACTGGCCTGCCATCACGGCGTTGATGATCAGTCCGGCCAGGTGGAAGGCGCCGTAGCCCAGGACGAAGACCAGGATGCCCCAGTGCACGCTGGTCCGGGTGGCGGCGACCTGCTGGGCTTCGTAGTAGGTGGGGTGCAGGTAGGGATCGCGGTTCTGGTCGACGTCGCGCATGGGGGCGGAGTAGGCGGACCAGGACGGGGGCGGGGCGGGGGTGACCGGGGTGAAGCCGGGCGGGGACGCCGGGGGCGCGGGTGGCGGGGGTGCGGTGGCGGGGAGTTGGTCGAGGCCGGGTGGGGTGGCCGGGGAGGGGCCGTAGCCGGGGATGGTGGCCGCGGGGAAGGTGACCGGAGGCTGGCCGAGGCCGTGCGGTGGGGCGGCGGCGGGCGCTTCGGACGGCGGCGCGGGCCAGGTGGGTGACGACTGGCCCGGGGACGCGGTGGGCTCGGCGGGTGGCGGCGCGGGGCGGGTGCAGCCCGTGGGTGGGGTGGGCGCGTCCGCGTGGTCTGGGGCCCCTGTCATCTGGTCCTCCCCCGAATCAGGTGTACGGGTGGCCGCCGAGCACGACCAGTTCCGGGCTGCGCAGCACGCCCAGGTCGGCTCTCGGGTCCTCGGCGTAGACCACCAGGTCGGCCGGTGCGCCGTGGGTCAGGGCCGGCCTGCCCAGCCATTCGCGGGCGGCCCAGGACGCGGCGCCGAGGGCCGCTTCCCGGCTCATGCCCACCCGGTGCAGGGCGGTGATCTCGTCGGCGATGCGGCCGTGTTTGATGCCGCCGCCCGCGTCGGTGCCCGCGTAGACCGGGACGCCTGCCTCGATCGCGGCGGCCATGGTGCCTGCGCAGCGGGCGTGCAGGTCGAGCATGTGTTCGGCGTAGCGCGGGTACTTGCCCGCCTTGGCGGCGATGCCGGGGAACAGCTCGATGTTGATCAGGGTGGGGACCAGGGCGGTGCCCCGGCCTGCCATCTCGGCGATGGTGTCGTCAGTGAGGCCGGTGCCGTGTTCGATGCAGTCGATGCCCGCGTTGACCAGGCCGGGGACCGCGTCCGCTGAGAACACGTGCGCGGTGACCCTGGCGCCGGCGGCGTGCGCGGCGGCGATGGCCTCGGTGAGGATCCGGTCCGACCAGAGCGGAGCCAGGTCGCCGGTGCCGCGGTCGATCCAGTCGCCGACGATCTTGACCCAGCCGTCGCCGTTGGCGGCCTGTTCGGCCATGGCCGCGGGCAGCAGCTCCTCGTGTTCCAGCTCCGCGCTGATGTAGGGGATGTAGCGCTTGGGGCGGGAGATGTGCCGGCCCGCGCGGATGATCCGGGGCAGGTCGGCGCGTTCCTGCAGTGGGCGGGTGTCCAGCGGGGAGCCGCAGTCGCGCAGCAGCAGCGCGCCGGCGTCGCGGTCGGTGCGGGCCTGGTCGATGGCCTCGGGCAGTTCCACCGCGCCGTTGGGGCCCAGGCCGACGTGGCAGTGCGCGTCGACCAGGCCGGGCAGCAGGTAGCCGCCCTCGTGCAGGGTCTGGGGGGCGCGGACGGGCTCGTGTGAGATGAGCCCGTCCGCGATCCAGAGATCCCGGTGTTCGCCCTCGGGAAGGAGGACGCCGCGCAGGTGGAACGCTGGTGGTGCTGCGGTCACTTGTCGAACTTCAGCTTCGAGGGGTCGAAGCCGGGCGGCAGCTGGTCCAGGTTGGACAGCGCCGGGGGCAGCTCGTTGAGGCCCTTGGGCATGCCGGACAGGTCGGGCATGCCGCCGGGGAAGCCGGGCATGCCGCCCATGCCGGGGAAGCCGCCGCGGATCTTGGGCGGGGTCGGGCCCTTGCCCTTCTTCCCCTTCTTGCCCTTGCGGCCCTTGCCGCCGCCACGGGTGGCGCTGCCGCCGCCCATGCCGAAGCGGCCCGCCATCTGCTGCATCATCTTCTTGGCGTCGAAGAAGCGGTTGACCAGGTTGTTGATCTCGCTGATCGCCACCCCGGAGCCCTTGGCGATGCGCTGCCGCCGGGAGGCGTTGATGATCTTCGGGTCGGCCCGCTCGGCCGGGGTCATGCCGCGGATGATCGCCTGCACCCGGTCCAGCTGCTTCTCATCGACCTGGGCGATGGCGTCCTTCATCTGCCCGGCGCCGGGCAGCATGCCGAGCAGGTTGGCGATCGGGCCCATCTTGCGCACGGCCATCATCTGCTGGAGGAAGTCCTCCAGGGTCAGCTCGCCCGCGCCCAGCTTCTGCGCCTGCTTCTCCGCCTCCTGGGCGTCGAAGACCTGTTCGGCCTGCTCGATCAGGGTGAGCACGTCACCCATGCCGAGGATGCGGCTGGCCATCCGGTCGGGGTGGAAGACGTCGAAGTCCTCCAGCTTCTCCCCGTTGGAGGCGTACATGATCGGCTGGCCGGTGACCTCGCGGACGCTGAGCGCGGCGCCACCGCGGGCGTCGCCGTCGAGCTTGGTCAGCACGACGCCGGTGAAGCCAACGCCCTCCTGGAAGGCGGTGGCGGTGCTGACCGCGTCCTGGCCGATCATCGCGTCGACCACGAACAGCACCTCGTCGGGCTGCACGGCGTCGCGGATGTCCGCGGCCTGCTTCATCAGCTCTTCGTCGACGCCGAGGCGGCCCGCGGTGTCGACGATGACCAGGTCGTGCTGGGACTTGCGGGCCTCTTCGATGGCCAGGCGGGCCACCGCGACCGGGTCGCCGACGCCGTTGCCCGGCTCGGGCGCGAACACCGGGACGCCTGCCCGCTGGCCGACGATCTGGAGCTGGTTGACCGCGTTGGGCCGCTGGAGGTCGCAGGCGACCAGCAGCGGGGTGTGGTTCTGCCCGGCCAGGTGCTTGGCCAGCTTGCCGGCCAGGGTGGTCTTACCCGCACCCTGCAGACCGGCGAGCATGATCACCGTGGGCGGGGTCTTGGCCAGGTTGAGTCGCCGGGTCTCGCCACCGAGGATGGCGACGAGTTCCTCGTTGACGATCTTGACGACCTGCTGGGCCGGGTTCAGCGCCTGGGAGACCTCGGCGCCCTTGGCCCGCTCCTTGATCTGCGCGATGAAGCTGCGCACGACGGGCAGCGCCACGTCGGCCTCAAGCAGTGCGATCCTGATCTCGCGACAGGTCGCGTCGATGTCGGCATCGGACAGTTTGCCCTTGCCGCGCAGGTTCTTCAGGACCGATGTGAGGCGGTCGGAAAGGGTGTCGAACACGGGTCTCGGGCTCCAGCGGGGTCAGGACGGCAACAGAGTTCCTGACTCTAAGGCTAGCCGTCACCGCGACCGCGAACCCACCAACTCCAGTTTCAGCCCGTTCGCGACGTCCGAGCGGTAGATCAGGGTGACCTCCGGCCAGCCCCGCAGCGGCCGTCCGGCGGTCAGCCGGGCGCTGATCCGCAGGGCGCGCCGGACGTGCTTGGCGAAGGAGTGCGGGCGGATCACCCTGGCCCTGGCGCGCTGTCCCGCGCGGGCCTGTTCCGGGGTGACCTCCAGCCACAGCATCCGCGGCTTACGGCCGCTGAGCCGGGCCAGCAGGGACAGCCAGGTGCGGGTGGTCACCCTGGTGGCCGGCTCGTGCACGAGCACAGGGCCGGGCGCGGTGAGCGCGGCCCAGACGATGCGCAGGTGGTGCAGCAGGTGCACCAGCGGCCGGTAGCAGCGGTAGGGCAGGTTCGGCAGCCGCTCGGCCAGCGGATCGCGGACCTGGTCGGAGTCGAGCACGGTGTACGGGCCGCTGGCGCGCAGCTTGCGCAACAGGGAGGACTTGCCCGCCCCTGGTAGGCCGGCGAGCAGCATCAGGTCGTGCGGTCCCGCGCGGACCACAAGTCCTCCGGTGCCGGGGCGGCTGGATGTCACGCCGGTGCTGTCCACAACTGAAGAACGTACGGGGCGAACCAGGACGTTCCGCCCACAGCCCGTCGACAGCGGATCGACAGGTAATCACCCGGCGAGCACCGATGGCGGCCTGGACCCCTCACCGGGCCGCCATCGGCTCTCCGCTGGTGACGCTGTGGCCTCCTGCCACGGCTCCCCACCGTGGTCCCCGAACCGCGTCACGGCAGTCAGCCTGGTCCATTCGTGCAGGTCAGCGCAGCGTGATGGCCCGTGAACCGAACCACGTGGAACTACCTACGTCCCGCTACGCAGCCCTGCCCGCGGTACGGAGCGGGCTGCTGCTCAGCGGGCGGCGGCCAGCACTGCTTTCTCGATCTTGCGGCGGGCCGGGCTGATCGCGGTCATCGTGCCTTGAGGCAGCTTGTC
The DNA here is from genome assembly GCF_052078295.1 of Crossiella sp. CA198. Classification (NCBI taxonomy): domain Bacteria; kingdom Bacillati; phylum Actinomycetota; class Actinomycetes; order Pseudonocardiales; family Pseudonocardiaceae; genus Crossiella; species Crossiella sp. CA198. The sequence goes on from NZ_JBQJIM010000003.1 coordinate 475,672, forward strand.
GTTACGAGAAGTTGCCGGGTTTGCGGGCTCGGCGGTATCCTCTTGTCAGTGGAGGAGGGGTCGTGACTATGACGAAGTCGCAGGTGAGGCAGGCACGTCAGTCGATTCTGCGCTCCTCTGGACGGTTCTGGTCTGCCGCGGACCTGCCGCTCGTCTCGTCGACCCGGCAGCATCTACTGGCCGAGCTGGCTCACCGTGGCGAGCTGTCGCATGTCCGGCGGGGCCTCTACTGGCGTGGCCGGAAGACCCCGCTGGGGATGAGCCCGCCGTCACCGGAGGCGTTGGCGGAGGAACTCGTCGGCAAGCTCGGTGTGGGGCCTGCGGGGTTGTCCGCCGCACACCGGCTGCGCCTGTCGACCCAGGTGCCACGCAAGACGCACATCGCCGTTCCGCACCGCCCGCCAACGTCATCCGGCCCGATCACCTTCGTGTCCCGGGCAGCTCGATCGCGGCGCGCGACAGCTGCGCTGACCGCCGTCGAAGTGGCGCTGCTCGAAGTGCTGGACGACTGGAGCCGTGTCATCGAAGTGCCCCTGCCCGACGCCTGGCGACGCCTGCTCGAAGCCGTCAAGGATGGCGAGGTGTCCGCGGCTCGACTGGCGGAGGCATCAGGAACCGAACCGGCACCGGCGCGGGTGCGCCTGTCGGCACTGCTGACTCAGGCCGGCTTTGCCGACTACGCGAGGACCGTGCCTGGCGCCGACCCGCGGACCGCGCGGCAGGCGCTGCCTCGTGAACTCGCTGCGGCGGTGGCATGACGTCTGGCGCAGCGGGTGCCCCGGAGCGTCTGTGGCGACACGAGGATCCCGAGGTCTTCGGGGCTACCGTGCTCACCGCCGCTGAGCAGCTGGGTGTGCAGCCGTTGGCCGTGGCGAAGGACTACTGGGCGTGCCAGGCGCTGCGTGCGCTGATCACGGCCTTTCCCGCACAGATCATCTTCAAGGGCGGCACGAGTCTGGAGAAACTGCGGCTCATCCAACGGTTCTCCGAAGACCTCGATCTGCTCGTCGTCGCCGACTTCCCGAATGAACGTCAGGGCAGGAAACGACTGAAGGAAATGTGCTCGGTCGCCGCCAAGGCATTGGAGAGCGAGCAGGTCGGCGAGCTGGGTGGCGGGAACCTTGGCACCCTGCACCGCAAGGTGTACCTGGCGCCGCCCATGGCCGAGTCCGACGGGATCGCCACAGGATTGGCCGAGCCGGGGCGGATACTCATCGAGCTTGGCCAGTCCGGTGGGCAGCACCCGTCCGAACCGGTGCCGGTGGCTGCACTGCTCACCCGGCAGTTGGGGGAGGTGGGCTTCGATGTCGCCGCTTACGACGATCTACGGCCGTTCGATGTGCCCGTCCTGCATCCCGGCCGGACGCTGTTGGAGAAGCTGCTGCGGGTCAACAACTTCAGCGTGAACGACGACGCCAGAACCACCGAGCACGGCTGGCCGCGCATCGGCCGCCAGTTCTACGACAACTGAATGCCTGGTGAGCGGACCTGCGGCGTTGAACTGCGGCAGGCCGTTGACCAGGCGTTTCGTGGTTGTTGCATCCGGTTGCATCCGGTTGGGTCCGGACGTCTCACGGCCTGTGGACGGCATGATCTTGGTCGGTGTGGGGCGGTCGATGATCAGCTTGAGCTGTCCTGGCTGGGGGCTGGTGACGCGTCGGGCGGCGGCCTGGCGGTCCTCGGCGTGGGCCTGGTTGATCACGCAGGGCGGGCACAGGGTGGTGGTCGGGGTGATCGGGTTGAACCAGCTCTGGCAGTAGCGGCAGGCCCGGGGACCGACCGGCCGGGGCTTGGGCTTGGCGGTGAAGAGGGCAAGCTGTCCGGTGCGGTTCATGTGGTGCCTCCCTGGTGGTCGACGGCGGTGAGAGAGAGTGGGAACCTCTCGCCTCCCCTTTCCTTCGCCCCGGCGGCAGTTAGCACCGGAATGGAGGTGTCAAGAGTGGGCGCTTGCGTCCATCGCGTAGCGACGCCGTAGGCGCTCTTGATGCCTTCATTCCGGTGTTAAAGAATCCAAAGGCGGAGGTGGGGGATCAACATGAGTTGCCGTCGCACCGTGATCCAGGAGGTTAAGAAAACCCGGCTGGGAAGTACTCGGTGTGGCCTGGGCGTCTCGGCCTGCATGGTCCTTCGTGTGGATACACGCGAAGGGGTATGCCGGCCGGGGCGTTCGGGACATGCCGGGTGCAGGTCGGAGCAGGTAATTCCGCGGGAAGGGTTGGCTGTGATGGGGGCGGCGCGTGGCTACCCGGCCCGGCAGGTGGGCGCCGGTTCGCTGGGCGCGCCGACGGGTCGGCCGCCGCAGCGGAGCGGTAGGCGGCCGTGCCCGGATGGGTGTGCCCAGCGCAGCCAGCGCGACCACCCGCCGCGCGCCGCTTGGCGGCGCGCCTTGATCCCATAGAGCCAAATTCGGCAACGCAGCAGGACAGGCGCTGTCGTGGTTCGGCTGATGCTTGACACGCTGGCTTCACCTGACGCTTGACGCACCGGATGGTCAGCGTCGTCCTAGCTGAGGATCTGCACTCCGTCGTGGGCTCGGGTCTGCGGCGCGCTCTCGAACGCGTCGGTCACGCGCACGGCGTAGGCGGGGGTCATGGCCTCGTCAACCTGGTCGAGCGTCATCCAGCGGACCTCGGTTGCTTCTTCGGTCGCTACCGGCTCGGTGCTCTCGGGTGTGCAGCGGAACACCAGGGCGACGATGTCGCGCGTCATGTTCTTGTAAACACCGGTGAGTCGTTCGACCCGGATAGCGATTCCGGTTTCTTCATGAACTTCGCGACGCACACCTTGCTCGAAAGTTTCGTTGGTTTCGACCACACCACCCGGCGGTTCCCAGTGACCGTTGTCGCGGCGGCGGATGACCAGCACTCGATCGTGCTTGTCGACCACGATTCCGGCGACGCTGACGGAATATCGAGGGGTATTGGTCATAACCTCCACTTTCCTTTGGCTGTCGGGTATGGAAGACTGGGCACGTCTAGACGTCTACAGGAGTGTGACCCCGTGTTGGACCTCGACCCCATCAACCGGTCGGACGACCGTCCACCCTACCGTCAGATCGCGAACATCCTGCGAGAACAGATCAAGCTTGGGCGGCTGACGGCTGGCGAGAAGCTGCCCTCAGAGAGTGAACTTATCGAACACTTCAGCGTGGCGCGCATGACGGTACGCCAGGCGATCCAGGAACTTCGTAGCGAGGGCCTAGTGGTCGCCGAACACGGCAAGGGCGTGTTCGTACGCTCGGCTCCCCCAGTTCGACGGCTAGCCGCGGACCGATTCGCCCGTAAGCATCGGAACCGCGGAAAGTCCGCGTTCCTCGTTGAAGCCGAGTCGGCTGGCTACTCCCCCGGCGTTGACCAGATTCGCGTCACCAATGAGACGGCCTCGGTGGACGTCGCGGCACGGCTTGGAATTTCACCAAAGGATCGGGTGATTGTCCGATCTCGGCGATACCTCGCTGACGGACGGCCGGTCGAGATCGCTACGTCCTACATCCCGGAGCGAGTGGCGGCGGGTACCGCGATCACCGAGGTGAACCCCGGCCCCGGCGGGATCTACGCACGACTTGAGGAGGCCGGTCACGAGCTGGCCCACGTCAAGGAGGAGGTCTCGGCGAGGATGCCGACACCCGAGGAGCGCAAGGTGTTGGAGATCGGGACCGGGGTGCCCGTGATGACGCTGGTTCGCACCGCGTACGACCAGAATGAGGTGGCGGTGGAGGTGTGCGACACGGTGAAGATCGCGCACGCCTACGTCCTGGAGTACGACGTCCCGACCAGCTAGCCAAGGTTGCAAAAGCGAAGGAAGTAGACATCTACTTGCACTCGTCTAGACGACTAGTTACCTTTAACTCGTCTAGACGACTAGGCGAACGAGTCTCGATGGAGACCCCCGGCAGGGGCAGTGATCAAAGAAGAGGTGTGGAGGACATGGCGATTCCGAAGGGGCACCGGTTCGAGGTGCCGTTTGACGTGGCGTTCCCGAAGGGCCTGGTGCTGGTTGGGGAGCTGTCGCCGGATCACGAGTATCAGGAGAACAAGAGCAAGGAGCCGCGTCAGAAGGTGGACGCGGTGACGGGCAAGCGTCAGTGGGTCGGCACGGTGACCGACCCGGATGAGACCAAGGCCAAGCGGGCGTCCTTCCAGATCACCTTCGTCGCCGACGTTCAGCCGGTCCCGACCACAGCGGAACTGGTGCCGGGCATGGGCATGCGGCAGATCGAGCTGGACGGGCTGACGGTCGAGCCCCGGGTATCGGGCAGCGGCGAATACAAGTACCAGGGGTGGCTGTTCCGGGCGACCTCGTTCAGGGCCAGCGGGGCCGGGGCGAACAAGACCCCGGCGGCCAAGCCCGCAGAGGCCAAGGCGGCTGACGCCTCCAAGGCGGCCTAGCTATGGGGATCACTCGTGATGAGGTCGGAGTGGATCTGACGGTGTCGGTCTATGAGGACACCCGGCTTGATGTTGAGCTGCACGGCGGGGAAACCCTGTCGCTCGCCTTCGGTGGCCCGGTGCAAAAGATCATCGTCTCGCTGGACTGGGACGACTTCGACCGGCTGTATGACTTGATGAGCCCGTTCGCCGGGATCAGGCACCGTGAACCGGACGCCGGCGGTGCGCGGTGACTCTTCAGGTGTGGGTCACTCCGGATGAGAACACCGCGGTCACCTTCGGCACGTTGCCGCAGGGACAGCCGGTGCTTTCCCTCATCGGGCACGGGTGCGCGGTGCGGATGGCCGTGCCCGATGACGTCCACGGCTCCGCCATGGGTGTCCGGGTAGCACGGGACCTGGTCGAGATCGCCCGGGAGTTCCTGAACGCGGCCGAGGCCTACGCCTTCCACTCGGCACAGGCGTACCGCTCCCAGCTCGAACAGCACGGCGCGGTGGCGGGTGAAGTGGTAACCGGGGCGAACAGGCACGCCCGGCGTGACGGGGAATGAGTCGGCACGGGGGCGGGCTCCTGTGGTGGTAGCCGTGGTTCCCGCTCCTCGTGCCTCCCACGAACCTCGACGTGAGGCGGTGGTGATGTCCAGGCTAGGCAACTGGATCCGGCGGGGAAACCCCGTCGATGCCCCCTACGCCCATTTGAGGCCGTTGCGGGTGCGGGTGTCCTGGCGGCGCTGTGCGGGTGTGTGCGGGCAGTGGACGCGGCTGCGGGACGGACAGGACTACTGCCCCTCGTGCGTGGCCTGGCTGGTCCGGCACGGAAGGAGCGTGACGGAACAGCCGAAGCACACACGATAAGTCCACAAGAGACAGTCCACAAAGGACAGACATGGGCCTTCGGGTGCCGTGGCGATACCGCACGTCTTGGTGCGGAGCACGGAAAACAAGGACACAAGAGCGGCTGCTTGGCCTGGAAACCTCGCCGCTCTTGCGCCGTCCACAACCACGGGAAGTGAACAAGAATGACTGTAGGACGTGACGGAAGGCCACCGCTAGGCGGGGTCCCCCGAAAAGGTCAGCGCCGGTGCTCCACCTGCGGGAAGTACGCCCGCATGTTGCCTGGAGATCACCGGTGCGGGGTCTGCGAGGGCTGGTTGCCCCTGGACTTCACCGACGTGATCAACGCCGCGACCGAGGATGCTTCCCGGACCCGGCGGGTGCGGTTCTCCCGGGCTCGGGTGTGGGCGGGGCTGCTCGCCCGGCTGCAAACCATCGGCATCTACCCGGTCGCCCTGGACGGGGCTGCGGTGCAGCGCATGAAGCTCACCGAGGCCCAGTCTCAGGGCCTGACCTGCCTGGGCTGCAACCACCCGGCCGGGATTGGCACGGCTGGCTTCCTGCCCGCTGGCCGTGTCCTCGGCGGGGCACAGGTCTTCCGCTGTGTGGCCTGTGTGGAAGGCGGCAAGCCGGTACGGCGGGACCATGCGGCGGCGCTGGCGCGGACGCTGGCCGGTAAGCAGACCACAGGCGTTTACCCGGTCGTGCTGGACGACGACTCGGTACGGGACATGGAACTGACCCAAGCTCAGGCCGAGGGTTACGAGTGCCTGACCTGCCGTGATGTCTGCGGGCAGGGCCAGAGCGCGTTTCGCCCGGTCGGCCGAATCGACAACACCCCGGGCTGTTCGCAGGTCTTCCGCTGCATCGCCTGCCTGGACGGGGGTCAGTGGTGATGGCCTTCTCCCGTAAGCCCCTCGCGGAACCGGCGGCCCTGGAGATCACCCGGCCCCGGCTGCCCTGGTGGACCCTGCTTCCCTTGTGGGCCAAGCTCGTGCTCCTGCCGGTCGCGGTGATGTGGTCGGCGGGCTGGATCGCCGTGCGGGTGGTCCGCCTGGCGGTGCGCTACCCGGTGGCCCTGTTCCTGCCGCTGCTCGGCTGGGTCGGCTACGTCCAGCTCGGCGGGCGCAATCTCGGCTTTGTTGTTGCGGTGGCAGGGATTGGGCTCGGTTGGTGGGCGTGGGGTCACCATGCGTCGTTCGTGCGGTTCTGCTGGTCTCAGGTGCGCACGGAGTGGCGGCGCGGCACGGTCTACGGGTGGCAGTGGCGCTCGGTCATGCGCCTGGCCGACCTGACCAAGTCCATGCGGGGTGCGGAGTACCGGCCCAAGCTCGGCCGCGTCCGGGCCGACGGCTGGCGGGACCGGGTCCGGGTGCGCATGGTCAAGGGCCAGGCCCCCGAAGCGTGGGAGCTACGGGCCTCTGGGCTGGCGCATGCCTTCGGGGCGACCGCCTGCCGGGTGCGGGTCCGTAAGCCCGGACGCCTAGAGCTGGACCTGGTCCACCGTGACCCGCTCATCCGACCGATCCCGGTGCCCGCGCTGGCCGCCAAGGATTCCGCGGTTGACCTCAAGCGCCTGCTGATCGGCCGCACGGAGACTGGACGGCCGTTTACGTTGCGGCTACAGGGAAACCACCTCCTCGTGGTGGGCTCGCCCGGCGCGGGCAAGGGCTCGGTCATGTGGTCGCTGATCTGGGCCCTGGCCCCGGCGGTCAAGGCCGGACTGGTCCGCCTGGTCGGCATTGACCCCAAGGGCGGCATGGAACTCGGGCAGGCACCGGAACTGTTCCATCGCCTGGCCTACACCAACGGCGTGGAAGCGGTGGAGCTGCTGGAAGCCGTGGCCGCCGAACTCAAGGAACGCGCCCAGCGGTACCGGGGTCTGCTGCGGCGCTTCAAGCCCGGCACCGGAGAGCCGTTCACGGTGCTGGTGATCGATGAGTTGGCCGACGTGATCGCCTACCAGACCGACAAGGGACTGCGGGAAAGGGCGGCGCGGGCGGTGCAGACCATCGCATCCCAGGGCCGCGCCCCCGGCTTCGCCATCGTGGGCCTGGTCCAGGACCCGCGTAAGGAAATCGTGTCCTTCCGGCACTTGTTCGGGACCAAGGTCGCCCTCCGCCTGGATGAGGCGGCTCAGGTGGACATGGTGCTGGGGGAGGGTGTCCGGCAACGCGGTGCGGCGGCTCACGAGATCAGCGAAGCCACCCCCGGGGTGACCTGGGTCAAGGTCGACGATCGGCGGGAACCGTTGCGGGCACGGGCTTTCCACGTCACCGATGCGGATCTGGGCCGCCTGGTCGACTACGTCACCGGCCGCGACGTCGTGCATGCCGAAGTCCTGCCCTTCCCCGGCGGCGGCTATGGCGTGGACGGGGAGGTGGCGGCATGACCCGGCGACTCTCCCGCGACCAGCAAGCCCGGATCGCACGGGCACTGGAAGTGTTGCAGCACAACGTGATCCCGCCCCGGCCCGAGATGGTGCCCAGGCTGGTCGACGGTGTCCCCGGGATGCCGGGCTGGCTGCATGACTTGTGGTGTGGCTGCCGGACGCGGACACGGGCTGAGGATGACTGCGCCTACGGGCACTGCCCCGGCTGCGGCCTGGCCGTGGCCTTCACCCCGTGCGGGGGTGCATGGTGATGACCGGACACGTAAGCGTGGCTGGTGAGCGTATGCCGGCCGAAGGCCTGCATATCACCCGCGCTGACCGCATGCGCCAACCCGTCGCCCTGGACGTGGTGCGCTCGCTGGCTGAGACCAACGGCGTCTGTATCCGGCCGCTGGCACAACGCAGGTTGGACTACGCCACCGGCCGCGTCGACATCGTCCCGGTCGCCTGTGGCTCCACTGTGGCCTCCGTGTGTGCCCCGTGCGCGGACAAGGCCCGCAAGCTGCGCATGGCCCAGTGCCGGGAAGGCTGGCACCTCGACGACGAACCCGACTTCACCCCGGCCGCACCGACCGCAGACCAGACCGCGCTGACCGAGCTGCGCTCCACGCTGTGGGCGGACTACCAGACGGCGCGGGCGCAGGGCGACGAGTCCGGAATGGAGGATCTGCGGGAAGCCGTCACGGCGGTGGATGTGGAGCTGAGGGAAGGTGGGGTTCGGGGCAAGCTCCCGGCCCTGGACGCCCCGGCCGCCAAGCCGGTCAAGCGCTCCACCCGGCGTAAGCAGGACGTGCCGGAGTTGCCCCGGCGCAAGGTCGCCAAGCACACCCTCGGCCGCGAGTACGCCGGGCGGTTCCGCCCGTCGATGTTCCTGACCCTGACCCTGGATTCCTATGGGCGGGTCCACGATGACGGCACCCCGGTCAACCCCGACGGCTATGACTACCGGCGGGCCGCTCGGGATGCGGTGCACTTCGCCGCCCTGTTGGACCGGTGGGTGCAGAACCTGCGCCGGGCGGTCGGCTATGAGGTGCAGTACTTCTCCACCGTGGAACCCCAGCGGCGGCTGGCGCCGCACTGGCACGCCGCATTGCGTGGTGCGATCCCGCACGAACTCGTGCGCCTCGTGACCGCAGGGACCTACCACCAGGTGTGGTGGCCGAAGCATGACGAACTCGTCTACCCCGGCGAGACGGTGCCGGTGTGGTGTGACCGCGCCAAGGGCTTCGTCGACCCGGCCACCCGGGAAGCGCTGCCGACCTGGGAACAGGCCCTTCCCGGGGCTGAGGACAGCGAACCGGCGCATGTGGTGCGGTTCGGGGCACAGGTGCACTCCAAGGGCATCCTCGGCGGCACCGAGGAATCTGGGCGGCACATCGGCTACCTGACCAAGTACCTGACCAAGTCGATCAGCGAGTGCCACGAGGAGAAGACCGAACGTCAGCGTCGGCACGCCGACCGACTGCATGAGGAACTGCGCATCACCCCGTGCTCGCCCCGCTGCGCGGTCTGGCTGCTGTACGGCATCCAACCGGCCGGGGCACGGATGAACCTGGTTCCGGGGCGGTGCAAGGGCAAGGCCCACCGCCGCTCCACCCTCGGCCTGCCAGGGCGGCGCGTGCTGGTCTCGCGGAAGTGGTCGGGCAAGTCCCTCGCCGACCACCGCCACGACCGGACCCAGTTTGTTCGGCAACTGCTCGTCG